>JAJZLW010000095.1 GCA_021850505.1 Thermoplasmata archaeon
GTGCCCGATTCTCAGGACAGTTATCATCTTACCTCACAATTATTCCTGAACGAGATCAATCTTGAAACCTTTAATAGTCAGATCAGAAGACCTCTTTATAAGTCCCCTGAGGAGTGTTTGGGAAAACTGAAGTTTTTCAGCGACATCACCCAGGAAAACACCTTCTCCAGGTACGATCATTTCCTTGATCTTCGACTCATATTCCTCAAGCTTCTTCTCGCTCATGGTCGTTGCGTAAATTATGTCCGCAAGTTCCTCCATTCCGCCTATAAGATTTATCTGGACGTTGGTGTAATATGTATGATAAGCCTTTTCTGGCCCGTTTTCACTGGTCACCCACTGGCTTTCGGTCATCTTTATCTTGTCAAGATAATGAAGTGCTCTCTTCCCCTCCATGCCGTATTTTTCCTCTATTTTTGGTATAGTAATCCAGCCGGTGGCAAGATCAATTAGAAGCTTTCTCTTTACCTCAGAATCTGCAGCATGGAAAATGGAAACAAGCTCTCCGACATCATTGACTACCTTTATCCTGCTGACCATCTCTCCGGTATCGCAAGATTAGATATAATTATTCTTGAAAGTTACTTGCGCCTTGCCCGGATTTCCTGCAGAAGCATTTTGTCGTATTCAATTGTGAACTTTATTTTTGCATTTCTCAGTATTTTGGCGACCTCTTCTGTCAGGTCCCTGATATTCTCTGAAAGGAGCCCCCTATATATTATCATCTCCTTCCTGTCCATCGGAAAAAGTAACCTGTTTTTTGCCCCTTCTTTGATGTATCCAAAGGGTTTCTTATTGTTTCTTATCTCCTCCAGATTGAGATACAGATTAGCCTGGTCATACTGAACCTCCTCTACCGTTGGCCTTGCATCCTTGGAAAAAATCTCCCAGATCTCGGGAAACACTTTTTCAAGTTCCTTCCACTGGAAATTGCTTGGAAATATGATGTGTCCGCTCCAGTTCTTCACATCTTCATGAAGGTTCACACCCTAAATAATTTAACGAATCTGCTATTTTATTCTCAGATTCAGAATCAATCCTTCTAACATAAGCATAGAGCAGTGCATAAAAAACAGATTCCGTTATTCACCATGGAAAATTTTGCATGTAAGATTAATTAGGGTTCTAAGTATTCCAGCAGAAAGGATGGTGTAGCCACACCTAAAAGCCCTGTGGTGTAGTGGCCAAGCATTACGGGCTCTGGACCCGTCGACGGCAGTTCGAATCTGCCCGGGGCTATTTTCCTTTCAGGTATTTCATGTATTAAGAAAACGTGAAAACTCTTTTAGTGTGCAGCCAATTCACTTTTATGCCTGACGAGGAAAATCCGAACGAGCAGTATTGTGAGCTTGTAGATGCAGACCTTCCCCTTGATCACCCGTATTTCTCATTCCTGTCTGAGGTGAGGCTCTCAGAATCCTTTCTAGGCCTTGCAGTATCAACTGGAAAACAATTGAACGAAACGCGATCCCTGCTTGATATGCTTGATACCATTGTTTCAGGAATAGAAGATCCGAATATCAGGCTCAGCGATCAGAACAGAAAGATGCTAAACCACGCCGACGAAGTATGGCTTGATCTAAAGGAAAAACTGAGTTCAGGGGATCAGAGGGCGGCGAACCTTCTCGCGGCTAGTGCCCACATGAGAAATGCATCGTCCCTGCTTCTTAAATGTTCAAACATGGAAAAGTTTGAGAATAAAATAGACCCTTACACGATAAAATATCTAAAAAAACTAAGTGTGCATACATACAGAGAAGCAATTGGTCACGTTATGCTTTAGCCTTTTCCTTCAGGTAATCAACAAATTTCATTGGATCTTTTACGCTTCTGTATAGAGACGTGTTTTCTCTGTAATAGTTCAGTGTAAGATCCATAAGTCTCCAATCAGGAATGTCAACCTTTTCAGCCATTTTTGAGACAAGTTTCGGTATTTTTCTTTTATTTTCCACACCCTTTGCAGGTCTACCGCCAATTATATTCCTTGCAATATTCACTGCACTGCTTAAGGAAATATCCTCCTTTGAGCAGACGTAAATTGTTCCCTTGTACGTAAGGAATGACTGCAGTACTTTGACAAGATCTGATATACTGACAGGTGCCAGGGACTTACCTGCTGGCATCTTGTGTATTGGAGATCGCGCAATTTTCAAGATCTCGCCAGTTATCCGATCTCCCTCTCCAAAAATATTTGATAATTTGATCGTGAGGCTCTCTTTTGCCAAATTCACGTTGTCCTCAGTAATTCTTCTTAACCTGAAATACTCGGAGCTTCCATAATCCGTGTTTATAGCAGAGAAAAATATCAGCTTCTGCCCAGTATCCTGTTTCCTGATCACATCAACGACTGCCTTTATTCCCTTCAATGTTACGTCGTCATGCGTCTGCTGTGGATCATTGAATATTCCAGCTGAATATACTATCATATCGAACTGCTTAACAGCTTCCTGGAGTTTTTCAGTTTCAACAACGCTACCAGTAATATGTTCAACTCCCTTTTTATTGAGAACTTCATTTTCATGCCTGGAGTAGTATACGACTTTCTCAGCGTCAAGCGACATGGCCACATTGCTGCCAATAAAACCCGAGCCGCCAATTACAATAGCCTTCATGTCAAGTGTATGCGCGGTAAACTGATATAATTTTCTAGCTGCCATTCACTGCAGGATTAATATTATAAAGAGTAAAGGAATCTACATAAGGTTTTCATGAAGCATAAAGGACGAAAGGTATACATGGTTTCCGGCGGTGTAACTAAATTCGCAAAAGCAACTCCGGAAATGGATTTTAGACTGCGTGTGAAGAAGGCATTCGACTATGCTATGAATGACGTCGGGCTTGAATTGAGCGACATAGACGGTTCTGTAGCTTCATATTTTTCAGATCATTTTCAGAGGCAGCTGATGTCAGGTATAATGGTCCAGGATTATCTGGGTCTGACACCAAAACCCAGCAAAAGGGTCGAGGGCGGAGGCGCCACTGGCGGCCTTTCCTTCCAGACAGGTTATGAGGAGGTCGCTTCCGGAAGGATGGACACCTGTGTTGTTTACGGCTTTGAATCAATGTCACATGTAAATACATGGAAGGGAAATGAGTTCATAGCTCTCGCAAGTGATACCAACTTTGATTATCCGGTTGGCGGGTTCTATACGGGATATTATGCCATGATGGCTGTCAGGCATATGCATGAATTCGGAACCACCGTTGAGCAACTTGCCAAAGTCTCGATCAAGAATCACGAGAACGCCCTTCACAATCCATATGCCCAGAGCCCCATGAAGCTTACAGTTGAGGACGTAAGGAAATCGCCGATGGTAGCATATCCCCTGACAAGGCTGGATGTTTGCGCAATGTCAGATGGCGCTGCCGTTGCAATACTCGCATCTGAAGAGAAGGCGTTTGAGATAACAAAGCATCCGATCGAAATAACAGGTATCGGTACCGGGACGGATACTATGAGGCTTGCAGACAGACCGTTTGGCAAGGTTCCACTTCTTCCAAATGAGAAGCCGTCAGACTACAAAGATCTGAAATACCCGGGGATCCATTCATTCAGGGCTGGGAGATCTGCCGCAAAGGAAGCTTATGAGGCAGCTGGCATAACAGATCCGCTGAACGAGATTGATGCAATCGAGCTGCACGATGCATACACATCATCTGAGATACAGACCTATGAGGATCTTGGGCTGTGCAAATATGGAGAGGGCGGGCAGTTCATAGATGAGGGTAAACCCAAGCTTAATGGAAAGATTCCTGTCAACTTCTCAGGCGGCCTGCTTGCATGCGGTCACCCGGTTGGTGCAACTGGAATAATGCAGGGTGTATTCATGTTCTGGCAGCTTCAGAAGACGATCAAGAAACACTTCAAGGACGACAAGCTTCAGCTGAAGAATCCAAAACGCGGGCTGATACATAGTCATGCGGGCACCGGAACTTATGTTACAGTATCCATCATGGAGGTGCCAAAATGACGATAAACCCCGATGCAAAGATGGAAGAGAGCCAGTCTGGGACTGAAGTTTACACGGTAGATCCACTTGTTGTCAAATCAACCTATTCGATCGACTACATACACAGTTTCGCACAGGACTCAGAGTTCTTCAGGGCACTTGGCAAGAAGAAACTGATGGGAAGCAGGTGCAAAAAATGTGGTTACAGATATGGAACACCAAGATCCCACTGCATGATGTGCGGCGCTGAAACCGAATGGATAGAATTGCCAAAAACCGGAAAAATACATTCGTATACAACATGTTATTTCGGTAGCGAAGTTTTCCTTCCACAGACTCCATTCAACCTGATAATGGTTGAATTCGAGGGCATAGACTCTCTCTTCATGGCAAGGCTAATCGGTGCAGACCAGGATGATATGTATGTCGGCATGCCGGTGGTTGCAAAATTCAAGAGACTGCAATCATTCAGTCCAACGGATGTTTACTTTGTCCCTGCGAAGGGCTCAGGAAGGAACGACCAGAAAGGGAAGAAAAAGAGATAAATGGTCGACAAGAGGGAAGCATTTTCCAACCGGGATAGAAATGTTTTCCTTATAACTGCAGACAGGGGCATTGATCGCGGTGCTCTTATTTCCAGGTATAGCAGGACTGCATCACTTGATATTAGAGAGGTATACGACAAAGAATTCGCTGCAAACTCAGAAAGGGGTTCAGAGTTCTACAGGCGCGTATTCAGCGACTATGGCGATGAGTCTGTAGCCGAGCTGGTTTTCGCTCAGGTAGGTGTGCAGGGTGTTTCAAATATTGTAAGTAAGATGATGGAAGACCTGCGCATTGGGCTATCTTTTATAGAAAAATCCTCCAGATATGTAAGATATGACAAAAAAGTAAATGGCAGATATCTCTATCTATCGGCGGATGAGGCAGGGATAAGTGGAAACCTGCAAACAGAATATGATGATCTCTGCAGGGATCTTTTCACCTTCTACTCAGAATGTTATGGTCAAGTTACAGGATATTTTGAAAAAACCAATCCGATCGAGAATTGCGCATTCGCTAACAGGAAAGATTCCTCGGAATCCCTCTATTCAGATCTATCCGGAAACGAAA
>JAJZLW010000135.1 GCA_021850505.1 Thermoplasmata archaeon
TGTTTTCGGATTTCTGGAAAAACACCCCTCTCATAGCATTGATTTTACTTGGCGGATTATCATCAATTAACCCAAATCTTTATGAAGCAGCAGCCGTGGATGGTGCAGGCGCATTTCGAAGGTTCTTCCACATCACGCTTCCTAATATTGCGCCGCTTATGGCTATAGCCTTGCTTATCAGAGGTGTGAGTGAATTCAATATTTTTGCACTTCCCCAGGTATTGATAGGTGACAATCCCCCCCTAATGAACACCTTAATCTACTATAATTATAACATAGTCGCAAATAGGACTGTATCCTATTCGCTTTCTGTAATTTTACTGGTTATAATACTGGCCTATGCAGCTGTTGTATTAAAATTAGGAGGTGGACCCAAGTATGCAAAGTAGGAACAGTTATGCTGTATATATAGGAGCAATCATCCTCGCGATAATATTCTTCTATCCTTTGTGGGTTCTTGTCCTTTACTCATTTGAACCAACATCGTTCACAATCGGAACACTATATCCCCCGCAAATACCTTTCGCTTTAACGCTGCATAACCTGTATTCGTCTTTTGCCCAGGTAGGTCCATTTATCACCGCGTCGATGCTTAGGAGTTTTGAGGTTGCCTTTATGGTGGGAGGCATCGGGCTGGCACTTGGCATACCTGCAGGTTATGGACTTTCAAAGTTGACGGCAAGGATATCAAACAAGATCATTGTGCTGCTTTTCATAATTAACATGATGCCAGGTCTCGTTATCGCAATTCCTATCTCTGTTGATTTCCTGAAAATAGGATTGGCCGGTTCGGATTATTTTACAATGGTTGGTGTTGCGCTTGCACAGGAACTCGTGGTGCTGCCCCTGACTGTGTTTATCATACTCGGCGGATTCAGGTCTCTTCCAAAGGAAATAGAAAACCAGGCCAGGGTTGATGGAGCTGGTTTCGGATCTGCTATGTTCCGGCTCCTATTACCGATGAATAAGATAGCTATATTTGTGGCGTTTCTACTATCTTGGATGACCTCATGGGATGAATTTACTTATGCCGTAATTATTGCGCCGATTGCACCAACTGATTCAACATTTCCAGTGACGCTTTATAACTATGTCGCGAGGGGTTTTCCAATTGAATCGTCTGTTTTCGCCCTGGTCGCTTCGATACCGGTGATTATACTTGCAGTTGTGATAATGAAATACCTTAAAGGTGAATATTTGACAGGAGGTCTTGTAGGATGAGCACTAAATTAAAACTTGAACAGATTTACAAATTGTATGGCAAGAAAGTTGTATTAAACGGCCTGGAACTGGAAGTGGAGGAGGGTGAGTTTCTTGTTGTTCTCGGTCCATCTGGAATGGGAAAAAGCACCCTTTTGAGGGTTATAGTCGGAATTGAGGATCTTAGCTACGGAAAAATAATACTCGACGGGAAAGATATAAGTACCCTGCCTCCTAACAAGAGGGATATTGCCATGGTTTTTCAGAACTATGCTCTCTATCCCACTATGTCCGTATACAATAACATCGCATTTCCCCTCAAAATGGCGCATAAAAAATCGGCCGAAGTAAAGAAAAAGGTCGAGGAAATAGCAGCAACCCTGAATATTAGTGATATACTAAACAGCAGCGTAAACCAGATCAGCGGCGGTCAAAAACAGAGAGTGGCTCTGGCGAGGTCACTGGTAAGAAACCCCAAGATGTTCCTGCTTGATGAACCTTTGAGCAACCTGGATGCAAGGGTAAGATATACTGCCAGAACCGAACTGAAAAAGCTGCAGAAAGAACTTGGATTTACTTTCGTATATGTCACACATGATCAAACGGAAGCCTCAACACTTGCGGATAGAGTTGCTGTGTTGCGTAATGGGAAACTTGAGCAGATTGACAAATATGAAAAGATACTTAACGAACCAAAATCAAGGTGGCTCGGTGATTTCATGGGTGATGTTCCAATGAATTTCATCCCGGGGACGATTCTTGCAAGTACTAATACCGAGATTGGGTTCAGGGATTCATGGATTGAGGAGGGAAAAGGCCCCTATGTTGCAACCGTAGATTACACTCAGGTAATTGATGACGTATATCGTGCATTCTGCCACCTCGATATCAGTAAATCCGATTTACCGAAAGATGCAGAAAATAAGGATGATGAATCGTCGAAGTCGATAATCCTCAGAGTAAAGGACAGATATCAGCCAGGTGACCAGATAAAATTCTCTCTGATAAAATATAATGTTTATAGTGAAGGAATTCTGAAAGAAGCAGTAAACAAAAATTAGAAATATTTATTAAAATTTTAAAAAAATAAAATTGTTATGGAGTAGTTTTAAGTTACAACAGGCTGATAATCACCCATTTCATACTGCATTCCAACTGCTGGAGAGTATGTCGTATTCAGGTAGGACCAGAGCGCTGCATTCTCGGTGCTTAGAATTGTAGGTATCGAACTGTATGAGCCATGATCCTCGATGATTGAAGTCCATGCCGCATCCATGTAGAATTGCCACTGTGAAAGCCACGCAACTGGATCACGTATGAAGACTCCCGTGCTCAGTGCATTGAAAGATGCGTTGAGAACAGTATCGGTACTGTTGTAAGGCTTCATTGCAAGTGTTGTCAGATTAACGGATCCCGGCCACTGGTAATCCATTATTGTGTATGTGTTGGAAGCGAGTCCGGTGTATGTGTCCCAATATGATGCCGGGTAGTCAGGGGAGAAATACGCACTCAGGTTGTAGAGGTATTCCATTGCAGCGATATCGCCTGTGTCATTGAAAACCATAGGGTTCCCGCCAAACTGAACCATCCACTGATATAACTCAGTAGGTGTGCTTGCGCCGCCATGACCCTGGAAGTTAACCATTCCGACCCCGTAGTAATTATAGAGGGTCTTAGCATCGCTCATGAGCTGGGCATCAGTTGTTGGTGGGCTTGAAATGCCAGCCTTCTGCATCGCGGTATAATTGATCCAGACAAGTGGTATGTTCACAAGCTGAGTCATGAAATAGACTCCGCCAAAGACCTTGACTTCATAGTTGTTCAATCCAGTAACACTTGAAATCGTCCCGGCACCTGCAGTTATTGTTGGAGCCATACTTGTGAGGTTAGCCAGATATCCATCATAGAACAGAGTACCAACGTCAATGTTGTCAATCGTTGTAACAATATTCTCGTGTGATTTTGCAGCCAACTGTGTCTGGAACTCAGATACTATCTTAGAAGCTGAAATGAAACTCGTCTTCACATGAATGTTTGGATACATGCTCATAAATGTGCTCATCTCGCTGCTCACGTAGTTGTAATCGGATTCTGTCAGACTCGTGTAATAGTAAACTGTAACTGAGGCGTTGGATGCACTATAGATTGTAGGTATCGTTGTTGACGGACTAGTACTGAATGCGCCCGTATCAACAGGTATAAACCCTGTAGCCGATCCAAAGCTCTTCTGCACAGCAGGATTTAGCAAAAACGCTATTAGTTGTGCTGATGCCATCGGGGTTGAGCCGTTTGCCATCTCAGCCACTACGCATCCACCGAGAAGGTGATCCGCGTTCGCCGGACCTGCTGGTCCCGAATACACAAATATTGTCTGCGCCGCTGGTTTGGGGTGGAACAAGTTGTTATAATCCAGGCCGATAAATGAACCGACCACAATTATAACCACCACAACCGCAATCACGGCGATCAGTGCGCCATGTCCTTTGGGTTTTGTTGGTATATTAGGTGTTTCCATGGTTTACAGTTTAAAACATTCTATATAAGAATTTACCTTAAAACATTTGTATACCAAATTTCTGATAATAATTGTATCATCTATTCAAAAAACTTACATAATTCTGCCAAAAATTAAGATATATTATTATATCGTGTTTCGTTACGGGATGTCCCCTTATCAATTGATAAGGATTCCAGTCTATCAGCATGCTTGTAACTTTTAATACGGATTCTATTTAATAATCTGCTGTTCATTCTTATTTCATTCACTGAATCCATATCATGTTTCCAATCATGTCTGAAACCTAGCAATCCCTCCATTACGAGCTGTATGAATAGAGAACTTGACCATACCTGTGCAAATTGACCGGTAGGATAAAAGAAATCCGGGTCATATGTTTCGTTTATCCTGCCCGGATCAGCGCTTTTGAATGTGTACCTTATGAAAGTAAGAAGCATCCTTTCACCAAGATTCCTGTTTCCATTGTTAAAGGCTGATAAACCTATCCAACCATTCATTAGCGGCCAGATTTGACCTGTGTGATATCCACCATCATATAACGTATCATTAAAGGACATTGATCTGACACCATTGGCAGTCATCAAATCATCTTCAGACAGGAATCTCAGTAATTTTTTGATCCTTGATAAGCGAAAATATATACCGGGAATTGCCAAGAGAGGAGTTTTGATATATCTCCTTTCTGTATCTGTGAAGGAATCAAGACCAAATTTTCCGGAAAGAAATCTTGATTTATATGAATCGTAAACCACCTGAAATCTGCCGTCGTGATCTTTGATGATTGCGTCATGGACCCTGACTGCTTCAAGGTACCATGCATTAATGTCAACGCATTTTCCATTCCTTTTGGTGGCCCAGGTTTCAGGCCATCCAATAAGCCCTGATTTGAAATCGTTTTCGAGGAGGTAATCTGTTCCGGCAGACAATGCTGTTATAAAGGAATAAACTTTTGTTATTTCCTCTTCGACGACAGGTTTCGCAGAAAGTTCATTCCTGTAACCCTGTGCAATCATCCAGAGCAGGGAGCTGTCAATTGACATGTACTTCGTATTGATCCCCTCAGTTCCAGAAACCTCGTAATTCTGGTCCAATGAATCCACGGAATCTACAATGGGAATTTCATGCGGTATCCTGCCGTTTGCTGAATTTCTATAAAGAAGATCAAGATGGGAATCTGCCTCGGTTGTCAGACCTATCAGATATGCGGCAAATGATGCCCACAGGCCATCACGTCCAAAGAACCATGAAAATCTTGGAAAGCCTGCGTAGAAACCATTACCCGCCTCTGTTTCAGAATATGACTCAAGCAGGCTTATCTTCGCCCAGAGAAACGC
>JAJZLW010000019.1 GCA_021850505.1 Thermoplasmata archaeon
TAAAGATCAAACCTGATGATCCTCTATATCACTTCAATCTCGGAAAGTCATACCAGGATCGTGGCAAGTACGATCAGGCACTGGAGGAGTTCGAATCAGCAATCAAGATAGATCCATCGAATTCCGATTATCAGTACATGGTTGCAACAATGATGATAAAGCAGCGTAAAACTAAAGATGGCGCCAAGCGGCTCGATGAGGCAATAAAGCTGAATCCGTCGAACCCTGCATATCATTATGAAAAGGCATCTGCCCTGCTTAAATTAAGGCAGTATGATGAATGTCTTGTGGAATTTGACAGGGCAATCAGTCTCGATCCAAAGAATGCAAAGTATCACAGGGAGAAGGCAACCGCTTATTCAGAAATGGAAATGTTCGATAAAGCGGTTGATGAATTCGATAAGGCAATCGAATCGGATAAAGAGATGATCGATTACAGGCGGGATAAGGCAAATCTCCTGATGGAATTATCAAGGCATGAGGATGCAGTCAGGACCCTCGATGATCTTCTTAAGGTCAAGGGTGGATATCCTGATCTCTGGGCGCAGTATGCTGAGGCTCTCACATATGCACGCGGCCCGAAGGATGGAATAGAGGGATTATACAAGGGAATCAGGAGTCGTGCAGTGACGCCTAAGCAGATGTGTGAGGCGATATCCGATCAGCTGAAGAAGGAATCTCCTCAGTCTGTCAAGCAGATGTTCATCCAGTATTACAGGGAGAACTGCGAAAAGAAGCTGGAATGAAATATTCCTGATCGATTACCAGTAAATGGGGTGTCGGTCGATCCTATACTGTTTCCTTGATTATTATTTCAAAACTTTAAGTGTGAAGAATTGCAGATTTTTACAGAATCGTGATGAATCATAAAGGTTGTATATCCACAATCATTTCGCAATCATGATTTCCGTTATAGGTCTGGGAAATATTGGTTCTTTAATAGCCAGCAAGCTTTCCGAAGGCAATGATGTAGTTGCCCTCGATTCGGATAAAGACCGGGTAGATGCATTAAGAGACGTAAAGGGGATTTCCGGCAGTATAATGGAATCAGCCGATATCATAAAGAAGAGCGATCTTGTCGTTGTAGCCCTTCCCGGCCAGGTTGCCTATCTACAGGTAAAAAAACTTCTGGAGTGGGGGCTGAACGTCGTTGATGTGTCATACAGTCCTGAAAACCCGTATGATCTGGATAAACTTGCAAGATCAAACGGTTCTCTCTATATCCCGGACTGCGGTTTTGCGCCGGGGATGTCAAATATACTGGCTTACAATCTATATAGCAAGTTCGGCGTTCAGGATATTGAAATTATAGTTGGTGGATTACCCGAAGAAGCAAAAGAACCTTTCCTTCACTCTGTCACATGGAGTGTCGAAGGTCTGATAGATGAATATACAAGAAAGGCTAAAATCCTGTCAAATTACAAAATAAAGGAACTGGACCCTCTTGATGAAATTGGATCATTAATTCTGCCGGGTTTTGGAGAATTTGAATATTTCATTTCTGATGGGTTGAGAACTCTGCTGTCAACTCTCAAAATTAGAAACCTATCGGAAAAGACAATACGGATTAAAGGACACCTGGGCAAGATGAAAGTATTGCGTGACCTTGGTTATTTTTCAGATGATGAAATAGAAGGAACGACTGCAAGGAAATTATCAGAGCACATCTTCTCCAGATTCAGAAGACCTGGAGGAGACCTATGCATATTGACAGTGAGATCCGCAGACGGCTCCAAATTCTCAACGCTCACAGCAATGGGCGATCGAGACCACACTGCAATGAGCCTGCTTACCGGTCTACCTGCGGTTTCAGTTTCGAAGCTCATAATCGATGGAAGAATAGAGGGTGTTGGCACGTTCCCTCCCGAATTAATATCTGAAAGCAGTGAAAACTTCGGATACATTATCAGGGAACTTACTGATTCTGGTATTGAATTTAAATCAAACACTTAGTTTTCCCCCCATACCAAACTAACCACACAGCATGGAGTGGGCGCTGAAAACAGATATTCTCCAATCATTATATCGCACGGCAAAACCTTACGATAACAGTTCGAGCAATTCATATCATTTGTATGAGTTTATCTGTCCTATTGTTATCTGGTGGTCAGGAAAAATGAGCTTCGCAATTGACGTTCAGCATCTTACAAAAAAGTTTCACACAGTTCTGGCAGTAGACAACCTGACATTCTATGTTGGTAAAGGAGAAGTCTTTGGATTGCTTGGCCCAAATGGCGCCGGTAAGACAACGACGGTTAGGATGTTATGTTGCCTGATACCGCCAACAGAAGGATCAGCGTCGATAGGCGGGTATGATATCTCCAGTATAGAAGGCTCAATGAAGGCAAGAAAAATAATCGGTCTTGTGCCCGACAATGTTGGTCTTTACGATACTCTAAGCGCAGTTGAGAACCTTCAATTTTATGGTAAGATGTACGAAGCACCTGACCAGCTCGTAAATGATAATATTGAAAAATATCTCAAAATGCTGGATCTTTGGGAAAAGAGAAATCAACCTGTCGGAACATATTCAAAGGGAATGAGGCAGAAGGTTGCTGTTGCAAGGGCACTCATTCATGATCCCGAGATACTTATTATGGATGAACCGACTGCAAACCTTGATCCGGAGGCATCAAGAACAATACGTGATTTCATAATTAAACTGAAGAAGGAAAACAGGACTATAATGCTTAACACACACAACCTGGACGAAGCACAGAGGATCTGCACCAAGATTGGTGTTTTAAAAACACGCATGATCACTGTGGACACACCTGCCAATCTTCAGAAGTTTTTCTCTGGAAGTAGAATATCTGTCAAGCTGTCCGCAATTAATGATTCGATATTACAGGCAGTTAAAGCACTGAACATTGGTAATGTTTCTCAGGAGTCTGATACACTCCTGATTGATCTTGCAGATATTGATAAAGATACACCGGTTGTTGTCAATGCAATAGCCGCCGCTGGCGGGAAAATTCGTTCTGTGAACGAGGTAAAAATATCGCTAGAAGATGCGTATTTCAAGCTGGTGGGGGAAAAATAAATTGAGATTGCAAAAATCATGGACCATTGCAAAAAAAGACCTCAAAATATATAGGAAGAGAAGATCTCTTCTTGCATTCACATTCCTTTTGCCCACTGTATTTGCAGTTGCTCTTCCGCTTATTTTATATCATGTTATTATAGCGAAGTCAGCTCCGCCTTCAACCGTTGTTGGATTACTCAGCTCATTTGCCTTCTTTTTCATGATCATATCTGCCCTGGTCCCACTTTATCTGACATCATACAACCTTGTTGGAGAAAAGGTGGAAAAGAGTCTGGAACCGCTCCTGGCCACTCCAACATCGGATGGCGAGATACTCATTGGTAAATACATTGCATCGTTTATCCCTGTCATCATAGGTTTGTGGGCTGGAATACTCATATTTTATTCATTGATTGATATTACGACGTTCAAGACGATAGGATATTATTATTTTCCAAATACTGGATCTTTTATCCTGATATTCATAGGAATGCCGCTGGCCATGCTCTATGGTATAAGTTTCGGTACACTTGCTTCTTCGAGGGCATCAAGCGTACAGGGTGCCTACCAGTTAGGGGCAGCATCACTGTTACCTTTCCTTTTGCTTTATGTACTCGGCGAAGTTCAGGTCATATCACTTTCAAGTATGGAGAACATACTTATAATATCGGTACTTTTACTAATCGCAACCGTCGGCATATATTTCATCAACAAAGCTTCATTCAACCGGGAAAAGATACTGACTGTATGGAAATGAAACATCTTAATACACCACACCCACTGTTTTAAATAAATTCTTCATTTCTTAAAGCAGACTATATTTTCGGCGTGATTCTGATTCGTTCAGACATGCTAAACCTTTAAATCAGGACCGGTCTATCTTGTTCACATGTATAATTATGTTCTCATACCTGGAGCCTGGCTGGGCGGGTGGGTCTGGAATAAAGTTGACCGGATACTTCTTTCAAATGGGCATAATGCGTTCCCCATAACTCTTACAGGAATGGGTGAAAGGGTTCATCTGGCATCCCCAGAAATAGGTATGAAGACAGCAATTGAGGACGTTATCAACGTTATTAAGTTCAATGATCTGCAAAACATAATCCTTGTCGGGCACAGTTTTGCAGGAAAGGTTGCTGCTGCCGTTGTTGATAGGGTACCAGAGAGGATCAGTCTGGTAGTGTATCTCGACTCATTCAGGCCGGAAGACACCAGAGATCCGCAGGGAAGTTTTGATCCAGTCCAGGAATTTGGCCCACTTAATAAAGGATCATTTGCAGTCCCTTTCTCTGAAATGATTCTTGGTAATATTGGAAAAGATGTAATAGGCAGGAATAAGAAATGGATGATTGATAAATGCACCCCTTGGCCAATCAAGCTTGCAACCGATCCAATTACGCTCTCACGATCGCCTGATCTTTTTAAGGCTGCGTATATTTTTTGCACCTTAAGCGGGGACCCGGTAGATGAAATAATCCAGGGAAAATGGGGAAAGCTCATTGGTCCATACCGGACAATGGAGACAGGCCATTATCCCATGGTCACGAAACCGGATGAACTTGCAAAGCATCTTCTTGAACTCCCGGAGGTCTCCTAAAAGGACTTTTCAATATTATCGGTTTCCGCGAAAAGGAGATACTTTCACTCCAGATATTTCAACCTTCTCTTCAATATAGTTTCTATTCTTTCGTATTTCTCATTTGAAACCTGTGACTTTATGAATTCTGATGCTTTCACAATCACTGACTTTATGTCATTAAAATTTCCCATTTCCCTTGCGGCGCATTTATCTGAACGGTACTCCTGCCAGATAAGTTGCAATTTGAGAAGGACAGTTGATGCAACCGTTAACGATGCGAAAATCGACAGGAGCAGAAATATCAATCCTGTTATTCCAAATTCTATTCCATATACAAACGAGGCCACAAAAGCTCCTGTAGAAAGGACAAAAA
>JAJZLW010000046.1 GCA_021850505.1 Thermoplasmata archaeon
CGTGTATCCTTACATCAGCCAGAGATAAGACAAAATTTGAGCTCTTCCTGAGTTTTTCAAGCTCGCTTGGTTCCATTGATGAAAAGTGCTTGAAGAGTTTGTCAAGATGATCCATGGTGTGTGGACCTCCCTGGATTAGTTTTATCATTTCTGTTGGAGCGTGGAAGTCAGAATAGTAAGTCTTCCTCGACTCCTGATCCCCGAATGATTCATTGTAAAACCGGCTCGCCTCATTTATATCCAAGATATAGTCATCTATTACGAACGCAGTTCTCTTTGAGCCAGTCTTGCCTTCCGAATATGTCGACAGGCGCATTACCTTTTGATTTTTCGTAGCATATTTGCCATAAATTGTTGATGCCATTCTTATCGATCTTGAATACGAAGTTAATATAAGTTTTTTTAACCTGCATCGCACTGCGGAAACAAACTGGCAAAAATTTAAGATATTGTTTTTTCTGACCAAATATGTACTTTGAAGAGTTTGCAGACAACTGGAGAGCTACAACAAAGGGCAGAACTGTAAGTGAAGGGGACATAGTAACTTTTTCCACCATGACCGGCGCATATAACTCCCTATTTCTTAATGAGGAGGTTGCAAAAAAAACAGATTTTGGAGGCAGAATAGCACCGGGGCTGCTTACCGCTTCTATTGCAACCGGCCTGGTATATCTTCTTCCACAATCTCCATTTGAAGGGGGTTTTATTGCATTGGTCGGTTTAAACATGAAGGCAAAAAAGAGGGTGAGGATCGGTGATACACTTACCTGCAGTATGCATGTCGGTGAGAAAAAGGAAAGAACTGAGAACGGCATTGTTCACCTGATGTCGGATGTTTTGAACCAGTCTGGAGAATCTGTCATGGAAATTGAGCACATCATCATGGTTCAAAAGAAAAAGAAGGAGAAATAGAATTTAAGGCTAATTCCAAAAGGCAATTATCGTATCCAAAACCACATAATTATTAAGATTCATTTCCATAGTCGTAGGTATATTTATGGAGAACAAGAACTGAATTTATAAAAGTCAATGATCATAAATGGAAATCGATCTTATTCGAGATTGATTCTCTTTTTATATAAACAATCAGGACAATGTTTGCGGATCTGCTTATAACCGATATTTTTAATAATCTCATCTCTTTTAACTATATATGAGACCAAAGAGTTTTGAATATCACAGACCGGAAACGCTAAAAGAGGCTTCAGAGATACTTTATTCAAACGAGGATGCGAAGGCTCTGGCTGGTGGCCAGAGCCTTATTCCACTGATGAAGCTCAGGATCTATTCCCCTGAGCATATCGTATCGCTATCAAGGATCAAGGAGATAAACCAGAAAATCAGTCTCTCAAAGGATTCTCTCGAGATAGGCGCCATGGCCACTCACGATATGCTTGCCACAACTGATTCTGTCAGGAATAATTTTCCTCTGCTTTCTACCGCTGCAGCCAAGATCGCGGATCAGCAGATAAGAAACCTCGGCACAATCGGTGGAAATATTGCTCACGGAGATCCTTCCGCAAATCTTGCTTCTGCTCTCCTCTCAGCTGACACTGAGGTATTGGTTTACGGCCAGGACGGAAAAAAAGCAATTCCTATAAATGGCTTTTTCCAGGATTTGTTTACCACTTCGCTTGAGCCTGGAGACATTGTTACAGGGTTCAGGATTAGTTTGAAACCAGGCTACAGGCAGAGTTTCCTTAAAATTTCGAAATCAGATACAGCATTTCCGATTGCATTTGTCGCCTCCAACCTCAAAGTAGAAAGCAGGTTCGTTGAGGATGCCAGGATATCATTGGGAGTTGCTGGTCCTACCCCCATCAGGGCAGAGAAAGCAGAGAAATTTCTTGTTAAAAAGGAACTTAATCCTGAAAACATCTCAAAGGCCGCGAAGCTGGCGGTGGATGGTACAGAGCCGCCTGATGATATACATGCTTCAACTGAATATAGAAGGCATCTTCTGGAGGTCCTGGTAAAGAGAACTCTGGAGGAAATATCCACTGGAGGGAAGAGGTGATTAATATGACCGGTAAGCAATTGGTAAAAATAGAGATAAACGGAAAGAAGTACGAGTCGGATGTTGAGCCAAGGATGCTTCTTGTTGATTTCATCAGAATGGTAGCAAAACTCAAGGGTACCCACATCGGATGCGATACGACAAGTTGCGGCGCCTGTACTGTAATACTGGATGGCAAGTCCGTCAAGTCGTGCACTGTCTTTGCAGTAGAGGCAGATGGCAAGAAGATATCGACAGTTGAGGGCCTCGCACATGACGGAACAATCAATGCACTTCAGAACGCGTTCTGGGAGAACCATGCACTGCAGTGCGGATACTGTACACCAGGAATGCTGATGTCAGCTACTTTCCTCCTGAACAGAAATCCCCATCCATCCGAAGATGAGATCAGGGAGGGCATTTCAGGCAACATATGCAGATGCACCGGATATCTGAGCATAATCAAGGCGATATCTGATGCCTCAAAAACAATAGGTAAGAAAGGGGTGCAATAAATGAAGCAGGTGCTTGAATCAGATCTTGAGGCTTCGGATCGTTTCATAGGTAAACCTATAAAGATAAAAGAAGACCTTATCGCAATAAGGGGAAAGGGTACCTACGTGGATGATTATGAGATCCCGGGCACTTTGTATCTATCATACGCCACTTCAACATATGGACACGCGAAGATTAAGCACATAGATGTTTCAAGGGCAAAGAAGCTGGAAGGTGTCGTGGATATCATAACAGGAGAGGAACTTGAGAAGAACATTGCGCCATTTATGCAGATTGCACAGCCACCCTCAGGTGATCTCAAAGATTATCCGCTTGCTGTCGGCAAGGTCAGACACTTCGGTGAGCCCGTTGTCGCAGTCGTTGCCATTGACCCATACGTTGCGGAGGACGCAGCTGAACTTATTGAAATAACCTATGAGCCTCTTCCGGTTGTTCTCGATGGCGAGAAATCACTGGAAAAAGGCGCGCCACTTGTCCATGAGAATATAGGTTCTAACCTTGTGTGGAGGGGTGTCTGGGATCTGGGTAATGTGAAGGAGGCCTTCAAAAAAGCGGACGTTATAGTTGAGGATACTGTCAAGAATCACCGCTATGCCTCGGTTCCTCTTGAGACCAGTGCAGTCCTTGCTCTGTATAACGAAACGCATGACGTCATCGAGGTGTACAGTGTCAACCAGATGCCAATGTTCTCCCTTCCGCTCATCTGCGGATCACTCAAGATTCCACCCTCGAAGTTCAGGATGATTGTGCCACCGAATGTCGGAGGTGCTTTTGGAGGGAAGATAATTAATTACACACACATCACCCTGCTCTCATACATAGCAAGAAAGATCAGGAGACCTGTCAAGTATGTTGAGACGAGAACAGAAAACATAATGTTCGGAACCCACAACAATGAAAGAACATATCATGTTTCAATTGCAGTAAAGAAGGATGGAAAGGTTGTTGGCGTGAAGATGAAAGCCATAGACAACTGCGGTGCGTATACAAGGTATGAACCAGCCGGCGCTGTCATATGGTCACAGGTTACTCCTGGCATATACGATATCCCTGATATCTACGTTGAATTCCTGCAGGTACTTTCAAATAAGGGACCAACAGGTCCGGTGAGGGGTTATTCCCGTTTGCAGCATAACTTCATGTGGGAGAGGATGATGGATATAGTCTCGAGGAAACTGAATCTGGATCCAACTGATGTCAGGAGAAAAAATCTTATCAGAAAGGATCAGATGCCTTATGTCGGACCTTCTGGAACCATATACGATGGGGGAGATTATTTCAAGTCTTTTGACATGCTGATGGAGAAGCTTGAATACAAGAAATGGAGGGGGGTCCAGTTAGAGGAAAGAAAGAAGGGGCACCTCATAGGCATCGGCTTCTCTGCAGTCATCGACTCCGGCGCAAACAACTTTTCGCAGGTAAAAATAATAAACCCGTATTTCCCGGTTTCCGGGAATTCTGAAACAGGAATGGTGATGATAAACCAGTTTGGGGAGATTGTTTGCAGAAGCGGTACAACTGACCAGGGCCAGTCGCATGCAACAACATTTGCCCAGATTGTTGCTGAGGTGTTAAGCACAGACCCGCAGAACATAACATATCAGACAGGATTTGATTCCATAAGCAACATCTGGGCCGCACATTCGGGCGCTTATGCAAGCAGGAGTGCGGTGCTTGCCGGAACTGCCCTGTTTATGGCAGCCGGGGAACTGAGAAACAAACTGAAAATAATAGCTGCACATCTTCTCAATGAACGCGAATCTGACTTGGTAGTCGAGAACTCAGAAGTAAAGAGCAGTGTCTCAGGAAAGAAGATTTCATTCGGTGAAATTGCCTCAGTAGCCTGGAGTGATGTAATGCGCCTTCCGAAAGATGTTCAGCCTGGCCTGATGAGCTATTATGTCTACAGCCCTGATTTCACTAAAAATATGCCTGACAAGAGTAACAGGATAAACAACACACTGACCTATTCTTACTCTATGCATGGAACGGTTGTTGAGGTGGATCCTGAAACATTCCAGGTCAACATATTGAAGCATGTCGTCGTTTCAGACCCCGGCAGGATGATCAACCCGCTGGTTGTTGAGGGACAGGAAAATGGCGCAACAATGCATGGAATGAGTGCTGCGTTATTTGAGGAGCTTGTCTATGATGACGACGGTATGTTGATGAGTTCTAATTTCTGGGACTATAATGTGATGGATGCCAAGAAGATGCCCCACATTGATGCAATCAACAATGTCACTCATTCGACGAGTTCATTGACTGGAGTCAGGGGGATCGGGGAGGGTGGTGGCGGCCCCATTGGATCTATTGTCAATGCAACGGAGGACGCCGTTTACCATCTGGGTATTAGGTTAAATAAATCCCACATATCACCAAGCGAAATGTATGAAAAAAGAAAGGAGGTCAAAAAATGAAACTGGAAGGTTCTAAGGAAATAGCGAAGGATTTCGACTC
>JAJZLW010000009.1 GCA_021850505.1 Thermoplasmata archaeon
TCGACGTATTCAGAGCCAAAGAAAAACAACGTGTATTTCTTGAATTTAAAAATTGCCGATTCAAGGAAGGATGAACTTATTCCAGTTGCGTTGTGGATCCTCTGAACCTGCAAACATGCATCCTGGATCGTAATATCCGGATCAAGACCTGAAGCTGAGTCATTCCTTGGGTGGAAGAATCCGCTATAGTTGAATTCCTGTGAAATAAGTGAAGACCCAATGGTATGATTATCAAAAGAGATCAGTGAACCGTTAGACTGGTAGGGCAGGGCCAGTTGACCTATACCAGTTATCACACCGGGAAAGATAAGACCGCAGACAATTAATGAAACAAGAGCAAGCCTGATTGATACTGCTATTTTTTTTGTTGGAATTATAAAACACCTCCTAAAAACGTTATAATTATGGCAATTGCCTTAATGCCAATGAATGGCAGGATAACTCCACCCATACCAAATATCATTACATTCTTAATGAAAATCCTCATGGTACTTTGTGGCCTGAATTCGGCCCCCCTCAAAGCAAGCGGAATGAGTGCGGGAATAACAAGTGCGTTGAAGATAAGAGCAGATATTACCGCAACATGCGGCGAGAGATCAAGTATGTTAAGGCCGCTCAGTGCTGGGAGTGCTGCAAACATAACTGGAACTATGACAAAGTATTTCGCGATGTCGTTTGATATGCTGAACGTTGTCACTGCTCCTCGTGTCATCAGTATCTGTTTTCCCATCATCACGACATCGATAATTTTTGCAGGATTGGATTCAAGATCTACCATGTTGGCGGCCTCCTTGGCTGGCTCGGTGCCTGATGCCATGGCCATGCCAACATCTGCGGCTGCGAGTGCAGGAGCATCATTCGTTCCATCGCCGATCATGGCAACGATTCTTCCGCTTGCCTGTTCTTTCTTAACCATCTCAAATTTCGTTTCAGGTTTGGCGCGTGAGACAACCTCATCAATTCCTACCTCCTTTGATATTGTTTCAGCTGTCACTGGTTGATCTCCTGTTATCATTACAGTTTTTATGCCAAGATCCTTTATGGCCCTTATCTTTTCCCTTATCCCAGGCTTCACCTCATCCTTCAGTTTTATCAGCCCAATTATCTCGTCTCCCTCTGCGATGGCCATAACAGTATCGCCACTTTTAGATGCATTCTCAACTATTGAATCATAATTAAGTGGAGGGTTTGCCGCTACTGATTTAATAGCATCAGGGGCGCCCTTAACTATCTCAATTTCATCCGAAGAATCTTCATGGCTGTATTTTCTTCGAACCCTTCTTCGCTGTAGAATTCCTTTTCCACCCTTGGGTAGGACAAAATCATTGGCGTCATCAATACTTATCCCGCTTTTTCTGGTGCTAGCACTGAACTCCTGGTATTTCGCCCTGTCTATAATTGCGAATTCATGCGGAACGTAACCCTTGGAATATGCCAGTTCAACTATACTCTTTCCTTCCGGTGTATCATCATTCCAGGATGACATGAAAGCTGACTCACCAACGTCTCTTTCAGATCTTTTACCAAGCGGTATGAACTCAACTGCTGTCCTGAAACCCTTAGTTATGGTGCCTGTCTTATCAAGAAGAAGCGAATCCGTATCTCCAGCTGCTTCAATTGCCTTGCCGGATTTGATTATAACCCTGTTCGCTGACATCCGGTTTATTCCAGATATTCCTATCGCTGGGAGAAGTGCTCCTATCGTCGTCGGCAAAAGTGAAACATAAAGTGCAATCAGCACGGATAGATCTACCCCAAGATTCAGCGAAACTCCGAGCAATAATATTGAAAGTATAATTATCGTGAATATTGCAGTGAAACCAGCGAGGAGAACTGACACTGCGACCTCATTTGGCGTCTTGGGTCTTTCCGAGGATTCGACAAGTTTTATAAGTTTACTCAGAAATGTTTCGTTGGGATCGACCGATACCCTAGCAACAAGACTGTCCGTCGTAACGACAGAACCGCCAAGCAGTGTTGAACCAACCGATTTCCGAACGTCTATGGATTCGCCCGTAAGGAGGGATTCGTCCACCATCGCAATTCCTTCAAGGACCTCAGAGTCTATGGGCACACGCTCACCCTTGTCTATCTTAATGATATCGCCTTTTTTCAGCTGTTTTGATGTGACCTCTATGTAATCGCGACCATCCGCGGAGACAACTTTTCTGGCCGGCACCTCCTTTTCTATCTTACGCAGGGTTGAGGCAGTGTTCCTTATCTGCGCCTCAGCGATCGAATCAGAGAGCGTGCTGAACCAGACCGTTATGATTAAAATGACTGCAACTGTTAAATAAAAACCCCTTTCAGTTGCAGACGAAACCTTTGGTATCAGGGTGGGATCTATAAACATTATCGCTACAATAAAGAATGTGATCTCTACTATGAACATTACAGGATTTTTATATAGTATCCCAGGGTTCAATCTCCTGAATGAATCCCTGATTACTGAAGCCCAGTTCAACTTGTTCGCACTTTCCTGATAAATTTGATCTCTTTCTTCAGAATCCATTCTTGAATCCCTCCAGGTATGAAAGAATGGGGCCTATCGCAAGAAACGGAAAGAATGTCAATACTGCCAGGATAAAAATGCTAACTACGAGAATAACTGCAAATGTAAGGCTGTCAGTACGAAGAGCCTGAGATGCCGCCCTTTTTCTCTGGACCATGCTGCCTGCGATCGCAAGCATTATTATCATTGGAATGAACCTGCCAAGCCATATGACTATCCCTGTACTTATGTTGAAGAAAGCGTTGTTTGCAGCTGAACCAAGGAAGTCAGATCCATTATTTGCAGCAGACGACGTGAATTCGTAAAACACTTCGGTGAAGCTCAAAGAATTTGTTCCAAGGCCAATTGCCCTTTGAGCACCTATTACAAATGTAATCACTGTAGGAACAAGTATTATGATTGGGTGACTCAGAAAGGCAATAACAGCAAGCTTCACATCCCTGGCATTTATTTTGCTGCCAAGATATTCGGGGGTTCTGCCAGCCATAAGACCAACGATGAAAACAGTCATAATTATATACATCAAAAGATACATTGAGCCAACTCCCACTGCTCCTGGAGTTGACTGAATTATCATTCCGAAGAAAGCAGATAGTACGATCAATGGATTGAAAGCTGCAAGGCTGGCATTTACTGAACCTGTTGAAAATGCAGTCGTTGTGACAGTCCAGAAGATTGAGGAAGTTGATCCAAACCTCACCTCCATGCCTGCACCAATAGATGAAACGGGGATGAATGCAATAATCATATCAATAAAGTAAAGACCGTAAGCTGCAACTAACAGTGTTCTGCCCTCGCGCATATTCTCAACATACCTGCCAAAGAGGAATGGAAAACTTGTAGGTATCAGCATCATCAAGACCATTTCAAAAAAATCCGTGATCTGGTTTGGATTTGTCAGCGGATTGGCCGCATTTGCTCCAAAATATCCCCCACCATCTGTGCCTATCTGCATTATTGATGCCATTGATGCTATCGGGCCTGTCTTGACGATCTCAGTCCCTGCTACTTCTAGTGTACTGAAAACATGATAGCCACTCAAGGACTGCGGTACCCCGAAAAATATGAGTACTATTGATGCCACGAACGTGAGAGGAAGAAGCACCCTTGTTAGGGATCTGACATAATCAACATAGAAATTACCCAGACCCTTTGTTTTTCCAGCAAATCCCCTAAAAACAGCAACCCCAACGCTCATACCAGTCGCAGCAGAAGTGAACTGAAGAAATCCGAGAGCTGCCATCTGTGAGAGATAGCTCATTGAACTCCCGCCATTGTAATGCTGAAGATTGGTGTTTGAAGAAAACGATAACGCAGTATTGAAGGAAAGTGTCCATGATATTCCGGGAAAGTGCATTGGATTCAAAGGAAGGGAACCCTGGAAAATAAGTATAATAAAAGAAATTGACGCTTCAACGCCGTTTAACATTATAAGTGCTTTGAAATATGATTTCCACCCCATTTCCTCGTATGGATCGATGCCTGAAATCCTGTAGATTATTTTTTCTAGTGGTTCGAAAAATCTGTCAAGGCGAGTCTTTTTTACAGAATAAACAGAAAACATGTACTTTGCCAGAAACCATGCTGATACCAGTACTGAAGACCAGATCACCACGATTACGAATGTAGCTTCGAGAGTTAACATGAAACGCCCCTCTGTAAATAGGTATTAGATCCTTTAAACCATGGATTAATAAGAAACCTTTCTGGATTCAGAATGCGAATCAATAATCTTAAGTGATAAAATTCAGGCAGAATGTCGCCTCCAGCAGTAATCTATTGCGTCTTTGGAGAGACGAGAGTCCTGTGGGACTTCAAAACAATGGAACTGACCGTGCTCTTTATGCCCTTGATCTTCATTATTTTATTTTTGAGCAGGTCTCGGAGCTCCTCGATGTCACTGGCATTCACAAGAATTACGATGTCGAACTCGCCAGTAACCTCATAGATCTCGGTAACATTTTTATACTCTTTCAGGGAGTTGACAACGTCATCTACATATGGAGAATCCACGAATAGATCAATAAAAGCTAAAATAGGATCTCCCAATTTTAACACTCCTTATTTTTAGGGGATATTAGAATGAAATATAAAAACCTGCATAGATTATTTGAACAAAGAATTTAAGCCATGTTTGCATGGTTTTTTATGGAAAAGGGTCTTGAGATTTCTTTCCAGCTAAAGAGTGGTCTGGAAAGCATAGAGATAGTTGAGGCGCTGGCTAATATCATCGGAAATAGGTACAAGAGTTCTCTGGTTTCTGACTGGAGGATCTTCCACGTTACACTGGGCAACGAGAAGTTTTTCAAGGTACTCTATACTGGAAACAGGATAGGAAAGATCCACCGACACAATGAAAAGGAGATAAGAGAAGCATTCGATACACTTTCGAAGAGCA
>JAJZLW010000162.1 GCA_021850505.1 Thermoplasmata archaeon
CTGCATGGAAAACTTGTTCCTTCAGCCAGCAAGAGGTATTTTGATATAGAAAAGATCAGGATGATTTCCAGGTACCAGTTTCCAGGGGTTAACTCAGAATTGCTATTTCCAGATTCAGCAAGCATCAGGAGATCCAGAAAGACTGGAAGAATAAGGACAGTCAGCCTTGGTAGTGACCTGATTGCAACATTGCGGGCAGGGGACGGTCTCCTCACTTTCACCATGAAGGGTGCCGTTAGGCTTTATCAATCAGTGAACGGGTATCGTGTCTCTGTAAACGAAGAGAGCGCTGCATTCAATGCAGATGGAAAGAATGTATTCTACAAATTCATCACGGATTGTGATCCAAATATAATTCCGGGAAATGAGACGCTCGTTGTTGATAAAGATAACACGCTTCTTGCCATCGGGAAGTCAATGGCATCCGGCCGTGAAATGAGGGTTCTCAGGCGCGGTGTTGCCATAGATGTGCGGGCCGGCATCAATCACGAATGAGGGATCACCTGATTATGCCTTTCAGTGATATATTTCGATCCAGTCACTATTAAAATTGCTATGACCATAATCGTGCCGCCCGTGATTGTATAAACGGAAAGTTTCTCTCCTATGAAGAGGACTGATGAGATAGCAGCAAATATGGGCTCTCCGACGAAAATTATGCCTGCAAACGCCGGTTCCACGTAAGAGAGGGCCCTTGTCATTATGAAAATAGCCAGTGTGCTTGCAAATATAGCTGTGAATACAATAGAGAAAATTACGATCGAATTGAATCTTATCATCTCATCCGGCATAAAGGGTATGAGCGCAAATGAGAAAATGCCTACTATGAGAAGCTGATAAAAGCTGAACACATATGTATCTATCTTGTAAGAATGCTTTGAAAGATACGCCAGCTGGAAAGCATAGGCAAGTGCACAGAGGAACGTGAGAAGATCACCGGCCCAGGCTAGCTTTCCACTGAAAGAGCCCACAGACATTATGATTAGACCTGAAAAAGCAAGTATAGATGAGAAAACAACAAGCCTTCCCACCCTGACCTTCAGGTATACAACGGAAAGAAGTGGCAGTATGACAACGTATAATCCTGTGATGAGACCGGAGGCGGCAGCGCTTGTATAGTCCAGGCCAATCGTCTGCAATACATAGCCTATCATGAGATAGAAACCAGCCCAGAAACCGTAAATGATATTTCCTTTTTTGATCAGATCACTTTTTTTTCTGATCACAATGGGAATAAGTATTGCTGCTGCGACCGAAAAACGGAATGCAAGGAAGGGGAGAGGGCTGATGTACTCAAGCGAAACCTTGATCAGCGGAAATGTAACCCCCCAGAAGAATGTTGTAACAAGAAGAAGCATGGAATAGAGCAGCTTGTTGTTCATGACCCCGAGATCATCTCATAAAAAGAAGCTTTGCAGGTATGGATGGCTTTCGCAGAAAAAGCGAGAACACAACTCTGGACGGAAAGTCAATATCGCCCGTTTTGTTTATCAGATCTATGCTTGATTCTGTGGATAGATCATCATATATGGAATTGAATTTTCTGTCGCTTATGCCTCCGAAGAACCTGTGCACTATGCCATCGATCCATAACTCCATGCCGAGTTCTCTCTTCCAGTCCTTCTGATAACCAGACAGTGCGTTTTCTGAAAAATCCTCTCTTTCAAGTGCAGCAGATATCGAATTTGACGCATGTTTCGCAGAAACCATGCCCGTGAATATGCCACCACCGCTAAGTGGTTTCACTATCCCCGCTGCATCTCCCACAAGGAGGGATCTCCTTGAATAAGTCTTCTTCAGATACCTGACCGGAATGCTTCCACCATTTATGCCAACTATCCTGTTTTCGCCATAACGGCTGTTTATCTTCAGGAAATGCCTGTAGGCCGGTGACCTGTAACTCCCCACGCCAATTCTTGTCAGATGACCGCTCGGGGTAGCCCATCCAAAAAAGCCCCTGGATGATTCTGAACCGATGAAAACATTGACACTGTCCTGATCCTCCATCTCATAGGCTGAATCTACCTGATAGCAGGATATTACCCTTCCAGGTCGTGAATGGAAAAGTTCCTTCCTCACTATGCTGTTTATGCCATCCGCCCCTACCACTATCCTAGCGCTTTCCTCAACCTTGTTACCCTCATGCCTGTATGTAACTTTAGCCGATTCATCATTGACAGATGCGGAAATAGCCCTGGAATTTATCGAAAGATCAGCTCCAGAACCAATTGCCATCGCCGACACATCCTTGTCGAACCGGTCTCGATCCATGACTATTGTCTTTTCACCCTTTGCCACATGAATGCTTTTGCCATTAGGGAAGAAAACGTCGGCGCCACTAACCTCGTTGACCTTTGATCTGGATCTTGCCATCTTGAAAACTCTTTCTGAGACCAGACCAGTGCATTCAACAGGTCTCCCGACCTCTTTATGCTCTTCAAGTATCCTCACTGAATATCCCTTCTGTGAAAGGAGATGGCCAAGGTATGAACCAGAAGGGCCGGCACCAACGATCAGGACATCAATCACGCATCAACATTGAATCTCAGGATAAAACTTTATTCAAAACACCAAATCTTAACTTATATCATAGGAAAATTCCTGTCCAGTCAAAAGAGGCCAGTATGTGATCAAATAATATGTCCGGGATGTGATCCATGATTATAAAAAAATAATTGTAACGGTTTCAAGTGGATTTATAATCTTCCTGATCAGTCTGGATTCAAAAATTAATTAAGTGATATTTTAATTCCCTACTTGCTGGTTACGGTCTTGTCATAAAATATCCGTTCAAAGATATGTTTATGAACAGACATGCCTTAACCTGCAGTAAGCCTGATTACGTATGCCTGTCTCAATCACGTTCAATGTTGATCCGGATCTCCTGAAGAGGTGTGCTGATATAATAGGTGAACCCGTAGTTATCGACAGGGACGGGAGGAATGACATAGAAATAGTGGCTACCAAGTATTCCATCAACCCGAATACCAAATTGATACAGGGGATTTATGGAAGCCTGGACGCACTCAACCTCAAGGACATACCTGCCAACGTGACTGTTTGCAGCAATCCAGGTGCTTTTACGGATTCGGCTGCAGAGCAGGCATTTGCACTTATACTTTCAACAATGAAGAAGATATCCTACCATAACCAGAGAACACACAAGAGAATTTTCAAAAAAGAACCAGCGGTTGCATTAAAGGGCAAGACCATCGGAATAATCGGGTATGGCATACTTGGATCAAAGATAGCGAGAATCGCAAAGGCATTTCAGATGAATGTAATTGGCTACGGCAGGAAACAGCCTGATGATCTCATTGTGGATCAGTATGCTGCGTCGGTTGCCAGATTACTTGGGATGTCAGATATAGCTGTGATATGCTTGCCCCTGACCCAGTCAACGCGGAATCTTATCAACGGGGATGCACTGAATATGTTCAGCGGAAGCATTCTTGTCAACGTTGCAAGGGCGGATATTGTGAACAAGGCCGATCTCTTCTGGTACCTTAAAAGATTCCCTGAAAAATATTACCTTGCTGATGTCTGGTGGAATGAACCAGCAATAACCGATGATCTACCTGAGAACTGCGTCCTGACGCCGCATGAAGGGAGTGAAGTCCCAGCCGATTTTGCAGATGCAGTCGTGAGCGCTGCCCGCAATGTAAGGAATTTTCTCGATGGAAAGGTCGAGCATGCAGTGGACCCGTCGGAATACTACCGGTGAAACCGGACCATTATTTCCTTCTTCCTGCAGGTGATATAAAATCAAATATAAGGTGCCTGATAATATCCTTGTTGGGGTCAAACCTGTCCGTGTGTATCTCATACCTGTTTTCGAACTCAACAAGGTGAACTCCAAGCTTGGAGCCATCGACGGATGATCTCCAGTCGGCTGACTGTCCCCTCGGAGCGCCAATGGAATTCGAGAAAAGTCCGCTCATGGACGGATCTTCAAGGTTTGCAATCATATCCTTGCTGATTTCAATTTTACCGTAAAATACAGCAAGACCTACAAGCGTATTCCATGAGTCAATGATCTCAGCTGTCACAGATCAGAAATTATCCAGTGTTCTTAACTTTGGCGCTTCCTGTGTGTCCTTGATTTTAGCTTCTCCCTTTGCTGTTGCATGCACCTGGATCGATAATCCTTCGAGAACCCTGTTCAATGTCTCCTCAACCCTTC
The DNA here is from genome assembly GCA_021850505.1 of Thermoplasmata archaeon. The sequence goes on from JAJZLW010000162.1 coordinate 4,184, forward strand.
TGGCATAATAAGCATAGTCAGGAACGTAATCAAACTTCTGCCCTTCTATGTAAGGCTCAACTTCTTGCGGGCTCTTCTTGCTGTTTGTCACTATCCATGAGACCTTCATTCCTGTTACAAAGGTTTCCCCCATCTCCTTTATCTTTCTTGCGATCCTCACATTTGCAAGAGAATCTGAATTCGCATATTCCTTTTCGTCTCTTACTGACCTTGATATAACAAGTTTCGATATCGGTATGCTGCTGTCCCCTGCTGAAATTTTTGAGACTATGTCTTTTGCATAATCTATAGCGCCCTGCGGATTCCGGTTCATTATGAATTCGAACACTTTTGTCAGGGCCTCACTCTGGAGATCGAATGAATCGGTTCTCCTGACCTCGTATCCTCTTACCAGCATCTTTCCGCTCTGGGATTCAGGATACACTATCCTTCCGACGTACCTTTTCTTCGCACCATGCGAAAAGAATGGATCCATGATCTTCTCGAATTCAAGAGCAATTCCCTCTTCTTCTGAAAGCACCCTGCTCAGTTCCTCTCCATATTCAATTGTTTCCTTCAATGTTGGCTTACCGGATTCAATGAACACAGAATCTGTATCTCCATAGATAACCTTGGTATCTCTTTTCTCAAGTTTATCCATAAGATTTTGAATCGTGTTTCTCGCATAGTGCGTAAC
>JAJZLW010000043.1 GCA_021850505.1 Thermoplasmata archaeon
GCCTTCTTGAATATCTCCCTGATCGCCTTCTCGCTCTCTCCAACCCATTTACTCAAGACCTCTGGCCCCTTCACAGATATGAAATTAGCCTTGCTTTCCGTGGCAACTGCCTTTGCAAGAAGAGTTTTACCGACACCCGGTGGGCCATACAGGATGAATCCCTTGGATGGCCTGATTCCAAGTTTCTTGAACACATCCGGTTTTAGGAGCGGAAGTTCAACAGCTTCCCTCAATTCATTCTTCACTTCGTTCAAGCCTCCAATATCAGTCCACTTGACATTCGGTATCTCTGCTGTGACCTCACGCAGGCTGCTGGGTTCAATCAGCTTCAGTGCATCCATGAAATCCTCTTTCCGAACTGCCATCTTTTCCAGTATTTCAGCCGGAATAGGCTTGTCAAGGTCAATTTCAGGAAGATACCGTCTCAGAGCATTCATGGCAGATTCCCTTGCAAGGGCTGCGAGATCTGCACCAACAAAACCGTAAGTGTATTCGGATATTTCGTCCAGGAACTCACCCTTTTCCTGCTCTGACATGCCCATAGGCATACCCCTTGTATGAATTGCAAGAATCTCTTTCCTGCCGTTCTTGTCAGGAACACCAATGTTGATTTCCCGGTCAAATCTTCCAGGTCTCCTCAGGGCTGGATCAACAGCATCTATCCTGTTGCTCGCGCCAATAACGATGACATGGCCCCTTTCCTTCAGTCCATCCATCAGTGTCAGCAGCTGGGCAACAACCCTTCTCTCAACCTCGCCCTGAACCTCCTCTCTTTTAGGGGCTATTGAATCTATTTCATCTATGAATATTATAGAAGGTGCAGATTCCTCCGCTTTCATAAATATTTCACGAAGCTTCTGCTCACTCTGGCCGTAGTACTTGCTCATTATTTCAGGTCCGTTTATTGAATAGAAATTTGCGCCACTTTCATTTGCCACTGCTCTTGCAATAAGTGTCTTACCTGTTCCTGGTGGACCATAAAGGAGAACTCCCTTCGGCGGGTGTATCCCGAGTCGTTCAAAGAGTTCGGGGTGCTTGAGAGGGAGTTCTATTATTTCCCTTACCTTGCCCAGCTGATCTCTAAGCCCACCTATATCCTCGTAGCTGATCCTTGAAACATCCTCAAGAACCTCAGAAGCTGGTTCCTCCCTTATCTCTATCTTTGTTGTCTCACCGACCTCAATCGGTATCTTTGGGGGAAGAGTTTTAACGACCTTGAATAGAAGCCCGGAATGGCCTGCGAGCGTCAGGCCTGGTACGCTGATATTATCCTGCTCTATCATCGGCCTTCTTATAAGAGCCTTCTGAACAAACTCTTCAATGCCCTCACCAAACTTCAACCTCTGATCTTTTCTGATAATTGGAGCAAGAGTTACCCTCTTTGCCTCTTCAGCAATGACTCTCCTTACCTTTACCTTGTCTCCAATGGAAGCACCGCAGTTGTTCCTCATAACACTGTCAATTCTAACAATGCCACGGTTCTCATCCTCTGGTCTTGCACGGTAAACTCTGCCGACTGTTTTTTTAACCTTTTCTATCTCTACAACATCACCAATCTCTGCTCCGAGAGACATCCTTGATTCTTCGTCAAGCCTTACCCTGGACATGCCTGGATCAGTTGAATTAGCCTCTGCCACTCTTAAGGTAATGTCATTATTGCTTGGCATACTTATAGACAGTAAAGGAGGGTATTTTAAAATATTGAGACAATTTCAGGTACCATTACGATTCAGTAGCCAGGGATTCACCAAATTTCTTCCTGAATTTCTTGATTTTAGGGGAAATGACGAACATGCAATACGGCTGGCTTGAATTTCTTTCGAAGTATCTCTCATGATAGGACTCAGCCGGGTAGAAATTAGTGAATTTTTCCACCTGTGTTACGATTGGCTTCTTGAATTCACCACTGTTATTGAGATCCTGTATCTTTTTGAGAGCCTTCTCCTTCTGTTGATCGTCCAAATAGAAAATTGCAGAGCGGTATTGCGGCCCAATATCGTTACCCTGCCTGTTCAATGTTGTGGGATCATGCGTGGAAAAAAATATCTCAAGAAGGTCATCATATGATATCTCGTCTGGATCATACTTTACCCTTACAGACTCAGCATGCCCGGTAGTTCCTGTGCATACATCCTCATATGAAGGATTCTCGATATGTCCCCCAGAATAACCTGATTTCACATCCATAACACCCCTGACTTCGTTGAATATAGCTTCTGAACACCAGAAACATCCGCTTGCAAATACTGCAGTTTCAAGATTTTCACTCATATTTTGTGCCACCTGTATAAACTTGTATCACGATCACTTTAATATTTATATATACAGCAAATTTAGACATTTCTATCAAAGTGACTTGCTATTTATCTTCTGTATTTCATTTAGTGCCTTAACCTAAGAACGAAAAAAACCCGGAATCCTGGCACCATTCTTATTCAGTTGGAATTAAAAGAAGGATAATCCTAGTTTGAAGGATCGCTCCAGCACCCTGGTCTCAGAATGACAGTATCTCTAAAAATACGAGAAATCTTTAGTGCCAGAAAGGAAAATTATCCAATCAGGTTTCCATTGCTGTCTAGAAAGAATGTAACGATTTTGCTACCAGATCCAGACTGCTTTATCTTAACGTAACTGCATGCCGAATATTCTGTCTCAAATTTTTTTCCAATTGACCTGAATCTGTCAAATGTCAATAGTAAAACGGATACTTCCATCCGTTCACCGAGTTTCGGCCTTATCATATAAGTTCCAGTATCAGCGTCATAAGTTCTAGCGTAGTCCTGGATAACGGCCTTTGTCGCTCTCTCACCGTCTTTCAGGAATGGATCAGGAATGACAAGCAGATACTTTGAATTATATACAGACAAAGCGGGATCTTTTGAGGGCAAACCCGCATAGTCATTCGAAAAAGTCGAATGATGGCACTCATCACACAGTGTTATCAGGTTTCTGAAAGAGTCTGATCCTCCATCCTTTCTGGGAATGATATGATGAACCTGGACTGAAAGATGGATGGAATGTGACGAGTTGTCTTTAGGCACATCTGCAAATGTTGATTTTCCGCAAGATCTGCAGGAATAATTATCTCTGGCAAGAACCGCCTCGGAAATTCTTTTCCATGGGATTCCTTTCGTTGTCTTATCTCCGGCAGGTTCAAAATCTGATGCATTCTCAAATCCAAAATGCCTGCCGATTTGATCTATGACAACTGGAGAAACTCTTGGTATTTCAGAATAAATGTTTGGTATCCTCATGGTGATTCCGTAAAAGAGGCGAAAAATGCTTTTCCCCGTTCTCTGAAAGCATTTGATGCAGATGGAGAACTGTCTTTGACTATATTACCTGAGATGTAAAAATCTCTTTCCGTCTCAAGGAATTCCTTCAGTAAATTTTCATCCAGTGTCATGACCAGTATGCTTGGACCAGTATCTGCGGTGAAATATAACCCTGGATTTTTTTTCCTGAAGGATATGATCCTCTCAATTAGAGAAAGGGATTCCTCAGTTTGAAGAACCCTTCCAGCTGACATAAGGAGTGAGTTCAGATTAAGCATCTCCTCCTCTGCACGGATCAGAAGATCTTCAAGATCAAAGGAGCGATCAATTATCTCCTCGAAGCGGGCAAACTTGTTCTGTACCCATGGGATGTATTGTGGTGACTTGACTGATAATTCATGCATCTGATTTGTTGAATAATCAGCATACTTTGGAAACATTGCTATCTTGATTTTAGAAAAATCAATCTTAATCTCATGTGCCATGCATTTTGGCTCCTGAATGCCCGGGTATGATATCCAGGTTGAAAGCCCCGGAAAGACAGATCTTGTGCCGGAACCAGAAACAAACTTTGCAAACCTGGATGCAAGCATTGAATGGGCCTTAACATTATAGCCGAAGATATTGGATACAAGAGCGCTAGAAACAGCAGCGGCAACCGCAGATGATTCGCTCAATCCTTTTGCCCTGACGTACCTCCTTTCCCTTTCAACGTAGAAAGTGAAATAACCCTTCACACCGCAGATTGATCTGAATTTATCAAGTGCTATCTTCGCAGATTCGCTCTTTTCAGGATCAAATCTGGAGTCAAGATAAACAATATCCGACTTCCCTGCTTTATTGTAAAGACAGTATGCCCTTGCAATTGAAAAGTCTGTCAGGATTGACATTGATGGGGTATAGGCAATCCTTGAATTCCTGTCATAATAGCCGATAAACTTCTCAATCGCCTTGCTGGGGTAACCTGAACCAAATGTGATTCTACCATCCTCCGGCGATGGCGGTGGCATCTCCTCTTCGTGGATTATCCCCATTTCATTCAGTTTTGAATAGATTCTTGAACCCTTCTGATTAAGATCAGATATAACATTAAGATCCAACAAAATCAGCCACCATTTTCATGAGTCTCTCCCTTGTATCGTTATATGAAATATTGTCTATGGTTTCAATGTTATTCACTTTCGACGCTTCGAGGGAACAATCCATAATCGTCCTGTATTCATATAAGTGCTCTATTAGTCGTTTTCCAGATGATCCAGGATGCGTAAACTCCTCTCTTTCCCCGAGTCGTTTTTCATGTATTTTACTGTCTGAAATATAGATGTAAACCGGCAATATTAGATCCTTCGGTATATCTGTGAAATAGTCTGGCTCAAAGTAAAGCGTCTCAATGATCATGCTTTCCCCATTTTTAATTGCCCGGTCAATAACGGCTCTTATACCTTTCCAGATGAATTTTGCCTGCTCCCTGTATCCGCTAATGATATTGTCAACGGTCATATCACCAAAGTATTTCCAGGAATCATAAACGCTGTATCCTAGAACAACATCGTTTTTATC
>JAJZLW010000083.1 GCA_021850505.1 Thermoplasmata archaeon
GCTTTCCTTATCCAGAGCACAATCAAGGAGGTCAACATATGAAGAGAAAATATATTGCTTTACTGATGTCATATATAGCTGCCCTTCTTTTCACGCTGATCTATCTGCTCATATACATACGTCAGCCGAGCTTTGGCTTTAACGTCCTGGTTGTAGCATCTGTAATATTTGCTGTTATTGCCATACCATATGGATTCTTTGATAATATGGAGATCAGGAAGGTATACGACGCTGAGAGGAGGATTTCAGATTTCCTTCGTGACATAGCGGAATATACAACCTTCGGAATGCCGATATCAGAATCTATTGTCAGGGCATCCACTGCAGATTATGGCGCTTTGACGGAGGAGGTCAGGAGGGTTGCTGCACTGATATCCTGGGGGGTGCCTGTAGAAGAGGCAATGGTTGATTTTGGCAAAAAATTCAATTCACAGGATATAGAAAGAGCAGGCACTATTATAATCAGGGCAGCAGAGAGCGGCAGCAATATATCAGATGTAATGAGCATGGTTTCAGAATTCACCTCCCAGATGCAGCTTCTCAGAAATGCAAAGTTTGCTGAGATGAAGAACTACACTGCTGTCATGATGATATCATTTGGGGTTTTCCTTTTCGTCATCCTTGTTCTGGACATTGACTTCCTGCCGCAACTTGGTGCATCACATGGAGCTGGAGGTTTCGGTCTGCTGGGCGGTGCGAATGTCGGTCCGATCAAGAACATATTCAATATAGGCATGGTCATGCAGGGAGGCGGATCCGGCGTTCTTTCCGGGGTACTCAGGGATGGAAGAATAAGTTCAGGTTTCTTCCTTGCCGGAGTTCTGGTACTTGTCAGTGTTGTGATCCTTCTCGGGATCGGGGCGGTTTAGGATGTTCAAAAAGAAAGAACGTGTTATAACGACACTTGATAAGATGGAGATCAAGCTGAATGATACAAGCAGTCCTGACGATCTTTCATTCGAGGAAATTGAACCAGGAATGGTCTATACAAGGGTGTTCCAGAACAAGAATACCGGTGAGATCAACATAAATGTGATCGAACCTTTCGTGGATGATTCTGAAAAAGAAATCATAGAGAAGCTGAAGAATTACCTTGTAAACCTGGCCGCTTTCAACGGAACGGCAACGACTGACCGAAAGAAGGACTTCGAGGCTTATTTCCCGACTGCTCTTGAAGATCTGGATATACGATTGGGCGGCCAGCAGGGTCCAGTTATCAAATATTACGTTGAACGCGATGTAGTTGGTTACGGAAGGATAGATGCACTCATGAAGGATCCAAGCATCGAGGACATATCATGCGACAGCTCAACAGTTCCAGTATTTGTGTTCCACAGGGAGCATGGCTATATAATGTCAAATGTCAAATTTGCGGATGACACAGAACTTAACAGATATGTCAAGAAGTTAATACAGGATTCAGGAAAGCACATATCCATATCGATTCCGATAATAGACGCAACCCTCAGGGATGGTTCTAGGATTCAGGCTTCGTATGGAAAATTCATAACAAATAATGGACCGGCTTTCACGATAAGAAAATTCAGGGCCAGCCCGCTATCGCCAATAAGCCTTGTAATGGCAAAGTCTGTGTCAGCTAAGATATTCGCCTATCTGTGGGTTATAACTGAATATGGATCAAACATGATGGTTGCGGGTGGTACAGGATCCGGAAAGACAACCCTCCTGAATGCCATCCTGCTGTTCATACCGCCGCAGATGAAGGTTATAAGTATTGAGGATACAAGGGAGATAAACATACCGCATGAGAACTGGATATCCGGTGTTACAAGGCCGGGTTTTGGCGCCCTTGACAAGGATACCGGCAAGAGGGCAGGAGAGATAGACATGTTCGATCTGCTTGCCGCTTCCCTCAGGCAGAGGCCCAATTACGTTGTGATAGGAGAGGTAAGGGGAAAGGAGGCATTCACTGTTTTCCAGGCAATGTCTGCTGGAAGATACGGCTTTGGGACATTCCATGCAGAAGACCCGAAAACACTCATCTACAGGCTTGAATCACAGCCTATAAACGTTCCAAGGACACTGATCACGGCGCTCGATGTCATACTGATGCAGTCCCTTCTCAACTACAACGGAAAGATAGTCAGGAGGGTTACGAGCGTTTCGGAAATAACCGGGCTGGATCCATCATCAGGTGATATCGTCCTGAATAACATATTCAAATGGAACCCGCAGAATGACCAGTTCCAGTATTCCGGTTTCAGTTATGTCATGAACAGGATTGCTGAGAGGACCGGAAGATCCGAGCAGGATCTGGAGAAGGAAGTGAAGCTCCGCGAAGTCATTATAAACAGGATGATACAGAAGAAATACATCACATACAAAGATGTAACAAGGATGATAATAAAGTTCTACAAGGATCGCGAGAATCTTCTCAAGGATCTTGAAATCGTTGAATCTGAGGTAGACAACGAGCTGAGCCTGATCTAATTAGTTTCCGGTAACGGCTTCTTATCTCCATTGCTGTCTTCCGGGAAGAACTTTCTTGACAGCAGCGGGATGAACAGGGCCAGGAATATGATCGACGTCAGCACAATGATCGATGCCACCGAATATATCACCGGTCCCCATTCTATCAGCAGTGGATTCCCGGTGGACGCACCTATGGCGTACGGGATGGTGGAGAGCACCACTGTTACAGTTCCGCGCGGCCCCACAAAGGATATGAATAATTTCCTTATTCCATCCAACTTGAACCGGCTCTTCCCAAGTTCTGCGAGTGTGAGTGAGGCAAATACTGCTGCCGGCCTGGCCAGAAAGATGATTCCAAGTGCAACAAGCACACCGAGCACCAGATATTTCTCTATATCCTGCACAGTAAGAATTGCACCGAGCAGTATGAATATTATCGATTGCGCCAAAAAGGATAGATTATCCTGGAAATTTGACTCCCTCTGCCAGAATAAGCTCTTGTCAGAAAAATTGCCAATTATCGCACCAGTTGCGATTATTGCCGGGAATGGCGTGAGACCCACTGCCTCAAAAACTGCAAATTCAAGGAGAATTACGCCAAGCATCAGGCCGAGAAGAAAGTTTTCGAAATTGAATATCTTGTTCATGTAGAGTATTATGAAACCGACTGCAACACCGATTACAGACGGTATCACGATCTGCATCAGCAAAAATACCGTGGAGCCGGCGATCAGGCCGAAGAATGTGGTGAGTGAATTGAAAAGCGGCGAATAAGTGGATCCCGGAACGATTAAGGCTATGAACAATGTGACGGATATGATTGAGACCGGGTCATTGAAAAGGCTTTCACCGAGAACGATCCCATATATCTCCTCCTTTACCTTGAGGCGCCTGAATATGGGTATTATTGTCACAGGATCCGTGGGGGATATTATCGCTCCAAAAAGGAAACCGATGATCAGAGGCGCGTGCGTGAGGAAAGAGAAGAAGAAGGCCACAAGAACGATTGTCATAACCATTCCAAGCGTATCCAGGGATGCTATCCTTGCGAATTCCTTTCTTACAATCCTGAAATCTATCTTGTGGCTTTCAGCATATAATACGATAACTATCCCAAGAATGCCGAGACCGACCGAGGCATAATACACCATCAGATAACTGGCATATGATGCCTTTATGATGCCTGTCATAGGGCCAAAGATGAGGCCAAGAATAATCAGGATCGGTACCTCGGCTACCGATATCTTACGGGCAATGGGTATTGAGAAGGCGGCCAGTATGAGTATAAGGCTGACCTGCAGGAATTCAGACTGCAGAGCCATCAGGCATCAGGTGCCCGGAGCAGGCTTTCAGGCGGTTTACGTTTGTGAGCGGATCTTTTGATCAAATCCAGTACTGCGGATTGCTTTTCTGATCCTGTGGTAAGTTCTGATCTCTCCCATCTGGCTACATAATCATCAAGTTCATCATAGCTCATTCCAAGTTCGTCCTCATCGGTCTGTCCCGGATAGAGGCCGGCGCTCGGCTTTTTCTCTATGATGCTTTTTGGTACATTCAGGAAAGCGGCTGCTTCCCGCACATTATGCTTGTAGAGGTGCATGATTGGTTCAATGTCACATGCCCCATCACCGAATTTTGTAAAATATCCAGTATAGAATTCAGTCCTGTTTGTTGTGCCTACGACAAGTGCATTGTGCATGTTTGCATATCCATATAGCAGGACCATCCTGACCCTAGATTTAATGTTTCCATTTACCCTTCGATCCGATCCTCCAATAATATTGGATAGAGATTTTACGACCGGACCAATCTCTACTGTTTTAATATCAAGTGAAAATCTTTCAGATAAATTTTCAACATCCCTTAGATTGGGATCATTTCCAGCCTCAGGGAGAAAATAGGCATGTATCCTGGATCGATCAAACGTCCTAGAAAGAATGGCTGCAACAACAGCGCTGTCTATTCCACCACTAACCCCCAAAACCAGATGCATATTCCCGGCGCACCTTTCGAGAAATTTCTGAATCTCCTCAAATTCAGGCGCTGAGAACATTACAACTTAATAATTCAACCATAATTAAAATTTATGAGTAAAAATAATGTTTTGAGATTCGATCAATTTGCCATTCCAGGTCCAATAATATCGTCGTTTATTGGCTGCAGGGCCCACTTTCCGTATAGGATCCCGATAACATACCCGAAGGCAATTGCACCGACAAATCCACCTGCAATATCCACAACATAGTAAAGTGCACCGTATTCGCCGATGCTCCCAAGACCAAATAAAACATCAAACAGTATCCAGAGTATCATTCCAAAGACAATTCCCTTTACCTTGTCATTCCTCCCCGGAAGCTTTCCAACTGCCCAAGCGAAAATGAGACCAAGTATTGC
>JAJZLW010000111.1 GCA_021850505.1 Thermoplasmata archaeon
TCCGATATAGAATTGGATCAAATAGAGAGACAACCCCGGCAAAGGAAAACATTGCAACATAGGCGCTCATTGCAAGAAGGTAACTTCCGAATGTTGTAGAGATACCATAAGGAATACGCCTTGCAATTCCAGTTATACTGTTACCTCTAGCCCTTTCCGATGGATCAAGAATGGTCATCTGGAAATTCTGCCTTATGGGAAGTGCCATCTGGTATAGTCCAGTACGAATTATGTATACAGATGCGGCGAGTAGTGGAGCAACGAACGGGATCAGTATGAGAAGGGCTGAGCCGCCTGCACGAAAAACGACAATAGAATTTACCTGCCCGATAAGTCGCTCGAATGTTGAAGCAAAGAACACGGCAACTATTGCAGCCATGTAAGATAAAGTGAATATTAAGGATATTTCCGGTACCGTAAACTTGATTGTTTCAAAATAAATTGACATTAAAGGCGTTACAACACCGAGACCAAGGCTTCCCATAAGACCGGAGAAACCTATCATTCCTATGTTCCTGCTGGATTTTGAAGGCATGAAATCGCGTTTTTCCCTCTTCTTTACAGCTGTATCCTCAATCAGTAAAGTGAAAACTATTGAAAGGAGGGTAAGCACAAGAGCAATAAGGAAGAGGATTGGGTAGAATGAGTCTGGATACGAGCTTTCTATTTCGGAGGAGAACAGTCCTCCCAAGCTTGCAGAAATTATGGATATTATCATCAGGTTGGAATATGTCCTGGTCCTGGTTTCAGCTTTTACCTTGTCAGCGACCAGTGCATTCATAACAGGAGCAACTGGCCCCCCTCCTGCTCCACCGCCTATGGCGCTGAATGAGAGGCCGAAAACCGCAGAGGCAAACAGTACATAAAAATTCCTTGATACAAGAAAAATCAGGAATGAGAATGCAGGTAATATAGATACAATGACAAGCGTCTTCTTTTTGCTGTAAAGATCACCAAGGAAACCTGAAAACAGGACGAGTGCAGAACTGGCAATTGTCGCAACAAGCGCATATATGCCGACTGCAACGTCTGAATAGCCGGAATATTTCAGGAATAAAGGAACAAGGAATGAAATGTATCCGAATGAGAACGATCTTAAACCACGTATTGCTGCAATAAGGTTAATCTGTCGCGTAAAGTGGGTATTGCTTCAAGATATAAAACGGGTTTCTTATATTCGGTTTCCTCGTCATCCTGGGCAACAGGTTGAGAGGATTGATCCTTTAACAAATACTACATTATTTTCTCAGATCTCTCAAGAGTCCATTCAAGCATTTCCTTCAGGCCGGACGCATATTTTTGGTCAAAATTAGGCTGTGGCCTCCTGACTACTGAAGTCTTAATAATGCCCTGGAGCCTCAATAATTCCTTCTTTACCGCAACAGTCCTTTCAGGAAGGAAAAATGCAAGTGGAAGGGAATAATAAAATAGTTCCCTGGCTGCTTCCTTTTTTCCGGAATTGAATGCACTGATTATTGACGACATTATTCCGGGCAGCGGCACTGATGTCATTATGCCATCAACACCATGCTCAAGTTCGTATAGGATATTCCTGCCATGGCTCGCGCCGAATATGCCTATCCTGTTTCCAAGAAGATTTCTGACTGCATCTATCTTTGGAACTGTTGGCTGATCCTCTAGCTTCAGGTATCTGACATTTCTAGTTTTCTCAAAAATGGTCCTGATTAGATCTGGTCGGATGACTGCATAACCAAGTGAAGGATTGTCAAGAATTACGATTGGCACATTGCTTTCTCTGTCCACAGATTCGTAATATGAGATGATGGCCTCATCAGATGCTTTTGGATTCTTTGGAGGCGGCAGAAGCAGGGCGGAGGCCCCAAGGCTGATGGCCTCGCGTGATGCATCCAGCGTTTCATAAAGAGAGGGGCGGACAATTCCGGTGATAACGGGAAATTTACCACCCGCTTTCTTTACAACGAGTGAAAGAATCTCCCTTCTTTCAGAAGCAGTGAGGTATTCTGATTCAGATACTTCTGCAAGGACAGTTACACCATCAACATGGTGATTCATGTAAAAATCCATCAGTTTCGATATGTCTTCATAATCAACCTGCTCTCTGTCATTTAAGGGTGTAACAAGTATAGGCAGCATTCCATGCAGTTTTCCGGTCATGTCTATTGTATGCCATATTGATATTTCTTATTTGGTGTTGGCCCTATTGCCTTGTGATATGGCGAATCATACGAATTTATGCCCTGAAATATTACCTGACATATGATGGAAAAAACAGAAGATCAATTAATGTATTTTGTTGCAATACATAATAATGTTTGAAAATGAGAATACCTTCATAAGAATGCAGAAGGCTGGAAAAGAGGCTGAATTTGAAAAGTTGTACGAAGCGGCACTGGTGGAGGCTGAGAAATACCTGAACAAGGAATACCCGAATATTATAGATAATGATGTAAAGGAAGAAAAGAAGATAAAGGATATATCACCGATAGATGGCAGGGAAATAGCAACATTCCAGTTATCCTCCAAGGAAAGTGTTGACAAGGCCCTGAAGATGTTGCATGCTGGTTACAGATCATGGTTTAACAGGGGATACGAGGAAAGGGCTAAGATCTTACTGAAAGCAGGCGATCTCATACGTGAAAAGAAATTCCTGATTGCTGCTCTGCTTGCATATGAAAACGGAAAAAACAGGTATGAGGCTGTTGCTGATGTCGATGAAGCACTTGATTTCATAAGATATTATTCACTGAACCTGATCGAAAACCAGGGCTTTCACAGGTTTACTGGCAAGGGCTATGATAACGAGGAAAGTGCCAGCGTGATGAAGCCTTATGGTGTCTTCACTGTAATTGCACCGTTTAATTTTTATGCAATTACCGTCGGTATGATGTCCGCCCCTCTGGTGACAGGAAATGCAGTTGCATTCAAGCCTTCGAGCGACATCCCGCTTGTTGCTTACCTGACAATAAGGATGATGCATGAAGCAGGCGTGCCGAAAAACGTCCTAGCCTTCCTTTCTGGATCAGGAGGTGTTGTCGGCAGAACCCTGATAGAAAGCGATCTTAACGGCGGCGTCGTCTTTACGGGATCAAGGGATGTCGGAATGGATATATATCACAGGGCAACGCAGAAAATGCCAAAACCTGTCATCACTGAGATGGGTGGAAAAGACTCAATTATCGTGTCAGAAAAATGCAATATGGACAAGGCAGTTGAGGGTGTTGCCAGGGCCGCTTTCGGTTTCGCAGGACAGAAGTGCAGCGCATGTTCACTTGTTTTCGTGCAGGATTCCATATACGATTCGTTTCTTGCCAGACTGAAGGAAAGAACCGAGAAGATAGTTGTTGGTGACCCGAGGAAGAAAGAAACATTCATGAATCCTGTAGTCAACAAAGCTGCATTTGACAAATTCAGGGAACTTGAAAAGGTGTTTGCTTCAGAGGGTAAACTCCTTACCGGTGGAAAAGCACTTGACAAACCTGGATTCTATGTAATGCCAACGATTGTCGCCGATCTGAAGAAGGATGCCCATATTGTGAGAAATGAGCTTTTCCTGCCTGTCCTTGCAGTCAGGAAATTCAGCAAACTGAAAGAGGCAGTGGATGAGATTAACACTCTGGAATACGGCCTTACTGGCGGTATATTCACCGAGGATCCCTCTGAGATACAGTATTACTTCGATAATGTGGATGTTGGTGTAATATACGCGAACAGGGCACGTGGAGGGTCCACGGGCGCAATGGTTGGATCGCAGCCATTCGTCGGCTGGAAGATGAGCGGAAGCAGCGGGAAAGGGACAGGTTCCTTCTATTATCTGCAGCAGTTCCTCAGAGAGCAGGCGCAGACTATAGCGCACTGACGGGATCATTATGTATGCTGACCTGAAATCGAAGAACAGCATAGTATGCGGAGCGAGCAGTGGAATAGGATTTGCAGTTGCAAAGAGACTTGCGCTTGAGGGATCTAATGTCCTTCTGGTATCCAGGGATAGCAAAAAACTGGAAGAGGCATCCGCGAGGATATATGAAATCACCAAAAACCAGACAGGCATGTTCCCGGCAGATCTTGGAAAACCTGATGATGTGAACAGACTGATCGACTATGCAAGGGATCATCTGAAAAAAGTTGATGTTCTCGTCAATAACGTTGGCGGTCCTTCCCCTGGGGCCTTTATGACGATCACGGATGACCAGTGGAACCTTTACTTCAACCAGATATTCATGAGCGTTGTACGCCTTGTCCGTGGACTGGTGCCATTCATGCAGAAAGGTTCTTCTATTGTAAATATTCTTTCCAGGTCAGCAAAAGAGGCACTTCCAAACCTTGTTATATCCAATGCATTCAGGCCAGCTCTGGCAGGGTTGTCCAAGACAATTGCCAATGAACTTGGACCATCAGGCATAAGGATAAATGGTGTCTCACCCGGAGTCGTGCTTACGGAAAGGCAGGAGGTTCTCATGGGATATCGTGCAAGGAATCTTGGCGTTCCCTTTGATTCCGTCAGATCTGAATCAGAGAAAACAATACCGCTCGGAAGACTGGCCGAGCCGGATGAGATTGCATCAACAGTTGCTTTCCTGTGCTCTGACGAGTCCTCGTATATCACTGGAGCAACGTTCTTTGTGGATGGGGGTTCATCAAAGTCAAATGTCTGATCCATGGTGTCCGAATAATATAACAGAGCTTACAGCATTCTGATACATGGAAACACTTCATGGAAAGGCGTCTATAGTCACTGGTGCGTCCAGGGGAATAGGTTCAGAAATATCCAAAAAACTGGCCGCAAACGGATCAACCGTATTTGGCTTCTTCCGATCCGATGA
>JAJZLW010000136.1 GCA_021850505.1 Thermoplasmata archaeon
CCCTGTATTTCATGTTTGTGACTGTTGCCTGAGGCACTGGAAGGTTGTTAAGCGTAATCACATTGTCAAGCATCCTTACCTGAACTGGAATCACCTCAGAGAGAAGATCAGGAGTGTTCGTTTTTCCGAGGTTTATGGATGAAAGGTTGCAAACAACCATGTCTCCAACCTTGAATTTTGAAACAATTTCACCATCAACCTGAGTATTTGAAGTTCTGATGGTTGAAGACTGGTTCTGCGTTATCTCAGTACATAGATTGGAGGAGTAAATCATACCAGTGTGCTTGTTGGGATTCAACCTGTTAACAGTGTCACGGTTCATTATGAATGGCCCGCCGGATTCATAAAGGCTCTTCAGAATTAAACCCATCAGCTCAAGAGAATTTATTTCTACCTTTGAAATAGAATCGTCCTGAATACATTCATGATAACGCTTATCGAAATCATCGCCCCAAGAATCCTCCAGAGCCCAGCCCTTTTTAGTACGGATCTCATGGGGGTCCATTAAATACCATTTCTCTCCTTTTGACAGTGTTTCATAGAAAATGTCTGGAACACACAGACCCGGGAAGACGTCGTGTGCCTTTCTCCTTTCATCTCCGTTATTTGTCTTAAGATCAAGGAAATCTATAACATCCTTGTGCCAGATATCAAGCCATATGCTCACTGCACCAGCTCTCTGACCCAATTGATTGACCGATACAGCAGTATCATTATAGAGACGAACCCACGGTATAACCCCGCTTCCTACACCCGCATAGTCTCGGATCGAGCTTCCAAGTGCCCTTACATGACCAAGATATACGCCCATTCCACCCCCATTCTGTGATATTTTTGCAAAGGATGTTAAACCATCAAATATTCCTGATATTGAATCGTCAGGAGTGTCAATAAAACATGAGCTGAGCTGACCATTCGGTCTCCTGGCCTGCGCGAGTGTGGGGGTAGCCATTGTTATGTAAAGGTTAGAAAGCACTTCGTAAAACTTGAGGGCCCAGTACACTCTAGATTCAGGTTTCTCGGCCAGCGCAAGATATATCGAAACGCCCATGAATGTATCCTGCGGGAGCTCAAACCATTTCCCGTCTTTTGAATGGATGGCATATCTATCATTAAGGTGTTTGAGTCCAGGGTAGCTTAAAAGCAGGTCCCTTTCAGGTCTGATAGCCTTTTCAAACATTTCAAAATCCATTTCCGTATATTCGTTTAGAACGCGACCATCGTATCTCCCTTCATCCACAAGCTTACTTACGAGATTCCTGAAGTTACCGTACGGCGTGCCTCGTTGAAGTGAAGATTCCTTGTAAAGATGATGTAAAAGCAGTCTTGCAGCTACGAAAGTCCAGTCAGGATATTTTATAGAGACTTTCTCATTTGCAACCTTAATCAGAGTTTCTTGTATTGTTTTGGTTGAGATTCTATCAGTGAAATGTATCTGAGCGTCAAGTTCAAGTTCCATCGGATCAACAGACAGCCCATCGCAAGCTTTCGTTATGACAGCCCTTATTTTCGTTATGTCAATCGGTATTTCTTTGCCTTCTCTGTTAATCACCTTAGTTGGTTTCATTATAAATTCCAGGACATTCACCTCTTTACACGTTCCGAAATGCCCGATATTTTGGTCGAGCGTAAAACGTGTAAAATTTTCAATGTTCTAACTTATAAAAGTTTTTTTTGTATCTTATATGTTATCTTATCTGATAACAAATATTGACCATATCTGGTCACCATGTTTTGTGAGACTTGAATTTTATCTGTTTTTTAGTTCTGAATAGCCCTCAAACCATGGGATTGGTTGTCCGCCGACACCGGGGAACAAAGGTTCTAACGAAAATTCCTTCAACACCTTGTTTGTCCGCGCCTGCGTAAATTTGGCCACGACGAGATTGTTTAACCCAGGAATCATGTTTTCTGACAGAATCTGGGTGAAATCTGTCTCCATATTAGTGATATCCCTCATGAGTTTGACAATTGAGGTTTTAAGTTCCTGAGAGTTAAGTGCGGGGTTCTCATTTAAAATTGTTAAATATATTCGTATCAAGATCTGGGCATGCAAATCCAGATCTCTCTGTATTCTTTTTAGAATTTCAGCGGTTGAGGTCATCTTGCCTCTCCGCGTGATTGAATAGACAAGGCTCAGCTCAGATGGTATGAGCACAAGTTGTATTGTTGAAATTGTGGCGAGCCCAAGCAGGAAGTTTTCCACAGTTTGGTTGTTTGTGAATTCAAGAAATCTGATGTTAATGTTTTTGTTCCTTTGTCTGAGTCCGTCCTGAGTTCTCCAGCTGTTGTAAACAGAATCTATGTCTGCCTTGTCTATAGTATTCCTTAGAATTTGAGAAAGCGCATAACAGTGATAAGTGGTTTGGGAGGTTAATTCACTGACGACTATGGTTGCCTCCGGTGCGCTGAAGTATGGTCCTATTACATAATAATTTTCTAATAGTTCACTTTCCAGGAATACAAGTGAACTTAGAACACTCTCGAATGTTTTCCTTTCAATTTCTGGTAGGACAGAATGATCCTTTTGATCCTTAGCAAGTTTAAAATTGTCAGCTGACCAGAAGACAGTCTTTAATTCCTGGTAAGCACTGTATAGCCAGTCATATTTGAGTTCTCCCAATTCCATCAGGCTTGTCTTGCTGCCTGCTATAATCTTCCTGCGGCTAATCCAACGATCACCGAGTTCATTGAATAGAACGATTTTCGAGAGCCTTTGATGAAGTGTTAAACCTGCTTCACTTGGATTTATCATATATCCCCTTAACATAACAGGTATAAATTTACCCGCAACGAGTTAATCACGAATGCCGAATCGATATAATTTTTTTATGCTCAAACGGGTTTAGAATTATTGGTTACTTTTAGGAAGAACTAAAACAATAAATGCTCTTTATGATCGTTTTGCGCATGAAAGAAAAACTTCTGGACGCGACCCCGCAACCAAGGATATTAAACTTTTGACTTTTTAAGGAACCTTGATATACGGCATTATGAAAATTGTTGAGTGTGTTCCTAACTTCAGTGAAGGGAAAGACGAAGTGGTAGTGAAGAAGATTGTACAGGCTATTTCATCTGTGGAGGGAGTCAAAATACTTGACAGCGAGATGGATGCAAACCATAACAGATCTGTTATCACTTTTATATCAACTCCAGAAGCAGCGCTGGAAGCAGCTTATAGGGGAATTAAGGAAGCCGCTGCGCTGATTGATATGGGAAAGCATAAGGGAGAACATCCGAGGTTTGGTGCCTCAGATGTCATCCCTTTCATACCAGTATCAGGCGTAAGTATGGATGAATGCATCGAGATATCAAGAAAACTTGGAGAGAGGGTTGGGAAAGAGCTGGGAATTCCAGTTTACATGTATGGAAATTCCGCGATGATGGAATATAGAAAAAATTTGGAGGATATAAGGAACAAGAATTTCCAGCTTGAGGAACTCACAGAAAATATACAAAGCGATCACTGGAAACCAGATTTTGGACCCCAGAAGATTGGAAGTGCCGGTGCTTCCATAATCGGCTCCCGCGATTATCTAATAGCTTATAATGTCAACCTCAACACAAATGATCTGGAAATTGGAAAAAGGATCGCTAAAGCACTGAGAGCAAAGGATGGGGGATTGACATTTGTAAAAGCATTGGCTTTTTATCTAAAGGATAGGGATCAGGTTCAGATTTCAATGAATCTGACTAATTTCAACAAAACGCCAATCTACAGAGCTTTTGAACTGGTTAAACTCGAGTCGATGAGATTCGGGATATCCATACACGAATCAGAGGTTATCGGTCTCATACCGATGGAAGCCCTCGTAGAAACATCAAAATACTATCTACAGCTTAACGGCTTTAAGTCATCGCAGATACTGGAAAAAAAGATGATGGAGTGAATTATGGATCTAAATAATTTTATGGAAAGACTGGCCAGTAAAGAACCTGCTCCAGGGGGCGGCGCTGCAAGTGCCCTGGTTGCAATGGTTGGAAGCGCTTTATCCTCAATGGTTTCAGCCCTGACTGATGGAAAAAAGGGATATGAACATGTACAGGAACGAGTTAATGCAATAGAATTGAAAATGCTTGAAATAAGGAAAAATCTTGAGGATTTAATGCAAGAGGATGAACAGGCCTTCAATAAGATATCAAGCACATGGAAATTGCCAAAGAGTACAGACGAAGAAAAGATGGCAAGGAAAAAGGCGCTTCAATCAGCCCTAAGGGATGCTATAGAGCCTCCATGGAGAATAGCAAATCTTGCTTCTGATGTAATGGATAATGCACTTGACCTCCTATCCATCGGAAACAAGAACGCGATAACAGATTCTGCCTGTTCACTGATTTTTGCGTTTAGTGCCGCAGAGGGGGCACTTCTTAATATAACGATCAACGTTAATTTAATTGATGATACTTCATTCAGGACTGAACAGGAAAAACGGATGAAAGCTTTCTATGCAGATTTGGTGAGAAAAAGAGACGATGGTATGAAAATACTGAATTCTTCTATTCATACATCGTTTCTTTAATATAGTTCTGAACACACAACGTCCGTCGTTTGTCTGATTTTATAGGAAATTATATATATTGCGAAACCCATTACTATTTGATAAATATGCCATATAAATTTAAATGCGCAGACATCGGAATGAACTGTGGATTCACCGTTAAGGGTGCTAGTACTGATGAGTTAATGCCAAAGATAGCACAGCATGCAAAAGACGCCCATAAAATTGAAGAGATAAATGAGGATCTTAAGAAAAAGGTTCAGGGCGCAATAAAGAAAACAATGTTTTAAAAATATTACTA
>JAJZLW010000008.1:0-3305 GCA_021850505.1 Thermoplasmata archaeon
TCTTAGATTATTTGCTTTGAAAGTTAAAAAATGTTTTTTAAAGAATACATGATTACGTTTCAGATTGATGTTATCGGGTTGTGGTTTCTAAAGTGAAAAGTTTTCAGCTATCGGATAGCGATCTAATTAATGTAAGAGAAATGGCCCGGCAGATCAGGATAAATTCTGTTAAGATGGTATATGAGGCGGGCAGCGGCCATCCAGGGGGCTCTCTCAGTGCAGCCGATATATTGGCAGTTCTTTATTTCAGGGTACTGAATATCGATCCTCTGGACCCTGAGAATCCTGATAGGGATAGATTCATACTTAGTAAGGGTCACGCCTCGCCAGGTATGTATTCAACGCTTGCCTTGCGTGGTTTTTTCCCGGTTGAATTGCTTAAGGACTTCAGAAAACTGACATCAAAGTTAGAGGGTCATGTTCACCGGGGGGTTCCTGGCGTGGAATCATCAACAGGTTCCCTTGGTCAGGGACTTGGTATAGGAGTGGGGATGGCACTTGCCGCAAAACTTGACAAGAAGAAATATCATACTTTTGTTATGATTGGAGATGGCGAGCTTGAAGAGGGAAGTATCTGGGAGTCCCTGATGGCTGGTTTTAAATTTAAGCTGAATAATCTTATCGTTATTCTTGATAGAAATGGGGTTCAACTTGACGGCAAAACAAGCGACATAATGCCTTTGCATGACATTCCTGCAATGGTAAGCAGTTTTGGATGGCATGTGATCGAAATAGACGGCCATGATTACAATCAGATTCTCTCGGCACTTGAGGGTGCAAAGGAGTCTAATGATCTACCGACGTTCATCGTGGCGCACACGGTGAAAGGCAAGGGCGTCAGTTATATGGAAGGAAATTACAAATATCATGGATCACCGCCTGCGAGTAAAGAGGAATTTGAAATTGCAATGAAAGAACTGGGGGCTGATTCCTGATGACTGGAAAACCTGAATCCCTCAGGGAAGCTTACGGTGCCGAGCTTGTGGAGTTAGGCAAGAGGGACAGCAACATGGTTGTTTTGGATGCTGATCTCTCATCTTCAACAAAGACAGGAATGTTTGGAAAGGAATTTCCGGAAAGATTCTTCAATATGGGGATTGCTGAACAATCTATGGTCAGCACAGCTGCAGGGCTTGCGCTGTCTGGAAAGAAGGTTTTTGTTTCCACCTTCGCCGTATTTCTTATGAGAACATACGAACAGATAAGGCAGAGCGTCTGCTACAACAATATTGATGTTAATTTTGTCACAACTCACGCCGGAATAACCGTTGGAGAGGACGGGGCAACTCACCAGATTGTAGAGGATGTTGGTATAATGTCTG
Source organism: Thermoplasmata archaeon (assembly GCA_021850505.1). The sequence goes on from JAJZLW010000008.1 coordinate 1,323, forward strand.
GACTGCCGCATATGTCTGTCATAGTACCTGTCGACGCAGTGGAAACAAGAAGCGTCATAAGATATGTTCACGATGCCACTATCACACCATATTATGTCCGCCTTTCAAGAGAGAAATTCCCGATCCTGAACGATCCGGACTATGAGTACAGGCCAAGAAAATCGGTATTATTCAAGGATGGTTCCGATATGGCCATCATCGCCTGCGGATCAATGGTTTCATTATCCCTGCAGGCCGCGGAGGAACTTAAGAAGAAAGGGATTGATGCAAGAGTTATCAACATGTCATCAATAAAACCAATAGACAGGGACGCTATAATAAAGGCAGCAACAGAGACAGGACGTATTCTCACTGCTGAGGAACATTCTATCTACAACGGTCTCGGAAGCAGGGTATGCGAGGTTGTCAGTGAAAATCACCCCTGCCCCGTGCTTAGAGTGGGAATGCATGACACATTCGGGAAATCCGGAAAATCATGGGAGCTTTTCGATTACTTTCATATGGGTGTTAATGATCTCGTAAAACAGTCTGAAATACTATTCAGGGAGGAAACTAAATATGAAAATATTTCTTGATACCGCAAATGTTGAGGAGATTCGTCAGGGCATAGAATGGGGCCTTGTTGATGGTGTGACCACGAATCCGTCTCTAATGGAAAAGGAAAAGGTCAATAATTTCCCGTCTGTGGTGAAAAGTATTCTAGCAGTTACGAAAGGCCCTGTAAGTATTGAGGTTGTCGCAACTGATTACTCAGGAATGATTGAGCAGGCACACAAGATCAGGGCCCTTGGAGATAATGCAGTTGTGAAGATACCTATGACCCTTGACGGTCTGAGGGCAATCAAAACACTTTCTTCAGAAGGGATTCCAGTTAATTGTACACTGATTTTCAGCCCTATTCAGGCTCTTTTTGCAGCAAAAGCGGGTGCAAGATATGTTTCGCCTTTTGTTGGCCGACTGGATGATATCGCCGAGGATGGAATGTTTCTCATTGAGCAGATAAAGACAATATTCACAAACTATTCCATAGATACTGAAATACTTGTTGCGTCTGTCCGGAATCCAATGCACGTCGTCAGGGCAGCAATAATTGGCGCAGACATAGCGACGATTCCATTTGATGTTCTTAAAAAACTTCCAATGCACCCGAAAACTGACGAGGGGCTGAGCAGGTTCCTGTCCGACTGGAAAAAGATCTTTCCGGATGGGAAATTCCCTCTCTGAACCTTGTAGATTAGCTGGTTTTTAAATTAATAAAAATGAATCTGTATGGAATTTTATCAATTTCATAAAAGATTTGCCATTTATTATAATCTTCCTGGGAAGCGGGTAAAATCAGTATAACCTTATTGTTTCAAGATTTCTCAAAGCATGAGATTCTATGTTGAATTTGGATTTAATAAGCCTTGCAAACTCCTGGGCCTTTTCGCCGTCACCATGATTGACAAGAACAATTCTGGGTTTAGGCTGCATCGATGCAATGTAAGCTATAAGCTGCCGCTTGTCAGAATGCCCTGAGAAACCCTCGGCTGTTTCCACATTAATCTTCATCTGGTATTTCACAGGCTTACCGTTGTCCGATAATGTTATTTCGGTTGCACCCCTCTGGATGCGCCTTCCCATTGTGCCGTCTGCCTGATAACCAACAAATACAAGGGAATGCTTAGGTGAATCACACCATGTCTTGAGATACTCCATAACCGGACCGCCGTTCATCATTCCTGCGGTTGCAAGAACAATCCTGCTGTCCACCGAGTCACATATCTCCTGTCTCTGCTCCCTTGTTTCAACCTTAGCGAATATATCACTGAGAAAAGGATTCTCTTTCTTGACCATTATCTTTTCCCTGAGATCTTTGTTCAGGTATTCAGGATAGGCTGCATGGATTGCTGTGGCCTCCATTATCATACCATCCAGATACACCTTTGTTTTTGGGATCTTTCCCTCCCGCATCATCTGTTCAAGAACAAGCATAACCTCCTG
>JAJZLW010000008.1:3405-4768 GCA_021850505.1 Thermoplasmata archaeon
AGGTATAGATATGGGGCGCCAGCCCATGGATGATCTATTGCCTCATTTGTGTTCAGCATGCCACAATCCACAAGTATCCTTGAATTGTTTGTCGAGATCAGGGATGCACTCCTCCCTACTTCTCTGTGACCGCCAAGCGCTGTTAACCGCACCCACGTTTCCCCGGGCATAGGCGGTATGTTCAATTTTTCCCCGAGCTTGTGCAGAAAGAGCTTTCTTTCCTGTTTTGTCTCCCGAAGGAGTTCGCGCATCTCTTTTACTGTTCTTGAATACATTGGTGCGGCTCTGACTATTCTTGGCGACCAGTTTGTTTTTGTCTTGATCTGAGTAATATAATCAGATACCCTTGCTGTAATGACTGATGGTTCATCTGCCTCAATGACGACCTCGCCAGTATCCGATTCGAAATAAATGTCCTGCAGGCCTGCCTCTGATGGTATTATTTTGTTTATTTCCTCAGTAGCCTCTTCCTCAGAGCTCATGATCGATGGATCCGGGCGTATTGCAATTCTTCTCCTCAACTCCTGTGCGATCGCCCTTGCAATATCATCCCTCTTTGAAAACAGATCCTGATCCTTGGTATAGACTACGATAGTTGGCCCTTCGTAGTCAACCTCTGTTATCTTGTTGTCTGGATATATACGGTTGAATATCGATTTTGCTTCCTCTAGATAATCTCTAACTGCCATTCAAAAAAACACCTGTGGTATGGTAATAAAAAAAAATTAAAATTTCAACTTCATCTTCTTGATTCTGTCCATGACATCCTCTTCAGGGACGTCCTTATAACCGGACTTCTGATCGATAACTGCTACATCAATCATACCGCCGGATGCAGAATCCCTCTGTTTTGAGGCTGAAATGGATTTTATCACAAGATCTATGCCCTCGTCTATCTTCATGTCCTTGGTATATTCTGTTTCAAGAACACCATATACAAACGGTGAACCGGAACCCGTGCTGACATATGTATCCTCCACCGCTCCACCGGCAGCATCTATTGAGAAAATATGTGGGCTTGTATCATAACCAGCCACAATGAGCTGAACCATATAAGGATAATACTTTGACTGGTTCAGTATATTCGAGAGCAGTGTGGCTGCTGCCTCAATTGGCATCCCAAACTTTCTCTGCAATCTGTATAGCTCAAGCTCAGCCCGCATGTATCTAACAAGAACCTGCGCGTCTCCTACCAGACCAGCAATAGTCATTGCTGCATAGGTGTCAAGCTTGTGAAGCTTGCGCCCATCCTTGTGAGCAATAAAGTGATCTGCAGTAACTCGTCGATCCGTTGCCAGTACAACTGCATCCTTGACAATTACAGCTACAGTTGTAGTCCCAGTGCTTAAAACTTCATTCATAT
>JAJZLW010000048.1 GCA_021850505.1 Thermoplasmata archaeon
GGACCCGAGTCACGGGCTCGACAGGCCCGTATGATAGGCCACTACACTACCGGGGCATTGTGGCATACGGAATCAACCCGGTTTATTTAAATTTTGAACCCTTTTCCTTCTATTGCTTCCTTTCGTTGATAGGTAGATATCTAAGTGGCCCAACTTCTCCTTTGTAAAGCGATCTTGGGCGGAAGAGCCTGTTGTCATGCAGGTATTCAAACGATCTTGCAAACCATCCAGAAATACGAGCAAGTGCAAATATCGGGGTGAATATCTTTGAATCAAAGCCAAGTGACTTATAGACTATTCCTGAATAGAAGTCCACGTTCGGGAAAATTCCCTTTGAACCAAGCTTTGAGACCATCACTTTCTCTACCTCTTCCGCTGTCTCAAACAAATCTTTATGGCCAGTTTTCTCAGCAAGCTGCTTTGCATAAACCTTCAATATTTTCGCTCTTGGATCATATACCTTGTATACCCTGTGGCCGAACCCCATAATTTTTTCCTTCTTTTCCAGCATTTCGGAAATAACTTTCTCGGCATTCTTCGGTGATCCTATCTTTTCCAGCATTTCAAGGGACTTCTCATTCGCCCCTCCATGAAGGGGTCCCTTAAGGGATGAAACTGCAGAGGTCACAGCAGAATACATGTCTGATAATGTGGATATTGTCACCATCGAGGCGAATGTTGATGCATTCATCCCATGATCAGCATGAATTATGAGTGCAACCCTCATAACCTCTTTCTCGAAGTCTGATGGTTTCCTTCCGAAGCTTTCCTCGAGAAACTTTTCGACATAATCGGTTGATTTCGATACGACCCTGCTCTCGCCCTTGATAGATCTGTTTATAGCTGCCACAATAGATGGAAAACTTCCCATTATTGAAAGACCCATTTTTTCTTGGCTCTTGAGATCTGAATTGGAACTTAAAGGATCAAATGCTCCCTGGTATGAGACCGCTGTTCTCAGGGCAGACATAGGATGCGATTTCTGTGTAGTCTTGGAGATTATTGAAAAAAGGTCTTCGCTTATTCCGGCTTTAAGATTTAAATTATCTTTGAACTGTTTAAAATCAGTTAAGGTAGGTAATTTTCCGTATATTAATAGATATGCAACCTCTTCAAAATTCGATTTCTCAACGAGATCCTCAATATTGTACCCTCTGTAAACGAGCCTCCCATTTATGCCATCGACAAAACCTATCTTTGTCTCTGCTGCGACAACACCTTCAAGACCCTTTGCAATTTCACCCTGCTGATTACTGGACATCATATAAATCGCCCTCAGTATCTCTTATTAAATGAATAAGTTTTATCCTAAGGTGCCTTTTCCGGAATAAAAACCCTATCCTCAATAAAAATTGCCATTACTTTACTGAAATTTGTGATATAAAAACGATCAGTACCAGCGCTTTACTTTTATATCCTGCAGGGAAGGTTCAACCCTTTCCTTAAGTAATTCTTTAAGGCTTACTCCAGTTCTAACCGCCTCTACACAAAAACCATACGAAATCCCCCTGTCAAGATGCTCATGCCTGCCATCCGTAGTGATTATAATTATTTCCTGAATTCTATCGCAGAAGGCTATATCCGAATTACCAGCTAAAATAGGCGATTGTTCCTCCTCAACCATAATGGGATATCGAAGAAAACTATTAATCAATTTTCTATTCGGATTATTGATCAGATACCCGCAAATATAGATGAAACTCCAAGGACTGCTCCAACTATGAAACTCATTACTACAAGGATAATAAGAGCCAGAATTGCAATCAGGAATCCGCCAGCCATTCCAGTATTATAGGTTCTCCCTATAAAGTGAACGAGGGCCAGGAAGGCAATAAATAAAGCAAGAAATACGCCCAGGACGGATAAAAACAGTCCAAATATAAGCGATAAAATGAAGAAGATAAAGATGAAATATATGGGTGCAGCGATAGCTACAAACACGGCTTTACCTGCAGTAGAAGAGCGACTCACCAACTTTGCAGCAAAATAAATAGCAATCGCGTCAACTATTATAGAAAGCAGGATAAAAACTACAATATATGTGATGCTTGGGAGATTAAATTTGTACCCTGCATACTTGTATCCAATACTTTCAAACATTTATGAGTAGATATTTAATGTCTATAAATAGGTGTGTTATTTTTTATCCGATAATCCGAGCCAGAATCCTTCTTCAAGATTCAGTATGCCCTCGATACCCTTCATGAAGTTTTCTCTTGCAACCGGATCTTCCTTATGCGTCCCGAGAACATCCTCCATTGCCTCCTCGTGGTGTATCTCAAGTTCTCTATGGAATGTAAAATATTCAATGTCAGCGTTTGCGAATTTCTTGTTCTTAGCAAAGTAAACCTTGAAACCAGCCAGTATCTTGTCCCACATTGGTATGGCCATATTTTCAAGACCAAATTCAGCTCCAAGCGCCTCGAAGTGATCTCCTGCAAAATATCTCCTCATGCCATCAAGCCAGGCCTTTGTTGTTTTCAGCTGCTCCCTCTTAACTAATGTTTCAGGCTGGATTCCGATACTCCTCAAGTATTTTCTGTATAATAGTTCATGCCTCTTGTGCGGATCCATGTCTCCCAATTCAGAGACTAAAATCGTTGTGAGATTTGCCGCATCGTTTTCATCCGGGGTGTTGACAAGCAAGGTTGACAGGATTGAAACCCATTCCCTTGTAAAGTGATAGAACTCGATTGAAAACCTGATAAATTCACTCTCTGTAATATCGCCCCTGGCAAATCTGTCGATAAATGCATTATTTGTTGCGCTGTGCCTTTTAACAAAACCATAAGCTGTCTTATAAAAATCCTCTTTTCCAAACTCCTGCATGATAACCAATAGAATAACGAATAGTTAATATTAATGTTTTTCCAAAAGGTTAATAAATAATGAGTTTTATGCAAAAATGTCTAAAAACTATTCCTGCACTTAAATTTTCAATATTATAACTATCAAAAGACATATAACATGTCTATTTATTGTGTTAATTGCAGTCATTATGTAATGTTTCTTACTATTTGGGAGAATTTTTATTGTTAAACTATGCTGCTCTGATGTTTAGAAGGGATGCGATATCCATTTTTTTGAATCCTGATTTATCGAGGCTCTCCCGGAGTCTTTCCATGGTAGATCTATCATATTTTCCGATTATTGATTCCATCCCGCTAACTTCGCCTTCAGGACCTTTCTGAATGATATCAGTAATGATCTGCTTTCTGATATCAGAATAAGGTAATTTCGACACACGGAGATCAAGGGACCCTTTCGAAGTCAGGTGCCTGGGCAAAAAATTCACATATTCTTTGCCGTTGAAAAACTCAAATTTTCCGTTTTGATAACTTATAAGCAGAAGATTCCAGATGGAAGTAAAATTCTCAGATTTACTGGATTGCTTCATGGACAATGATGCTGAGAGTCGATTTATTCCCTGATAAATCCTGATTATTGCGGAAAGCAATCTGTCCCTGTTCTCGCTTTGCGAAACAAAAGCAACTCTCTCCCCATTATAATCAAATATCTTCTTCGCAATGCGCAGACTGTTTCTAAGATCGGATTCTTCGACCTCAAAGAAAATCCTGTTCAATCCGATTTCTGTTACCAGATCGGGTATAACATCTGAGAACTTCGTACCCGTTTTACAACTCAATCCTTTCTTTTCCAGATATTCTTTCAGATCAGTTATCATGGTTTCATGAATTGACATTTCCGAAGGCAGGTTCTGTTGCATTATTGCTTCAGTGTTTCCATACTTTAGAATTGATTCGCGTTTTTTCATGAGGATCACATCCGGATCAACATGGTCTTCAATGTAACGGGGGATAATTGTGAGCGGGCCAGTTTCGCCTCCTGAACCTTTTGAGTAAAATAGACAGGAGTGAAAATCCTGTAACAGGATTTTGTCTGAAAGACTATCTCTTCTCTTAATTTCAACTATATTTTCTGAAATTAACCTGGAATCATCCCTTGATAGATTGAATACGGAAATATTCCTTATATTGCCAAACAGGGATGCTAACCCACCCTCTGATATCTGGGTCAGGTATTGATATGAAAGTATCAGGACAATACCATATTTTCTGCCTTCAGACAGTAATGTTGTCAATATTTTCTCAGGAAACAGGTGTGCCTCGTCAATCACGACATATGTTTTCCTCTTCTCGACACCTTTTCTCAGCAGAGAGCTCCATATCCTTGCCAGTAAAAGTACTGAGGCAATCTTGTAACCTGATACCCCGGTAATGGATTCATTCAAATCAGGCACTATTAAGGATTTATACGATGCAATGATACTATCCAGATTCAACCCCCTGTTGGTGTTGCTTGAAAGAAGATTACGTGAAAAAGAGCTTTCTAAAACCGGCAGCAGTTTATTCATTGCGCTGGCAACCAGATCCATCCATGCTTTGCGGTCTCCTGATTGCGACTTAAGGTAATTAACCAGTTCTTTTTTACCCGACTTCTCAATTATTTCAATAAGTTTTGTCCTGTCAGATATAAGTGATTGAAAATCCTGTAATGTCAGATCATCCAGGGCCTTAATGCATTCGATCAATACTGGGCCAAAAATCACCTCGAGTCTCGGGCCCCATGTTCCGTGTGAAAGCGCATCCTCCGAGGAAAGTACTTCCCTCATCCAGGAACTTGAAAGTATTGCAGCCTCTTCGGAATTCATGGATTCAATTACGTTTATACCGGTATATTTGTTATTACACCCTGGATAGGATCTGCCTGATAGGAATACAACATCCCTGTTAT
>JAJZLW010000138.1 GCA_021850505.1 Thermoplasmata archaeon
TCATCTGCCATTCATATTCACCTTACAGTTTCAGCCAGTTCCTTCTCCAGTTCCTTCTCTTCGTGTTCTGGGTAAGTTTACGGTTTGTCTTCATCATTACCCATCCAGGCACCCTGCGGTTGCTCCGTACCTGCTTCATCAGCCTTATCTTTCTACCGGTTTCCTTATTTCTGCTCATTTTCCCCGCCACTCTATTTTTGATTCTCTCTTTGTTGAAGTCAGTTTGTCAAGTATTTCACGGACATCCTGATCGCTTATCATCCTGTTTACCCTTCCCATGCCTGCAAGCTGTATCAGCTGGTTTTCAACGTTTTCGGCAAGCTCGGGTTTTACGAGTCTGACCCTGCTCAATCTCTCCCTCGCATCTGGAGTGAGTATCTGGCGCAATATCTGCTGCTTCCTTGCCTTCTCGAGTTCCTGCGCCCTTCTCTGTTCCTCTGCTGAGGCCTGATCATCCATTGCAGATCTCTGCATTTCCTGCATTTTTCTGCGCCTGATTTCAGCTAGTTCATCATCGGAATCCATTGATGTTCACCTTATGATATGCTAATTGTGACCGATCACAAGAATTTTTTGAATCTTGGATCCTTTTCTGCCAGATCCTTTACGACCTGGACAGATACCTTGTTAAGGAAGGATTCACCCCTTGGTGAGACTGTCCTTCCACGCTGATCTTTTTTAACGTAGCCAAGCTGCTCGAGTGTTTCAAGCATATGCCTGACGATGAAGCGGCTCCCCCTCGCTGGATGATATCGCTGAGATCCCCTGTCGACCCTTCCGCCATATTCCGCACTTAATCTTGATATGCCAATTGGTCCTTCTAAGTAAACCTTTCGAAGGGTTGAAGCGAGACGCCTGTGGTACCAGTCAGTCTGTTGCCATGCTTTTTCCCTGTGAATTCCTGCCTTCAAGAATTGTACCCACTCCGGAACTTTGACTCTTTCGTCTTTCTGAAGTTCCTCCTTGACCTTTTCTATTAATGAATCGGTATTAACGTTCCTGACATTTACCATTACGAATCAGCCTTCCGTGATGTAAAAAGTACTTATAACCCTTTCTTAATAAAATATCTTGTCAATCAGCATTCACAATCCAGCATTCGGCATAAAAAACTGCCAGAAGCAGCTATATGTTGAATGTTCCATGCAATTTTCTATGCCTGATTTTAGCCAGTTCATTATCTGAATCCATGGTGTTTGCGTTTCCGATGCTAATTTTGTGCGGTCTCAAGAATATTTTGATTATCAAAACCATTTATACCTGATAATTTACGACCCCTGCATAAAAACTTACTAATTACAGAATGCAGGCTCCTGCGGTACTGCTCATTCTATTAGCATGTTTTTTACCTTTCTTATATAGCTTTAATCAATTGTATACATTCGGGAACCGTGAGGATTTTGGCTTTCCAAATCTTTTTTAAAGTTACTTATTTCCTGACTTGCGACATCATTTACCGCTTTACAAAATTAAAGGGTAGTCGGTTATTTGGAGAATCTGTTTTCCAAAGTTTTTTCCAGTGAATAAGTTCATAAATATGTCTGGAGCTCTCTCAAGACCATGGAAGAGCTGCTCCTTTTGCCTGATCCTGCCATCAAGAACCCATTTCTTTAATTGATTGTAGGCTTCCCCATATCTTTCATAAAAATCTGTCACTATGAATCCTTCCATTCTTGCCCTTTTGCCTGTAAGAAAACTATAATTCTTAAGTGGATGGAAATCCTGAGAGATATAACCTGAAATTGCACCGGAGAGGATTATTCTTCCACGCATTCGTATCCTCGAAAGAATATCGTCAAGGATCTCTCCACCTACGTTATCGAAATAAACATCTATCCCTTCAGGAAATATTTCAGACAACCTCTCAGGAACATTCTCGGACTTGTAATCTATACAATCGTCAAAGCCCAATTCATTGACTACCCAGCTGCACTTCTCATGACCACCAGCTATACCAATCACTGTGGCACCAATGATTTTAGATATCTGACCGGCAATTGAGCCAACTGATCCTGCTGCACTACTGACTACAAATCTTTCCCCTTTCTTCACCCTTCCGATCTCATTGACGCCAAAATATGCACTCATTCCTGTAATTCCGAATAAGCTCATGGAATACCATGGTGGATCCAAGGATGGAATCGGTATCACGTGGTTAACATTAGAACCGTCAGTAATTGAATAGTCCTGCCAACCCAACGTCCCTGATACAAGGTCGCCGACTTTGTATTTCGAATTGTGCGACTTAACAACCTGTCCAACATCAATAGATCTCACTGGATCTCCAATTTTTATCTTTTGAATGTATGAATCCCTCTTCATCCAGATCAGCTGGGTCGGATCAAATGATATCCATATATTTCTCACAAGAAATTCACCTGGTCCTGGTTCTGGAACAGGGATCGTCTCATACTTCACGTTCTCTTTACTGAAGTTAGATTCCGGTCTGCTTTCAAGTATCCAAGCCCTGTTTTCTTCAGGCATTATAATTCTAATTGTGTAAGGTTATTTAAGAGTTTTTTTACATTTTTGTTGAGGTCAGATCGATAAATAATTTCCTTTTTTTGATAACTCTGTCAATGCATATAACAATATTCATCCTAATGGTTTGTTTATCATGATATGATAAAAAACAGATCTGTTTATTACTTTTAAACCGTTAATTAGAGAACGTTATCAGATCCACATACCGGGCATCATCATTCCCATGCCCATAATGCCCATCATTCCCATGCCCATCATACCCATCCCCATCGCTGGACTGGCCTGATGTGTCTTCATGTGGGTCTGTAGATCCTGGTCATTCTTGAATAACAGACCGTCAATGTTGCATATCTTCAATGATGGATCTATCTTGTGGACTATCTGTTCCCATAATCTCATCTCGAATTCATGCCCTGAATGCAGCTCCACTCCAGTAGCAATTCCAAGTGTTGCTATACCTTCTATAGCAGGTACAGCCATATCCCTTCCCCATATTCCAGCATGCAACTGAACCTCGAACTTACCCTTGGACCCAGATACAACAGTATCAACATCCCTGACCCTGCCGAATATTATTCTCTCCCTGCTGCTCTTCTTGGCATGGATTTCCCACATCATGTTTCCGGAATCATCGGATGTGATCGTAAAATTTTCTTTTTTAAGAAGATCCTTTATTGTATCGTGCACCTTTGATGGCTCAATATCCCTTTCTAAAAATCCATGCTTTATCATAATATGACAGATGATCATCGATTAAATACATTTGTAAAATATAATCACAATTGAATATAAAATATTCCAGGTTAAAATAAGGATGTATATCATCAGTAATGATATGTTACAATCTCCCTTCCAGCTATGCCGCGGATTGCATATAAAAGCACAAAACCCACAATTACGATGTTGAAGAGAAGATTGATGCTAAGAATCAGGAGATAGTTTGAAAAACTGCGGAATATGGAATATACGATCAGGTCGGATGCAAGTACAGGCAGAAGAATAAGGGCGAGCGATCTCATGAATGTGAACATCAGGCCCGCATTACCCCCGAATGAGTCAAAGTTAAGTATAGTGACATTTTCATTTATCCTCTCGGTGTTCTTGATAAAATTAAGCGTTATTGTATAGGTAAATCCACAGAAAATCGCAGTCTCTGTTATCATGGCTGGCAGGATCCCCTCGCTCCTGAATGCAACTATTATTACAATAATCGCAGTGAGCATGACCAGGAATATGGAAAGGGAAATTGCAAACTTTGAACCTATAAAGTGAAGCCTGTCTATTGGCAGCGAAAATACAGAAGATATACCCCTGCCCTCTGAGATCAGCAGGACTATTGGAAAGAATGAGGCACAGATTACCGGTACCTCAAGCATTGTGTAATAGATACCGAGGGGATCCGAAGAACCGGATATTGCTATTGGAATTATTACGGGGAGTGAAAGCAGAAGCGGCAGGAACATAAGTACTGAATTCTGCGGCGAACGGAATACTATCGCCAAATCCTTCCTGATCAGTGCCCTCCCTGGGCTGTCCTTTCTTTCAGCAAATTTTGCCTCTGAATTATTCTCCCTTGGATTTCCTGGCTCGTTGAAGAATTTACCAACAATCCTGATGGAATATCTGAGGGCGAAAACAGCCATTATTGTGAAAACAATGATTGAAAATGCGGATATGACAGAATCAATTGCAGTGAACGAGTAAAACGCTGTTGATGAGATATTGAATACGGGAATGAAGGCTATAATTACATTGAAATGATCGAAAAGATCCGGCGGAAGAAATGATGGATCGTAAATCCAGAATTCGAAGAAAAAGAATGCAAAGAGGATGGCCGCTATCCTTACAATTGACTTCGCATATTTCTTCTTCCCCGCTTTTCTCCTGAACATATTTCCACCGGTTGCCACAAGTGCAATTGATCCTGCCAATAGCGCAAGGATAGAATAGATTCCGGACCACCAGAGTATGATGAAAAATTCAATGACATTTTTGAATAAGAAGGCATATATGAATGCGGCAGGAAGCACAACAAACAGCGTTGAACTGCCATAATAATAGATGTAGCTCAGAATTAATGCCCTTTCTGTCCTGAGGCGTGGAAGATGTATTGATGGCTCTATTATATTTGCCATCTTTATCTGCGAGAAGTAAAAGAGTGCATTATAGGCCCCGGCGATTACAAGATAGAAGAAGAGCACCACAATCACTTCTGAAAGCGTTG
>JAJZLW010000156.1 GCA_021850505.1 Thermoplasmata archaeon
TCGTTCGATTGTCCATGAGAAGAATATTATCTGAATCAGGGCTCAACAGGAAATATTCAATGGACAAGGTGTTCCTTGAGCTGGAGAAACTGCAGATGATGGAGATAGACGGTAAAATGGTCGAGAGGGAGAGGACCAAAAAACAGAAAGAAATCCTGGAGGCTCTTCAGGCAGTTACATGTACCTAAATCTGCGGAGTTCAGGGTGGTTGGAATCATCATAGGCTTGAGACTGTGTGAAAATTAATTGGGATAAATAGATCTGATTGGAACAGACTGAAAGTTGACAATGTCAAGTCTGGAAAAGATTTATCTAATGCATGCACTTATGCATGGTTATGGTGAGTATCCCAGCAAATGTTATTATAAAAGTTAATGTTAGGAATTTCTTCGTGAATTTTACTAAGATTGGTGGAGATTTAAGTGAATATTTTAGGGGTGGATTGTGAATGGCAAGTGAGGGAGGAGGAGAGACATATGAAAATTTAAAAATAGAAAAAATAAGGACGTATAAACGATTAAAAAATAAAGATACTGATGAAGGAACAGTTCTATATGGAGTGTATAACGGTTATATCAGGTGTGCAGTAAAAATAGTTAACATTCTCAAATTAGCAAACAATAATGAAAAAAATGAACCGATGGAACAGATCGAGAAGTTTTCATATGCTTTTCTTAACGAAGTAAAGATCCTATCTCGGTTAAATCATCCCAACCTAGTAAAAATAATTGATTATGGACCTGTAACCTCTGTAACCACTTCCAGTGTTGGAACCGTTTACGTTGCAATGGAGTATGTTAATGGCAAAAATATCCTTGAGGCGGTAAAGCCTACAGATGAAAACAACTTTCTTGGAACAGGAGTTATAATAAAGATTCTCGAGCAACTATTTGAGGGAGTTTCATATATGCATTCATGTGGTGTATCACACCTTGATCTTAAACCTGACAATATTCTCGTAGACATAAGAAATGATAGTGTTAGAGAGTCTATTATTGATATGGGATCAGCTGTGATATTCAATAAAAATAAATTCATGATTAAAGACCATGAAAACAGTAGAGAAGAAGAACACCAAGATAAGAATTCTCCGATTGTAGAGATGTTTAAGAAAATTCAAGATGGCGACAAATTATACGTGAAGTTTGATATTAATTACAGTCCAAAACGTCTCGAGAAATATTCAGGGAAGTATTGGGAGAGATCGGAGATAGCTAGTAAATTGTTCCCAGATAAAGACCTCTTTTCGTTGAGCAAAATTATATCAGAAATTGTTGATATCTTGTCAGGCAAGAAAACTGATAATCTTGCCCCTCAGAGATTGAGGTATAGAAAAGAATTTATCGATGGTTTGCGATTCATAAGCAAACAGCTGGATAAATCTGAGAAAAATTCTGATTCTCTTGACGAGGCCTTGGTCCTACTTAAGAAACTTGACCCGGGGTATCTGTCATCTGTGGAAATCCCTGAGTTGTCTACTGAGGGGGCACAGAAAACTGATATAATGCTTAATGAGGGAATGGTTTCGTTCTCGGAAAGAATTAGCCATATAATCGAACACCCATTTTTTCATAGGCTGAATTTTGTCCCTCAACTTGAGTTTGAATATTTGGTGTATCCTGATGCTAGGCATAGCAGAGCTTCCCATTGTATGTTGACTTTCCATTATGCTAGACTCTCCTTATTAACGCTAATGGAAGATTTCAACTTTCGATTTGAGGTTGAAAAGGAGGATATACAAGCGGTGCTTCTCTATGCCCTATTGCACGATATAGGACACTATCCACTGTCACACATGTTTGAAGATATTAAGACACCTGACGGCGGCTCAATCCCAAGCGATGATGACCTATTTTTGCCCTTACTTGGATATGAGAGGACTGATGAATTTAGTTCTTTAAATATCCCTAAGGCTGAACCAACAATTTTGGAGATTATTAAACGTGACTTCGGTTCTGAGATAATTGAAAAAATTGAACAACTTGCATTTGTTTGTAACACTAGTCTCGATAAAACAAATGAGGAGCCACAACCAATTTACAGATTTTTGGGCGGATTAATTTCATCGGCTATTGATGTCGATAAAGTGGCGTACATTACGCACGATAGCATAATGAGTGGAGCTAGACTCGGCTCAAGTGTTAATGTTCACTACTATCCATCATCACTAAAGTTCCCTGGAATTGATAATCTAAACAAGTTTATTTCTCATATGAAAAATTCCGAAGAAGGAGACGGTGCCTCTAATGCCAAACATCCTGCTACTGTACTCTGCATTAGAGACTCTGGAATATCAACTGCGGAATCGATAATTCTTGCAAGATACTGGATGGTAAGCAGAGTCTACTGGCATCGTACTAACAGAGCAATCCAAGCGGTGTTTAAGTTTGTCATAGGTAGGCTAATGCAGAAAAAATCTGGTAAAGAATTTTTTCAAGAATATCTGAAGGAAAATTTTTATTCTTCCGAAACCCAAGCTATGAAATGGCTTTCTGATTCTTTTAATAAAGAGTTCAATAAAGATTGTTCCAATTACAACCCACTTGCTCCGTTGAGCGACTTTAGGAGAAGAGAAACAGTATATGTGAGGTTAATGGCTTTTCGATTCAATTCCGATAAAAATAAAAACCTATATGAACAATTAACTAAAGACATTAAAGACTTCGATACCGAGCTTAAACTAACGGACAAAGTTACCGAGACGGTGAGCGGTGTCATAAGGAAATGGCTTGTAGGTAACGACAAGTTGTCAAGTAACATTCCAGAGAAATTGTTTTATGAAAATGAAAACAAGACCTTATCCCTCAAGAAAGGAGCGTTAGTGTTTGATATACCAAGAAAGACCCGAGACACGATTTTCCCTGAGAATATAATGGTGGTCAGGGATGCGATGCCTGAATATAAATATGAATCACTAGACAAAGCTTCGTTGATTCTTGGTAGGGGAGGAAAAAGTTTTTCCAGAGAGTTTGTGAATGAAACGAAGAAAATTAGGGTTTTTATTCACCATGATCTGCTGGTTTTTTTGAGGTATGCTGGCGCCATCTATGGAGAACAAATGAGAGAATTTGACTTGAAGATAATCGAAACAATCGAAGAGTTTTTAAAGGAACTTAATGTTAACGCTGTGAGATAAAATCTATGCCAAAGTAGATAAATATTGAATTAATTTCCTGAACTCCCTACCCATTAGGCACTATATTCTAACGTTTTCCTCCCTTTTGCAGGTTAGAACGGAAATCCCACCCCATTTTTCCTAATAAATTCCTAAATTCCCATGGTATTAGGCACCATGACTCCTATCTTCTCGAATAGTTTCTTCTGATCCCGGGTCAGTTCCTGAATAACGATCTACTATGAAAGAAGTTTTTGATCGTTCTCCATAACGTGTGGAGTACGGGTCCGGGAAAGGCCACCGATCCGATCTTTGAGTTTCGAACTCGCTCTAAAAGTTGGTGGCTTGCGGACCGATAACATGCCCTCTAATGAGGACGGATAGTAGAGTGTTTACCGGCCACACATTTCCCGGAATTACCAGAGGTGGTAACATGAGATATATAGGGATAGATACACATAAACTTAGTGGATATATCTGCGTGACAGATAATGATGGAAAGATTGTAGACGTTTTCTAATATCCCGGTAATTATTCGCCACTGGTAGATCAAAAAGCCGAATTCGTCTCTTTTTTACAGAAATCTTTCAGAATAGGGGTGGATGATCCTTGATTTATCTCTTTTTTTATTATTTTTCTCCCTGTTTTTTATTATTTTTCCATAGCTTACGCTATCTTACCCTGCTTTTTCAGTGTGATCATGGTGAGTGCATTGTAGCCAAGGCAGAGAAACATTGCCTTGACCCTGCACCTTCTCACCATGGTGACAAGGGTATGGCCCCCATTCATGATCCCTTTCATTACAGAATAGGGCCTCTCTCCAGGAGAACGTTTTCTTGTTATCCTGAGATTTCTCCTTATCTTTTCTACAGTAAGGGGATGTTCTCTTGATGCCTTATCCATGGTAGCATTGATATCTTTGCAATATGCACCTGCATATCCCTTGTCCTTGTAACATGGGATACCGGGTATTGAGAGATCAACCTGTGAATCGTGCAGTGATGCTGTGGTAAGCACAAATTCCCTTATGAGTGGAATATCTGTTCCCTGTACAGTATGAAGCTTGTTGCCAAAGTGTGATACAGAATTCTTCTTTGTCCATGTGCCATCTTTGGATCTTCTTGTCTTTCCATATTTGCGTTCTTCCCTTCTCAATCTTTTCTTCTCTATATTCCTGATCTTTGCCTGCCTCTTCTCTTCCTTTGTCATACTTTTCTTTGTCTCTGTTGATGCAGTCTCATCTTTCCCGGATGTGCCTTCTTTAACATTTTTCATCATTTCCGCAGATTCCGGAACCACAGGAACTGGAGGTTTCTTTTTTCTGTGTTTGCCTGGATCGGTTTCAATGAATGTGGCATCCTGCACCATTCCCTTCTTTATTGAGATGCCACGATCCTCAAACTGCTTCCAGATCGCATTCCATATGATCTTATCCTTTCCAGTTGTTGATAACCTCTCCCTACCTGAACTGAGGCTTATCTTCAATTCATTTCATGTAGGTTAAATCTCCTATAGCAATCAGATTGTTCTTGAATCAGGTATTATTTCCGGATAG
>JAJZLW010000163.1 GCA_021850505.1 Thermoplasmata archaeon
TTGACACAAGAAGAGAGATTGTGATCCCGGATTCCGCCCATGGAACAAACCCGGCGTCTGCTGCAATGGGAGGTTTTGACGTTGTGGAAATACCTTCAAACAAAAACGGAACTGTTGACATAGATGCTTTGAAATATGCCGTAACCGAGAAGACTGCAGGTTTCATGATCACAAATCCTAACACACTGGGCATATTCGATCCTGATATTCTGGAAATTGCTGAAATAGTTCACTCTAAAGGGGCTCTCCTTTATTACGACGGTGCAAATCTGAATGCAATTCTCGGTATAACATCGCCCGGAATTATGGGTTTTGACATAGTTCATTTTAATCTTCACAAGACATTTGCCACCCCTCATGGTGGAGGTGGACCCGGTGCTGCGCCAGTCGCGGTGAAAAAACATCTCGCAGATTTACTTCCGCCTCCGATTGTCAGGAAAAATAATGCAGGATATTACATGGATTATTCAAATAGTAAACTTGGGAACATGGCCTCCTTCTTCGGTTCTTTTGGGGTTTTGCTTCGAGCTTGGTCATACATAAAAAGAAATGGAGCAGATGGATTGAAGTTGAATTCAAGCAGGGCAGTGTTAAATGCAAATTACCTCGCCAAGAAGCTTTCCAAATCGCTCAAAATCTCACACGAGGGTCTCAAGAAACATGAGGTGGTCTTTTCTTCAGAGCAAACAGGAGTAAGAGCTCTGGATATAGCCAAATACATAATTGACTCTGGAATGCATGCACCAACTGTCTATTTCCCGCTTATCGTAAAGGAAGCTCTCATGATTGAACCTACAGAAACAGTTACCAAGAGAGACTTGGATGCATTTGTAGATATAATTGAGAGATCCCTTAAAGAGGATCATGAAACAATATCAAAGAGGCCAATCAACACCGCATCTGGAAGGCTTGATGACGTTAAAGCTGCAAGAGAATTGATCCTGAAGTAGTCTGAATAGAGAAGGATTATTCAATTCCGCATAATGAACTGTTGCAAAAATAGAGGAAAATAGTATAATTATATTACCCAACCTGATTATCCCATGAATAAAATACAATGAAGTTGAGTGTTTCCAGAAAGATTTAGTTATTGTGATATATCCGCATTTCCAGGGATAACTAAAAGATTGTATTTTCTTATAGATTTGAATGCCCATCCATCGCTCTGCGAGCCTCCTTGAATAGGCCAAGTATTTCATTCTTGAGAAAAAAATGAAAACCTGATACATTTTATATACAATAGTGAAATAATTACTGAGTGATCCAGAAGAAGAGCAAACTGATGATTGTTTTCGCGGTCATTGCGGTCATCATAGTTGCAGTTCCTGTATCATTTTACGAATTATCATCCCAACCTGAACCGACAATATCTGTTGTCAATGATTATGCACACTATCAATGGAACGCGAACTTTTACAATCATGCCAATGAAACCTGTCCACTCTTTTCACAGTATGTTAACGCATCTGCTGTAATAAACGAGACCGGATATCAGAATACAACCCTGCTTATTTCCATACATGGGTTTGAGTGTTACCTGGCAACAGAAGGCCAACGCCCGTGGTTCGGTTTAATTTTAAATGTCTCAGGGTCTCTTCCGTCCAATCTGCATCCGAAGAGTCTTGTCATATCTCAGAATCTAAGCGCTCCAGGATTAAATTGCTGGACTCAGGTAACTGACGGCTTTTTTATCTTCCCCCCATCAGGTAAACTATCCAACCTCTCCCTATCCCGTAGCCCGGTATACCCAGATCCATACATACCAAGCTTATCAAAAAATGGTTCATATAAGTGTACTTTGCAATTTAAAAATGAAAGTTCAAGTAGCAGCCATGCACTTTACAGCTTTTCGTACCATTCAGTATTCATCTGCGGATGGTTCAATTTCCCACGAACCAATTTCACTTTTTACACCAACATAGTCGTTGAGATAACAGGGCTTTCGAAACCGGTTGTTTCAGAGGATGAATTTGCCATAAAGGATGTGGTTCTATGATATCTAAGGGCATAAGGAACAAAAGGGCTTTAATCGTTATCGTCTTTCTATTTTTCTAGTTCACTGTTTTTACCATTCCTTCTATTTCAAATGCCTTAAATTCATGCGATAAACAATATATTATTGCATAACTGGTTATAATGAGAATGATACTATTTATATAGCAACATTAGTCGAATCATCGTGGCACTACTCACTATTTCACGGAAGAGATTTTCATAAAACCTCTTTATATTTGCTAAAGGTTATCCACATCAAAACTCTTCACTAATATGGCTGACATTGTTGAAATACTTATGATTGAACATCTTGCTATGAAGCGTATGAAAGAGAAGCAGGTTACAGGGATATCAAATGAAGAATTCTCTTCGTTTCATGGTTTTTTAATGAATGTTCATGTCGAGGTTGAGGAGAAAATAGTCTTTCCAGAATTGATAGAACCACAATGGGAGGATCATAAACAATATGCGGAAAAGATCGAGAAGATAAAGGCGGACCACAAATTGATAAACACCCTGGCTACAAATCTAAAAAAGTGGTATGATGAAGGAAATATCAAGACATATAACGACAGAATTCCACTTTATTTCAGATTGCTTGTTGATCACAACACACTGGAGGAAAGGGAGGTCTTTCCAAGGTGGAAGGACTTGAATAAATTTGATGAAAGTGGAAAACTCGCAAAGGAATGCATGAATATAATCGAAACATACGGTGAGGACGATTATCTTAAAAGGATAGATCTGAGTGAGGCTGCATTCAGATATTTGTTCCGTGATTTAATCTAATGCTTCAGGGAATCAAACTGCCTTGTATCGTTTAAGGGAAACCTCATAGATGTCGCCATCCGAACCCAGCTGATTAAGCAATTCATCTGTATCTGCCTGTTCCATGCCATTGTCCTTCATGTATGCTATTATGTCCTCGTACCTGCAGCCCTTCTGTGGATCTGAATGGGTCTTTATGAAAATCATAACCTTTTCTTTGTTGCCTGATTCTTCCTGGGAATCAGAGGGCATTTTAGACGAACTCATCACAGCTGCAAGCATTTCAGTCACATTGTATGTTTTGTAATGATCTATGTGTCTTAGCGCACATTCAGCTTCCTCTTCGGAATATCCCATGGCAATAATCTTCTGTTTATCTGGAGATTCAAGCTTCTTCATTTCCTGAATAGCGAGTATCTTTCTTCTGACGACAAATGTTGCCCTTGCCGCCCAGTATGCCAATGACAACGAATCGCCATGCATTATCTTCTCGGGGTTTATGTTTAGGTAAAGCACACCCTCCTCCGTCTTGAATGAGTTGACCCTTCCCATTATCACCACTTTTGCATTTATTTCCAGGGAGTCTGCCTCTTCCTTCAGGCCTGGCTGGTATTCATTCTTGAAAACTGAGACATAAAAGGATCCAAGGTTGTCGGCCACTGTCAACTTGGTTAGATTTTCCTCGCTGTTCTTCGCTGTTACTATCCCTGCAATGAGAATCCTCTTTATCCTGGTTCCAAGTGGCGTTACCACAAAGGGCTTTCCCCTTTCATTTTCAGGCATTTCCTCAACAAATGTTGTATCCTTAAGCTCCTTTGAGAAAACCCATTTTGAGCTCTCGCGTTTCCGTGCCATCATAATATCTCGTCCCCCGGTAATTGAGAGTAAAGCCTCACTTCTGGCTCACTGATCTTCTGCATCTTCCTGACCCTGAATGTGATGCCATTTGATCCGGAAGATGCATCACCTGTAAAGCTGAGGGGGCCGGGCATTAATGCCTCCTCAATCTTTGTTATTATGTCATTCTTGCTGTATTTCGGTTTCGTTAGATTCAGGTCCTCATCCTTTATATTTAAAAGATCCATAAGCGGGGTTCGGCCTGCGGTACATGGGATATCCCCTGTACCATCCTCAAGTGTAAAATAGGCATAAAGATCAAGAAACATCTCGGCATCTGGATGATCAGGACACTTTATGTCGTCGGTGCTTTTCCTGCACTCTGAACATCTTCTCACAAGACCTCCCTTCTCGCCAAGATAAACAACAAATCCAGTCAGCGTTATGGAGTCCACAGGCCCCGTGACTTCAAAGATACTGAAGCTTTTCCTTTCAGGTATCTCAAATGCCTTTATTTCAAGTATCTTTGTCCTGTCCCCGCCGGAAAGCCTTAGCCTGCCTTTGAATTCCGATACCCTCAACCCCTCCAGTTTATAGAATTTATCCGGTTTGATCTTAACCTCGAACAGTGAAAGCCGGATCGAACCGGTGTCATCCTCTAGTGAGCAGTACGAAACATCCTTCTGCTGGCCATCCTTTTCGTATTTTTTCTCGATTACGTCCGTGATCTTTCCTGATACAGTAACATACTGGTCTTTAAGAGTGAGGTTCTTGATCTTGTATTCTTTGTATACCCTCTTTACGTCCATCTTGTCTTCAGGTCTCAATATTACATCAGTTCTTGTGTCAAGGTATAATCTGAGAGAATCGTTGTATTTCTTGACAGAGAAATTCCTTAATTCTACCACATCGCCCTGCCTGATTGTTGCAGGAAGTGCCCATGCTGTGTAGGGCATTGTTCCAGTCTCGTCACCTATGAGGCCATAGTGATAGACGCCCTCTCCCTTCTCACTCTTCGTTTCCTTCTCAGT
>JAJZLW010000147.1 GCA_021850505.1 Thermoplasmata archaeon
ATCTTAATTGCGCGGGTGGGGCACACGCTCTCGCAGGCCATACAGAAGATACATTCGCTTTCCCTTACTGGGTCGCACTTGTCAGTTCTGTATTTCGCGTAAAGATCCTTGTCCTTGTCAATCTTCTTGTCATTACCAGTTCCGCTCTGTCCCTGGTTAAGTTCCCACTCGAAAAGACTCACCGGGCAGACATCCATGCAAGCTCCGTCAGCAATACATGCCTCCCAATCAACTGCAACCTTTGTTCCGTGTATTCCGAGTTTCGTGGGATTCGGTTTGCCTTCAGCGTCCATTCTCGCTACGCCTTCTGCCCTTACTTCATGGTCATGATGTTTTCCTGTAACTGGATATTTTTCTTTATCTTCCTGAAAGTTCTCATCAATAGGCTTTGGTTTGTAATCAAGTGTCTCTACTTTGACCAATGTATCACCTTTTTCGAAATTATTTGATCAGTATATAAATTATGTGTTATGTTGAATCCGAGGTAAATAAATGCTTCTTTCAAAAACTTAATTTTAGTAATTCAATGATCTTTTTTTCACTAAATATTCTTTTCCAAAAAAGTTATGTTTGCCGGAAATCTCATAAAATTTTATTTAACGTCATAAGATGACGTGTCATGAAAACCGGCGGCTCGTTTGTCGACAGAAAAGCCCAGGGGGAATTCGTTAGCACTCTTATTAGGCAGTTTAAGTATAAGAGGGGGGACTTCAAAACAATTGGTAGTTTTGGCGGTTTTACCTCGCTGGTTGACTTAGGTACTTTTGCAATTTCTTTCAACACTGATAATGTTGGTACAAAAACAATGATTGCTGAAGAGGCGAATAAGTATGATACCATCGGAATAGATTGCATTGCGATGTGCGTGAACGACGCTATTACAAGCGGCTCAGAACCTTTGGCAATGGTCGATTACATTCAGCTCAAGACGGTTGATACCGAAGTAGCAAGGCAAATTGGAACTGGACTCAACGTTGGCGCCCAGATGGCAAACCTCACCATGGTTGGCGGGGAAACTGCAATTGTTCCCGACCTGGTTTCTCATATTGATCTTTCCGGCACCTCAATAGGAATAGTTCAGAAGGGGCAAATTGTAAATGGAGAACGGATAGAGGATGGAGATCTCCTTTTTTCACTTGGGAGCAGCGGTATTCACTCCAATGGTTTCACAACTGTTAGGTCTGTTCTGGCAAAAAATGAGATAGGCATTGATGATAAGTTTCCAGGCGACAGCAAAAAGGTTTCAGAAGTTCTGTTAGAGCCAACCAGAATCTATGTCAGGGAAATACTTGATCTTCTCAATATTGTAAACCTCAAAGGCCTGGTTAATATTACCGGAGGCGGTGTCAGGAACATATCCAGGGTGAAAGACATGAGATATGTCATCGACAACCCTGTAGAACCGCAGAATGTGTTCAAGAAGATAATGGAACTTGGTAACTTCGATTATCCATTTATGTATGAAACGTTCAACATGGGAACGGGATTTGTAGTTGTAACAGATGAGGACAGCAAGAGAGATCTGCTTTCAACACTTAAAGGAAAAGTTCCTGTTAAGGAAATAGGGCACGTAGAAAATGGGAACGGCATAGATTTACCAGAATTTGGAGTTTCATTCAAGGGCTATTATTGAATCAACTTGTCGCTGCGATAATCCGATCATATTTATATCTTTAAATGCTCTTTATCCCAGTATGAAGGTAGTAGCAGTTGTTGATGAGGAAAACTACATAACTCCACTGGAATTTGGAAGTTCGATAATGTTGATCGACGATTCGACGAAAGAGATCAAAGAATATGAGAACCCTGGCTTTGGCGCTATGCACGGCGGTAAGGAAAGAGCTATGGCAGGAATACTTTCGCTCTCACCGGATGCCATAATAGTAAAAGAGGGGACCCTGTGCCCGGGTTCATACTTCATGTCCAAGGGCAGGATGAAGTATATACCGGTTGAGGAAGAGAAATTCGACGAGGTTATGAAAAATCTCCCAAAAATAACACAGAAAGCGGTTCCTGAACTTGAGCCGCTTATGTATCAGGAATAAATTTTCCTGAATAACCATATTTTATTAGCCTACCAATCAGATGGGCCATTCTCAGAGGCTCTGGGATATGTCCCTCTCTAATTGTTTTATTTATTATCGATCTGGCGTCCTGGATGTTGATCTTTGACCTGTTCACGTAACATGTCGCACCATTTTTCAACTTCAACGCTTCGGTCTTTGATGATTCAAGAATTCTTAACCTCTCCGAGCCTGGAAAGTATTTTAAGATTGCAGCACGCATCCCTTCGATGTCCGGATCCCTGTCTGTAAAGCTTAAAAATGGCTTGCCAGTTTTGTCTGAAAGCCTTTGGGAATCAATCATGTTGAAACCGCCAAATGTAATGCCGCTTGTCATTATGACCGCGCACCCCGATGCAAGTCTCGATGACACCATATCCACAATTTTATCCTCCGCATCCGATCCATCAATGTGTATTGTCGTACTAATGAAACCATCAATGTAAAAATCAGCTCTCATAACAACACCTATAAGCAGAGAAAACTCCTCATCTCTGGAGAAGGGAGAATCATCAATCCCTAGAATCCTGAATTTGGTTTTCATCGTGAATTATGCATGTTCGTGGATATATAAACCTTCAGTCCAGATGATTGATGGGGGGAATGAGTTCCTGTTGAAGGATCGATTCCATCTCAAATGAGATCCTATTTTCAAGGCTCAAAAAACGATACTTAATTTCACCAAGTATTTTACCTGACGGCATGGATAATTAGTAATGTTTAAATAAATTAGTGTAATACTAATATTGTTAATATGATTGAACTTACTAAACGTGAACGTGATATGATGTTCGCAGTTGATACACATACTTCGTCACAATTTCCTGCGAGGTTGTCAGAAATAGCCAAAAAGGTTCATCTTAAGCCGCCTACCGTGATAGAGATACTCAGAAGACTTGAACACAAGGGCCTCATTATCAGGGAAAAGGGCATGATTAGACTTACCGATATTGGGAAAAAGAAATGTGACTCACTTGTAAGGTCTCACAGGATACTGGAGGCACTGTTTGTTGAAAGCGGTGTTGACATTCAGGAGGCTTGCAGTGAGGTAAGCAGTTTTGACTATCTTGTCCAGACCGATGCAGCTGAAAAGATATCCAAACTGATAGGGAGACCTGAAAAGTGTCCTCATGGATATCCCATAAAGTACAGGTGATACAGTGGTAACAGTTAATCTCTGGAATCCACAGAATGTGGGTCTGATATCTGCGCTAATTATCTCTTACCTTCTCGGCATAGTTCATGGCATAACACCTGATGAGCACACATGGCCCATCACGTTTTCATATTCAGTTGGAAGTTATAGCACGAGGAAAGGTATGAAAGCTGGATTAATATTTTCCAGTGGCTTTACACTTCAAAGAGCAGTTCTTTCAGAAGTGGCGTTCTTTGCACTTGCAGGACTTTTCATGACTGCACTGGCCTTCGGTATTACATATATCATTGTTGGTATTGCCATGGCAGCTGCCGGTCTTTACATAGCATCAAGAGGAAAATATCTTCACTGGCATTATCTGGAACATTCCCTCGGTAAGCTCGTCGGTTTGCATAAGGGAAACCCGGAAAAGGAGGAGGAGGAACTGGAACATGTCGCAAATCCTGTATTTAATGGAAGTGATATGAAACCGATCCCACTGAGACTTGCGTTTGTTCATGGGCTGATAGCAGGATTTGGTTTTGGAGCTTTTGCACTCATAATATACACAGTACTGGCGCCATCGATGCCCTCCCCGTATTTTGGTTTTGTTCCTGGACTACTGTTCGGGCTTGGAACCATGACAATGCAAATTGCATTTGGTGCTGGATTCGGCACATGGTTATCGCGCAGTAAAAAGCTGACAAAGAACGGGATTGCATTTGTAGCAAAAAGCATCAGCAGATATGTACTCACGTATGGAGGTCTAGCATTCATAGTGGCGGGCACTGCAATCTTAATCTTCCCGCAGCTCCTTGATTATGGTATTACAACCGGAATCCATGTTCACAACCTGGATAACCTTGGGATAGGATTTTTCATAGTTATCTTCGCAGTTGTTATAATAGGTTTCCTGGGATATTCAAGATCCATCAAAAATGCAGTAAGTCTTGGTTATACAGCCGAGTTTGAGGCTGGCAGCAATGATAAGAAGTAAGTTGAAAAATGGAGATCGAGCTCTGTCCCATCATGAAGATAGTAATTTTACTCTCTGCCAGCAAGCGCTACAAGCCTGTAGGTAAGCGCCAGTCTTACAAACGGTAGACCCTGAAACCTTTCTGGATTGAATGCCTTGGAGAATTTTTTATCCTTAGAAATTCTGACATACCAGAACATTATCTCTCGTACCAGCAGGCTCGCCTTTGACAGGAGAGGGACCGTTTCGTTTTTTGATTTGATAACCTGATCTGTTACGTTATCTTCAATCTCGGGTCCCATGCAGAGATCAACTATATCCTGGTAGGAAGGCCCATCTTTTAACTCTACAATTGACGTACCAAGATCTCTTAGATAAAGCATCATTTTGTGATAGTTAGACGCGAATTCAGTATCTTTCATTTCAAGATGCTTAAGATCGGCAGTCAACTCTC
>JAJZLW010000076.1 GCA_021850505.1 Thermoplasmata archaeon
AGGGAGCAAAATAGTTAATCACTTTCCATCTGAAATAAGCCTTCAGATCATTAAGATCAGCTTTCGTGAGAATACTGGAAACTTCGGTCAAAAATTCAGGTTGTCCAACTATTGCGTATTTCACAGGTGGCAGATCAACCTCATAAATATACCTGTCAAAATCCAACCCCTTGTATTTTTTGCTTATTTCCTTTAAGCTCATCTTATTGTAATTTTTCTCCTGATCTCTGAGGTCGGCCCTGCTACGGCTTTTTCCGGCGAGGTCTTTTTCTATAGCGAGCACTGCTTCCGCTGACTCCTCCGCACTCTTTTTATCATCTCCGAAGAGAATAAACATCCTGGTTATATGATCCTTGTATTTCTTCACCATCTCTGAAAAGGAAGGTGAAAGATAATAGTCCCTGTCGGGAAGCGATAATCCCCCCTGATTCAGATATAATGCGTAAACCGAGCTGTCTTTTTTATCTGGCATGGACTTCCTTGGAACAAATCCCATTGCACTTCCGATGAAAGTAGGAATACCGAGTAGATCAAAATAAGCGATAAGGCTGGATATGTCCTCACGTGTTTTCACTGATGAAACTTTCTTTAGATATGGTAAGACCGGTTTGGTTCCGCTTTTTTCAATCCGTTCAACATCCATCATGGAATAATAGAAGTCACCGCACATTTTTTCGAACCTTGTTCTCTTTTCGCTGTCCTCAGAGCATCTCTCCAGTATATCTTTGAGGGCGAACTGGTTCTTTTCAAGCAACTGTACAAAAGACCCAAGGGAAACCTTGTCGTCAGGGACTTCATTTTTTCTGATCCAGGAACCATTTGCATAGGAATAGAAATCAACAAGCGGATCGACCTTTCTATCCATGTTTTCGATGCTGAACCCAATATCACTCTTTTTACTCGACGACTGTTTCTTACCCTTATTGCCGGTTTTAGCCATGTTAAAGGTAAAATGTTCATTCTGAATAAATCTTTATATTTTGGGTGGAATAATATCGCAATACTCCTTTCATCCAGGAAAAGCTGAAGTGGTATGCATTTTTTAAAAACATCAATATATCGTTCCAATCTCATCATACCTGGATTTAATCAATTTACCTGTTTTAAAACGGTCTGCTGAGAACGCCTTCCAGTTAAATTTTGCTGAAACAGGGTTTATGTCGTTGAGCATATCAGAGACAATTCTACCGTAAGCAGGCGATAACTTGAAACCGTGTCCGCTCAAGCCTGCACATACGTACACATTGTCCAGTCCAAGAGGTGAAAGATCGTCAATGATTGCCTGGCCATCCGGAGTCATATCGTAAAGCCCTGTTACTGTAGCGTATGGTACAGCATCCTTCATGCCAGGAAGCCTGTTCATTATTTTTCCGACATAATCTTCAACATATTCATCCGGTGCGGTCTCCGGAATCACTGAATGAATGTCTATTGGTTTCGCATCTATTTTCGGATCCAGGCTGCCTAATGCTGTAACTGTTTCACCCTCCATCTTGTAATAGGATAGATTTGGTGGATCCCAGAGTGTTGGTTTTATTCCCCTGTAAACACCAGGTCTTTTTAGGTATATGACAGAATGCAGGGAAGCAGAGATCGGCAGTCTCTTATTACTTGATATCCCTGATCTTTCCAAAAGATCGTTGGTCCAGACGTTTGTTGCGAGAACTATTTTCGTCGCTTTAAGGACACTACCATCCCTGAATCTGAGGAATGGTCCGTTCCGGTCGCAGTCAATACTTTCTACCGGTTTGCCTGTCAGTATTCCCGCCCCTAATTCCTTAGCCTTAGAAGCAAACGAATTAGCCGTTGAAACGGGATCAGCATAGCCGCTGTCTGGTTCAAATGCAACATAACTGAAATCATCTATATTCGTGTCTGGAAAATAATACTTGATTTTTTCCGGATCAATAACAGACTCATTGGCACCGAGCTCCTGAAGCATCCTTACGTTTTCAGATGCAATGTCGGAGTATTTCTCTCCAAATGGAAATATCATCCCGGTCTTAGTAAAACCCGAATACCCGATTGATTGAAAATTACTTATTATCTCCTGCGAGTAGATTGACATAGCTGCAATCAATGGATTACTGTAGTGGGTTCTGATAAGAGCGCTTGACTTTCCTGTATTCCCGGATGCAATATGATTACGATCAATCATCGTGACCTTCTTTCCAGAAACAGCAAGGTTATACGTTATACTGGTGCCAGTACTGCCCCCGCCGACGACTACAATATGGTCAGAGTGTGAGTTAAGCATAAACCAATCAGGTCAAATATCCATAAAACAGTTTTCCCTGAATAAAAAAAAAGACTGGTTAAATACCATATAAAATCGTAATAAATAATAAATGAAATTAGTATAGAAAATTACTGTTTCACTGCGGCGTCTGAATCCACCGGGGCATTTGCAATCATTTCGTTCAGGTCTCTTAAAGGTTGCTTTGGTGCAGAGATCTGTGAAATTATCCAGAAAATGACAGCGTAGATAATCACAACATACAGATCATCCGGAAATGGTATCAGGTTTGTTCCTCCAGTCTGGGATCCGCCTATGTATGATAATACTATTAACCCGATGATATAGAAGGGAATCCATATCGAATGTTTGAGACCCATCTTCTCACCCTTTGAGGTGAAAACCTGGTATAGAAATACTAGAGATCCACCAAGTGTTACACCAAGTGCATATATCGTCACCGGGTAAGTTGCCCAATATATCAGCAGAGATGATGCTATAAATGCAATAACTGACCACAATCTGGCAGCTGGAACCTTGAATGGCCTGGCAACCTTTGGATATAATTTCCTCAGAACTGGAAAAGATGCATTGACTATAGCAAAGTTTACAGCCCCTGCCACGACGACGAAATCAACAAGAGTATACCAGCTTGGATACGGTATCACAAATATAACGGCAAGCACAGATGCAGCTATGATAGCATACGTAGGTGCACCCTTTTTATTTGTTTTCCCAAGAACCGGTGGTAATGATCCTTCTTTGGAATAACCATAGAAGATCCTTGCACCTCCGGTGAGATCTGTCCCAAAAGTACCAAGTGGGGAATATATTGCAAAAAGCAGTGCAAGGACTACCAAACCAGAAATAACAAGTGCAGGATTGCCAAATATTGTTGTATTGATGGTTTCGCGCATTAAATCAGCTAATGGCGAACTAAGGCTGGAAACTGCACCCCAATCCCCAGGTCCCTTGGATCCAGGAACCAAAGAGAAGTTAACTGCACCAACAATTACGATTGCCATTAGTATGTAAAGTATACTCTGAATAACTAATGTCAGTATAACAGCCCTCGGAACATTTTTCTTTGGGTTTTTTATCTCTCCGGCCATGTCTGCGACCTGACGGTATCCTCCAAATGAAAACAATATCCCGGTTGCTGGTATCGCAATGAATATGCCGGGAAAATCAGAGCTGGATATGAAGAACGGAGCTTTTAGAGAAAAATTTCCAGGATGGAAGATATACAATGGTACCATTATGATAAAAATCACAACTGCAGCAATCTTCAACCAAGTCAAAGCAGTGTTGAACTTTCCAAATCTGCCCACTCCAATAAGATTCAAAACAGCAAAAAAGATCGTAAGTCCAACTGAAAGGAGAATTCCATATATTGAAAGTATAATTGCGCCTGATGCGTTGACATACGTCAATGCAGGCAGATAATAAGAGGCGTAAGTGGATACTGCAATTGCTTCAATCGGTGGTATCATAATAGTCCAGACAAGCAGACCCCAACCACCCATAAAACCTCCATAGTTTCCATAAGCGTAATATGAGATTCTCGCACTAATACCGGATCTCGGTGCCATCGCAGATATTTCAGCATAGGGAACAGTAACAATCGCGATCAGGATTGCCGCAACAATCCAAGAATATACAACTGCTCCTCCTGCATATGCAGTTCCTCCTGCTGCTGCAAAAAGTATACCAGAACCTATTGCAGCTCCTATTCCAAAAAGGACCGCATCATGCAGAGTCAGTTTTCTTACAAGAGTTCCACCCTTCTCAACGTCAGTTTCATCTGCCATGCCGCTTATAGCTCGTGTGAGTACTTAAATATTCTGCGTCTTTCTATAAGGTTTTTATGAATTTGCCCCTTTAATGTTATATGATAAAGAAACCTCAATCAACACAAAATATCCTTCAAAAATAAAACTGGCAACACGTGAAGCAATCCCCTTTTTTCTTGAAAATGGGATGATAACGCCGACACAGTCGATAATAAGGTTTTATTGCAATTCTGGCGATATAATCATATTAAAGAATGGGCCCGACCGGATTCGAACCGGTGACCTCCTCCGTGTCAGGGAGACATCATACCGCTAGACTACGAGCCCTCAGCAAAAACGCTTTCTGCTGTATGTCTAATGTTAATTTATTTTTTTGGTAGAAACAATTGCTGAAACATTAACACTTTTTGAATAACTTGATTTCACTCCTTAAAGGATTTCATGTAATAAAATCCACATGAATGATATCTTCAAATGTATTTTAAAGGCGATTGGTATTATTGGCCACGAAAGATCTGTTAATGCTGCATGGTGGAGTTGGCGGCCAGTCTCAACACTCAGGTATTTTAGATACATATGCAAAAGAATCAATATTGA
>JAJZLW010000126.1 GCA_021850505.1 Thermoplasmata archaeon
GCCTGCATAACTGCGTTAGTTATCATAGAAGACATGCTTGTATCATTGAAGGGTGCAGCACTGTTTTCAAGTATGAAGTGGAGCACATCTATATCCATGGAGGCATAGCCTGTAGTGTTTGCGAAACTCCCAGACATTCCAGAAGGTGTACCCAGGGTTGCATTGTATGCTGGCAACCAGCCAACTGCTTTAAGATAAGGTATAAAAATTTCATTAAAAAGGTACATATAAGTGAAGAACCAAACAGAAGCAGCCTTTGAGTTATCTGACATGTTATAGTTCCACGAAGCAAGTAAGTTGTGCGCTTCCTGAACAGATGAATTACTGTTTCCAGCTATATCGTGAAGGATTATTGGAACTGCAGCCTGAGCCTCCTGATCAGTGTAGTTGCGTGATTGAAAACCAATGAGGTTCTGCACTGATATCTTCTGGTTGTCCTCGATAAAATTAACCTCCATATTAGCCCTGTATCCGGAGGAAAACGACAGTGTATTCCCAAACCAGTAAGGATAGGATGGACCGACCTGCCTCTGGTTTGAGCTGACAATGAAACCATCTTTTGGATTGACTATCTGTGGAACCATGTTATAGGGAATCTTTCCTGAAATGTATTCAGAGCCGTTTCCAGGCATAATTGCTCCTGGATTGTATACCTGACCCCCAAAAACCGGATAATAAGCGGGGGAAATGTCTGCGATCATCGACCTGTTTGCAAATGCGAAATTCTGGAATGGCGCCTGCCAGATTGACAGTGCAGATACAAATTGTGACCAGTTCTGTGCGACCATGAGGTTCAATAATGAACCAAGATCGTTTGAAAACATATTACCAAGCCAGTCCATAACAAGTGCATTATTCCCGGACTGCTGCATAACTGGGCCAAGATTTGTCCAGTTGACGGTCATACCATTTACATGATACTGAATAAGCGGATTGTATGTCGAATTCCAGAGATATTTTCCATTCTCTATATTCTGTGCGAAGAAGAATGTCCCGTCTGAAATAGACTGCGTGTCAGTCAGTGTCCATGCTATATTCTGGTTGAATCCAATCACAATAGCGGGCTCCCCTGGAAGCACTACGCCATAAGCATCTATACCAGGGGCAACAAGCTGAACCTGAAACCAGATCGATGGTAAGCTGAATCCTAAGACAGGACCACCCATCAGTATGGGATCGCCTGTGGTGGTGCGGTTTCCTGCAAGGACGATTTCATTGCTGTGATCCGGTGCTGATAGATTGAAATATGTAGGAGGATCATACTGGAAACATTTCATCAGATTAGACGCGAGATCCAGTATGGATGAATTTGCCTGATACGTGTTCATGGACTCATTCAGTACATGTGGGTTTGGCCTGCCGGAAAAACCAGCATAATAATAAGTCTGGACTGTTGAGAATGTTGGTATCAGATCATATGTGTCATTTCCAAGGATGTGATATATTGTGGAAAACTGTAATCCGTTGTCACTGAACTCCAACTGTTGAATCATTATTTCCTCAACGGCAAAAGAATATACCGGGGTCCAGTAATATGGTGAAACACCGAGCAGCTTGAATAGAAGCGGAAGAGTGTTGTGTGATTCCGAGTAGTTAATATAAGCATTCACACCGTCGGCATACGACATAAGTGCACTTGAAGTCATGGCATCAGTAGCGTTTGTAGCTGAACCGCTCAAAACTGTATTCCAGTCATTCTGTGCAGTTATAGGTGCTCCGGTGAGTGTCTGGAACCGATCAAAATTCTGATAACTATTACCAAAGAATGACTGCATTCTGCCCATTCCTTCCAGCCCAAAAACTTCTATCTGGAAGAGCCTCTCTTTAGCCTGTATGAAACCAAGTGCGTAATAGAGATCCCCGGATGAAGAAGCATAAATATGGTAAATACCGTATTTGTCCTGTATAACTTTTACCTCGTTCTGCAGTCCTGGCAAATTAAATGATTCATTTCCAATTTCCAGATTCCTTGAATTGCCTATAACGCCGGTTACAGGATTAAGTATGCTTACAAGAGGTGTCAGGGTGCCTATTACGACGATCAAAATTACCAAAACAACGCCAACGACCGTTGGTAAATATTTTCTTTTCTCCACGAAGAGTTATCTGAATAATATTAAAAATATTATGTGTTCTCAAGCAAAAAATCAAGGGACTTTAAAAGGACTCCAGATGAATTACAATCACCCCTTGACCAGGTGAATAATTGATAATACCCCGGAACTTTTTAATAACCAAAAGCGCTTGAATCATTGTGACCGCGCCCCTTTATTATGGAACTTATCACCACACGACCCCTGAACAATCTGAAATTATAAGAACTGCATTAAAGACTGCTTTTATCAATATTTTCAGGAAAATAGGAAACCAAGGTTCCATCGAACTGATTCTGGACGCAGTATGCGGACTTGGGTTTCTGACTGAAATTGCGGCAAATTTTTTTGATACATCATCCGTAATAGGAGTGGACATATTTGGATCCATAAGCCTTCCCGAAGGAGATCTGGATCTTGCCGAAAACAACATGAAATCTGCTGGCGTGGGAGATAGGGTGAAATTTATAAAAGCTGATCTTAATAAATTGGAATTCACTGAAAGTAAATTTGACCTGGTCGTATCAAATCTCGTGTTTCATAATTTGGGAAAGAAAAGATTCTCAGCTTATTCCGAGATATATAAAATTCTGAAACCTGGAGGTTATTTCGCTTTGGGGGATTT
The DNA here is from genome assembly GCA_021850505.1 of Thermoplasmata archaeon. Next base: position 2,719 of record JAJZLW010000126.1, read on the forward strand.
CCTTTCAGGTGAGGAGGATAAAAATTTTTTATGTTCGCATTTCCAATTTTTAAATGAAAGTAAGAACATAGATCAAATGCCATCCAGGTTTTCGATTTTACTTTTAAGAAAATTGTCGAACCTGTAAATTAATTACAGTCTTTGTAGCTGAAGGTTAACATAGTTGTGTTCTGCTCAAAAAAGGATTAGCAACATATGTCACTTTTTTAATAATACATTATTCTGCAAAACGTTCGTAAAAATATGATGACAGATAGAACGAAAAGGTTTTTTCCAGTTTTTTCAATTAAATTATGCCTGTTTTAAGGAACCATTTATCTTGAAAACCATGAATGTTTCTTCTGACCAAAGTTACCTAGTTCAGATATAAGCTCCTTCTCGCGTGAGGATAGATGCTTTGGAACTGATACAAGCACCCTGACATGCAGATCTCCTTTCGAGTTAGAATTCATCACAGGCATGCCCCCATTCTTCACCCTTAACACCTCACCTGGCTGTGTACCCGCAGGTATCTTCACATCGATTTTCTCCCGGAAAAGGTTGACTTCCACGCTGGTACCTAGGGCTGCTTCGGGAAAAGATATCTCGGTTGTAATATAGAGATCGTTGCCCCTTCTGGTTATGCCTGGCTCATCCATTATATTTAGAACCACAAAGAGATCTCCAGTTCTCCCGCCCTGCGACTGCCCATGGCCCCTGAACCTTATCTTCACATTATCTGGCGCGCCTTTGGGAATTGTAACATTTACGGAGTCATTTACTGCGATTGTCCCTGTTCCTTTACAATTCTGGCATGTTTCTATCGGAATCTTTCCTGTTCCGCCGCATGTCCTGCAGGTTGTGACAGAGACCATTTTGAAAAAACCCTGTCCCTGAACCACTCTCTGCTGGCCGGACCCACCACATGTGGGGCATGTCTTGACCTTTCCATTTTTTGCTCCAGTTCCATTGCATACCTCACAAATGCTGTTTCTTCTGAATTTTACTGTCCTGGTCTCGCCATAATAAACATCAGACAGCGTGACCTTAAGGCGAACGGCAAGGTCAAGATCCGGTCCCTGATTCCTGAAACCGCCGCCGAATATATCTCCTGCACCAGAACCACCAAAGAATCTGCTGAAAAGATCATCAAAATCTGAGAAGTGGCTGAAGTCCTGCCATGTGAAGTCCTGCCTACCCTGTCCAAAGTCTACGCTTCCGGTCTGGTCATATCTCCTCCTTTTTTCAGGATCAGAAAGAACTTCGTAAGCCTCGCTTATTTCCTTGAACTTTTCTTCAGCAACCTTCTTGTCTTCAGATGTCGAATCCGGATGGTATTTTTTTGCGAGTGTTCTGAAAGCCTTCTTTATATCGTCTTCAGAGGCGTTTTTATCAACGCCGAGTGATCTGTAATAATCTTTTGCCATTTCCAAACCGTATTATTTACTTGTTCTGGGCGTCACCGTCTACAACGGTATCATTCTGACCTTCAGCACCCTGAGCCTCGCCCTGATTCCCGGTTTGAGCATCAACAGTTTCTGATTGCGCGCCATCCTGGGGACCTGGTGAGCCAGGATCTGCGCCTTGCGGGCCTTCAGCCTGTGGTTCTGTCTGGTATAACTTGGAACCAATATCCTGTATCTCCTTGCTGAGTTCTTCCTGTAGCTGTTTTATCTTGTCCAGGTCTTTTGCGTTGATTGCTTCCCTGATCGCTTTAACCTTTTCCAGGATTTTATCTTTTGAATCCTTGTCAACCTTGTCTCCTGCCTCGTTGACTGTCTTCTCGACGGTATATGCGAGTGTTTCTGCAGCATTGACTGTTTCAGCCAGCTCCTTCTTCTTTTTATCTTCCTCAGCAAATTCAGCGGCCTGCTTCTTCATCTTTTCTATCTCTTCCTTGGAAAGTTTGTTTGTTGCAGATATTG
>JAJZLW010000159.1 GCA_021850505.1 Thermoplasmata archaeon
TCAAGGATCAAGATGTACCGCATGGAAAAGTCAGAGATCATGAGCGAGATCCCTAAAAAGTCAAGGGAGCTCGTGGAAACACTTGGGGTAGATCTTGGCATGTTATGTAAAAATTGACGAGTTAAGGATTTAATAAGGAGTTATTATTGTATAGAGAAATGAACATTGCACTTTTCAGGTTGGACAACGTGAGGCCAAAATTCACATCTCTTGACGATTTAAAGGAAAAGACAAACCTGAGATTCCTCCTTCTAATAAACGACAATGAAAAATGGATATCAGGGGAGCCATTAAAACGCGATATTATAGCCAACCGCAGAGAAGGGTTGAAGGATCGTCTAAACGCTGCAGGTATATTTGATTATAAAATTGAAAATAATATACTTTGGGCGGCAGTTCATGATGCAAACTCAACTTTTTACGACAAATTGACTGAAATCAAGGGCTGCAGGGTGGAACCAAACAACATATGGTTTAATGGCGGGATATATTTTGCTATTGAATATGATGAAGAAAACAATGTTCAAGTCAGCAATGTAGTTTTAGATTATCTCAACGAAAAGGCAAATTTCGGCAAAGAGCTTCTTTTCATGGGACCATATAATGAAGACTTTCCATTCATGCTGGATCTCTATCATAAATTTGGTGGTTCTCTTAATGAGTTTACACACCTGAGGTCAAAGTTTTCACTGCTGGAGGACGCTAGAGATCTGAATCATTCTGAAGCCATGTCGAATAAACGTGAAATCAGTATCAAAAAATTAAGTCCGGATAATAAGGCTACCATAATTATTCATAAATTCGCTGGATCGTCTGTAAAGAATAGCCAGGCAGAATTGCGTGAGGTTAATGAAGAGTTTATAGCTGATTCTCCAACTTTTGCTGCACTGCATCAATATATAGTTAATTTCGGTCTCGTACCTGTTTTCTTTAAGGCTACATTCGAGGGCGATTCAATTGTAGCTGATTTCATAGTGAGAAAAGATCATTCCAATCGCTTGCTATCGAATCTGGACAGCATGGTTTTATCTGAGCATAGGATAGAACCCAAAACCTGCCTTGAGTCGGTTCAGAGCTTATAAGCTTTAAAATATCGCTGGAAGAGTACAATTTCATCAAGGCTAAATATACAGTTAATATGCTTTCCGCGTGACCTCAGGTTTGCTCTATTCTTTCCTGGCTGTGTTTATGCCGCTTTTTGTTGTCATCGATCCATTTGGTGCTCTGGTATTATTTATAGGTATGACATCTGAAATGACAGAAAAAGAGAGGCGTATAGTAACAAAGGATGCATCCATCTATGGACTCGCAATAATGATATTCTTCGCGATAGTTGGAAGATATATTCTTCTTTTCTTCGGTATAAGTGTTGAAGCCTTAGAAATTGCAGGTGGATTGATCCTGCTCATTATGGGAATACAGATGGTGCGGGAGGGTGACCGCCCTAAATCACAGGGTGGAAATGTAGAGCATGATGCTGGAATTGTGCCATTTGCAACCCCGCTATTAGCTGGGCCCGGAGCGATTTCGCTAATTATAATTCTCATGAATGGGCCGTTTGTTCCAGTTGGCCTCCTGACCATAATTTCTGTGTCCATACTTTTTGCAATAGTTTTCATATTTTTCACTTTTTCATCGACAATCCTCAGGTTTCTGGGTGCAAAGAGTATGAAGGCCATAACCCGCATATTCGGGCTGCTTGTTGCAGGTTTTGCCATCCAGTATATGTTGCTTGCTCTTCAGAGCCTTGGAATCATTGTGCTCTCTTAGCTGATAAAAGAAGAAATCTTCCCAGATCGAATGCAAAGCATCCAGATAAAAATGCTGAAAAAGATAAATCTATAATTAATGCTGGATATTACACCCCGCTAAAATGATCTGGAAAAGGAAGGCAAATCATGAGGAAACTGTGCCTCAGCCTAGAAAAGTATGCCCTTTATGTCTGAGAATATACACAGACGATTCTCTGTTCTGCAAGGTTGATGGGCAGAAACTCCAGCTTGATGAACCAGCCAAAACAGAAGGCAGTGAGAGGATCATCTGCCCGAACTGTGGATTCAGGATGACAGCAATAAGATCAAGGTGCCCGGTATGTGGTCATGTATTCTCCAAGGTTAAACCTGAGGAGGTATCATCTTTTTTCAATTTAATTCCGGAATCTGGCCTTCCGATACGGATTGCTTACTTTCCATACACATTCGGAAGGAAGGACGTCATCAGACACAGATTTTCAGAGTACGTGAACACAGAACATCTTGTTTTCACAAAGGACAGCACTCATTTCTACATACGTGAAAAGAAGAGCCTGAATGGTTCTTCCCTAAATGGGCACGCAATCGGAGGCAAGAGATTCGAGAGCCTCAAGAAATTGCAGCTTGCTGATGGTGATGAAATCGGTCTCGCACTTGACAAAAATATGACTCCACTTATACGCTTCAGGGTCGAGCTTCCACAGGCACAGACTACAGCGCAGATAAATGCTGCTTCAAGGAAGGGTACGAGATGAGAAAATACCCTTTTGAAATATACATATTCATGGCTATGGCTGCCATTTCTCTCTTCCTTATAATGGTGGCATTCCTTCAGGGGCCGGTTCTTAACCGGGTTTATCTTGACAATTTCTATATCTACATACTTTTAATAATAGGCTTTTTGCTCGGCATCTCCTCATGGGTATATTCGTCGGTCAACAAAGGATACAAGACGTCAACAACCGCTGTAGACTATAAATCATCTCACAGGATAATATTCATTATCTTTGCATTCGCCTCCTCCTTTATTGCATTTGTTTTCATAGCAGGAAGTATCGGCAGGTACTACGAAATTCCATTTTTCGCCTGCCTGCTCCCGACATATTTCTTCGAGATCCTTATTTCAAGGAAGGATCACGATACTGAAAGAGCATATATCAAGAAGCATGGGATCACATCTGGTATTGCAGTGGGGTTTTTCGCTGTCCTTGTTGCACTTGACGTGACAAATTACCTGTATCTGTGGGACGGTGCACTGCTCATTCTTGGGATGTGTACCCTCCTACCCACGAGGGAAATCCGGAAGGAAAACGAAATCAAGAGTCTTACCTTCAGGCTCTTATCACCGTTCGCAGCCCTTTCATTGATATTCTTTGCATTCATGTTCTACAGAAAGACAATATCCTCAGGTCCAGCATTCTTCTATGCCGTTGTTGTTATATTTGCGATACTTCTCTTTCTTGTTCTAAGGAACAGATACAGGTCTTACTATTCAAATATAATCACAGCAACGCTAGTCCTTCTGAGCCTGTATGCTTTCTACCAGATTGCGCTTGTATACAGGACTCCACTGATCTGGACTTTTTTACTCCTGATATTTACATTCTGGATATTCGGCTTCAATTACAGAACTTTCAGGGAGGGATCCAGAAACATATACACAGCGTTTGATCTCATGTCAAGAGGAAGATACATCCTTTCAATTGTTGCTGTAATAGCATTCGGCGGAATCATTTATGGTAACATTTCTGCCATACAGCATGATTTCAGTCTCCTTTATTCGGCCGGAGCCAGTATATCATCGCCTGTCACAATTCATAACCCTGCAGGTCTCATTGAATTACCGGAATATATTGGACTGGCAGGAATGGGGCTTATTTTCATGGTCAGCATTGGCTACAGGAAATTCAACATATTCTTATTCATAATACTGCTCCTTGCATTTTTCACGGGAATAAGCTATTTTCTTTCGACAAAAATAACGAGTGTCTGGACACCCAGTTCTGTGGAGGTCTTATTTTTATCCATCATAATAACTGCACTTGTTTTTTACGAGCCCACATACAGATTTGTGCGATCCTACACTTCAAGGATTCCAGTCGGGTTATCTCTCGGCAGGCAAAGGGGATCTGCTAGGTTTCTTCATGGGAGGTATGACGTCTCTCTAGTGCCGTCCAAAAAAAACAATCCGGATTTCCTCGGCGCCGGTGGATTTGCTTACGTGTTCAGGGGAAAGGACGTTCTTAAAAACGTTCCTGTTGTATTGAAGGTACCAAGGATTTATGACGAGGAGTCGAAGAGCGATCTTGAAAAAAGGGAGAGCATAAAGGAATCCATCAAGCAACTTGAGGCTGAGAGCAGGGTCCTGTCAGAGATATCTTTTCCGGGCGTTGTTTCTTACATTGAATATTTCAGGGAGGGCGGTCAGCATTTCCTGGTTGAGGAATATGCAGAGGGGAGGAACCTCAACTCATATCTTGCGACAAAGGGAAAAGAGGGGACAAAATTCGAAGAGGACGAAGTCATCCGGATCTCTCTCAATCTTCTTTTCTCTGTCAATTATCTGCATCTTCATGAGATATTCCACAGAGACCTGAACCCGGGAAATATTGTAATAACAAAGAAGATCCCCAAGATCATAGATTTCGGCACATCAAAGCACCTTGCAAGCAGGGTATCCGGATCGTTCTTCACGCACAGCGAGAGGATAGGGGTACCATGTTATCACCCGCCAGAGCTTGATTCTGATGATAAGATCAAGGCATCATCCACATATGACACATACTCCATTGGAGCGCTTATGTGCTCCATGATAACGGGAAAGTTTCTTGACAATGAAGAGATGAGGGAGAAATACGGTGTCGAATTCATTACAAGGAAATATCTGGAAAGTGAGGTCAAGCCGCTGTGCAACCCCAAGATATTCGATATCATAACCAAGGCCACTAACCTGAAGCCGTCTGAACGTTACAAATCTGCCTTTCACTTTATAGCTGATTTCCTCACGCTGTCAGGGGATTTCCTAGTCTCGGATCTGGGGTATATCTGCAAACTAGATCAGGATCACAAGGTTCAGATTTTCAGTCAGAAAGCTGTGCCCGCTTCAATACTCGGGGATTATATTGTTAACGATTACAATCTTTACATAACCGAGAAGGGTAAGGACGACAGATCCCGTGTTGGTACCGTCGAGTATGATAACAGGACCAACACATTCGTGGTTTATCCTTACGGGAAGAGGAATATTTTCCAGAAGAAATCTGGATCGTTATCACAGAAGGTTATCAGGGGAACGATCAACGAAGGAGATATAATTTCTATCAGGCCGGACCTCAGGGATGGAACTTTTTCATATTACAGGGTAAGAGTGTAAGAAATGGATGCAGCAATGAAGAGTATCAGGGGAAAGGTACGTGAAAGGGATGAGGACACGATATGTGTTATCCTTTCAGCAATGGAAAATGAGATAGAGAGAAAGGAGCAGTTTTTTGCTGCACTCGCTGATGGAATGGGTGGAACCGCCAGGGGCGATGTTGCCAGCAGGCTGGCAATTTCTGAGGCGAGACACATTGGCTCGTCAATGATGAACCGTGACCTCACGTCTGCTGATATTGTGAATTCAATTAACAGGATATATGAAAATGCAAACAATGCTCTCCTCACCTATGTTTCAAGAAATAACATGCAGAAAATAGGTACCACTCTGGTTGTAGCATATTTCGATGGTACCGATCTTTACGTGGGCAATGTCGGTGACAGCAGGCTTTACATTTTCAATGATGGTAAGAGGAGCTTCAGGACATCTGATCATTCCTATGTCGAGATGCTCGTGGATCAGGGGATCCTGACAGAGGAGGAATCCAAGTATCATCCACGGAAAAATGAGTTAATGAGGGCTATAGGGTTTGAGGAGGATCCACTTCCGGACATATACAGGCTGAGAACGTTCAGGGGCGACTCCATTCTGTTATGCTGCGATGGCCTCTGGGAAGCTTTCGACGATGCGATCATTGCGAGGGGGCTTCAGGCGAACATGTCCTGTCATGATTCCCTTGACGTACTGATAAACCGTGCCAATGAGGTGGACGGAACCGATAACATATCAGCCATTCTTCTGAGACCATACGTTGAGACAACCGAGGAATCTGCGCTTAAGAAACCCACGAAATCCACTATATAAGGTCAAAAAGGCAAAGGTTCAATCCCTCTTTCTTGCAAGATTGAAGGCGATTGCGAAAGGTATTACTATCCAAAGGAGGCCCACCAGGATCAGTAAAGGCGACACAAGCCCATATGATGATGGATCAATCGAGATGGATGTAATTAAGCCTATCTTGCCTGTGAACATTGTCTGCACAAGAGACGAAAAACCTGAAGGGCTGATGTAATCGAATGCGATTGTGCCCAGAACATATTCATTGCTTGATGAGGACACTCCCAGGGCGGCAAGTATTGCAACCGGTATTATGGACCAGAAGAGATCAAGAACAATGAAAACTGCAATGGATGCCCCGAGCAGCGCTCCCTGGGATTTCACTATGTGTGAAAACATGTATACAATTCCCAGGAAGGCCAATCCTTCAACAACGTATGTCCAGACGAAATAGAGGCTGAAGTAATCAGAAAGATACATTGAAAAATAATGATCTATAATCAGGTCGGAGAAGATCATAGAAACACCAACTGCAATAATTATTGCAACTGCATTGGCGATAAACCTGGAAAATATGAGACCACCTCTTGTTACAGGACGCTTTAATACAGATTCCAGCACGCCGCTGGTTCTGTCCTTCCCATACGTGAGATATCCTGCAAACACAGCCAGTATTGGTATGAGGAAGCCGAGTATGGCAGAAGTACCCGAAAAGACCAGGGACTGTAATTCACTCTGCGTTATCGGAGAGTAAAAGGTCATGGGCCCGAAAACCTTCGGGCTGGAAGGAACACCGGTTCCATTTACTGCCAGTGCTGCAAACGTAATGTTCTTCTGGGAATAGCTGACATCAGGAAACACATTAATAACAGTAAATCCGGATTCTACATACTTGAACGTGTAGTCTGTTGTTGGTGATCGGAGAAAACTACTAGAAAAGTTTCCAATATAAATTGTATAGGAAGGAGCAGTGGCACCGTCCGGGCCGATATAAAGAAGCTCTATGCCGACATTAGATTTGTTAGTCGGGTTATATATCTCGCTTGTGAAACCGCCTGCTATCTGCAGGCCAGAATAAGTGATGGAGGTATTGATGGAATACTGACCTAAAGAAGTTGTAATTTGACGTCTGAACCCCTCGTACGTATAATGGACTCCTAATGAAATTGTAGGTGAGGGATCTATAGATATAGTAACATTGGCAAATCCTGAAGATCCAGAGGTTGCGTTATAGACGGAACCGTTATATGTGAAACTATCAGTTACATCAGGAAACGGACTTCCATAAGCATTGTGATTATAGCCTACCATGGTCAGGCTGTTTCCGTTGATATAATAACCATAGGTCATGGACGGCTTTGCAGGTATTGAGACTGGGCTAAAAGTTGAACCTGACTCGTATGCAAGAAGCGCCGAAAGCCCTACTATAGCCACAATCATAATTATTACAAACTTACTGGTCAGGCTTCTCCTTATCTCGTATATTATCGGCTTCATTTGGCACCACCTATTAAGCTGAAAAAATAATCTTCCAGACTTTCTCCAATAGGGTTGAATTTCCTCACTGTATAATCCGCCTTCACGAGCTCCCTGAGAATGCCTGGTATGTCCGCATCAGAAACCTTCAGGTCTCTCAGAATCATAACATGATCAGCGTTATCGATTTGACCATAATTCTGAAGTATCTTTGCCGCCTCGTTATCATAGTTCAAAATATCTATCTCAATGACAGTCTTGCCAAGTGTTTTGAGATCTCCGCGGTTAAGTAACTTGATCAACCTTCCATGATCTATTATTGCAACCCTGTCCGCAACATCTTCAACCTCAGATAATATATGCGAGGATAGAAGTATAGCTTTACCCTCCTTCTTGAGACTGAACATCAAATTCCTTACAAACAGCACTCCTTCCGGATCCAGGCCGTTAAGCGTTTCATCAAAAAGAACGTTCTTTGGGTCACCTATTATTGATTCAGCTATGGCGAACCTCTTCTTCATGCCCTGGGAATAATTCCGCAGCTTCTTGTTAAACTGACCCTTCAAACCCACTCTTTCTAATAGTTCAGTGATTCTGTCGTCTGTTTCTTTACCATGCATTCCGTAAAATCCCGCAAAATATCTCATAAGATCGAATGGTTTGGCGTTCGGTTCAAAGTTTGGAAGTTCCGGTATCCACCCAATATTTGACGCGGCCTTGACCTTCTCCGATACAATGTCAAAACCATCCACTAATATGTGTCCAGATGAAGGCAAAATAATACCTGAAGACATTCTAATCGTTGTTGTTTTGCCTGCCCCGTTTAAGCCGACAAGACCGAGTATCTCCCCGTCTTTCAGTTCAAGTTCAAGATCGTTAACAGCGAGTGGCTGTTTTTTTATGTATGATTTAGATGCATGTTCTATACTGATCATTTTATCTTAACCGTCTCTTCCGATATCGAAATCGATATCATATAGTTAATGCAGACATACAGGTTGAAAACCCAGAACCATGGAAACACGGAAAGCGGGTTATTTTCGGTTTAATTGCCAATTCATACTACGACTCCAAATCCCTGTTATAAGATATAAGGGGCCACTTTGACCCATGTACATTATTATTTATTGAATTCACCTATCTGCAATAAAAGGATATACTATTTTAACGATTTAAAATAACAAGATTCTGTTTATGAGTTTTTTAAAGGCACCTGCGTAAATCATTATCCAAAACTGTTGTCTTTAATATTTCTGGAAACCCTAATTTCCCTGCACAGAATTCCAGCCAGGTAAGTACTGCCATACCTTACAACAGCATCCCTCAACCGGGTGGACCATACGGATATCTCTGGGAGGAGGTTAAGTGCTATAATACCGGAACTATACATATCCCTGTATCATGGGTGTCGGCGAGTGGTGTTGCATATGGAGAGGTTAACAGTTTAATCGATTCGACCAGCAGTGTTAAATGGAATATCGGTCTTGATTTAGGTGCAGGTTCAAGCGGAATATCCGTGAGCACTGGATTCCAGGCAGGTGGGACTGTTTGGCAAAACACAAACGTTTTTTTGAAAAGCTGGACAACTGGAAACCCACCAGCCGATGGTTATGTCTATATTGATGCACAAGCAACCGGAGCTCTCTTTCAACTCTACAAATACAACCCATATATGTGTGCAAGGTTTGGACTTGATTGTCCCCATCCAACAGACGATTTTCAGTACGATGCTTCTATCATCAATCCAGAGGTAAGTTCTACCGGAGCCATATGTGGGGGGGCATTACCAGGTGCCCCTCCAGATATCTCCCAGATAAGCAAGAATTTCTCGGAAAGCTACTTCGGCTTTTATGTTGGGCAGGGAAGTCCGAGCAACTCCCCGGCTCAGGAGATTTATAGCAATTCTTTCGTGTACGATTATGCCTCTTGCGACACACAATGGATCAGTGTTGGCATCTCTGTCGGTGCAATTCTCGTCTGGATTCTTGGGCCAGAAGTTGCGATTCCGACAGATCTTCTATTGAGCGTAGTTGGATCTATTTCAAGCTCGTCTACTGATTTGTCCTTGGGCGCTCTTTCATTCGATGCCCCGAACGGTGCGTCTGTTTACGTTTATGTATACGTTGGAAATGTAAACTACGAAATGACGAACGGCGAGACCGGAAGGATCCCCCTGATGGGAGGGTGTGTTATAGGGATTTACCAGGGTTTGTAATATTCGCGTAATTGCCCTATACCAGATCCAATTATGTGTCATTATTTGACAGCGCTTTCCTTTTGGAGCATTAAATAATCATACCAAAAAAGTTAATAGGAGAAGAGTAAATTGCGTGCCTATGGATTGCAACTCCCTCATCGCAATGATAGAATCAAAATACAGCAAGATGCTTGGTCCTTTCGGGCCGGAGGAAGACCTATCTGAAACTGACCGTTTGAAGTATATAGATGCAACATCAGAATTCTTGAAATGGATGGAAGATACAACGCTGAGAACTCCATGTGAATCAGGCGATCAGACAATTTCTGCTAAACAATGTATTTTGAATACAATGAATGACGATCCAGATGAGTCGCAACATCCACTTCTATGGGAGTCTCTCGGCCTCTTTTCAAACGCAAGACTCAAGCAGATATTCGGCGTTGAAATATTCTCTGACGAATAAGTTATTTCCACTAAAAGTTTAATTAGTCTGCTAAAATCGATCCCGGATAAAAGTGGATGAGAGAATAGAACGCAGGTTGCAGGACATTGTTAAAGCATTGCCTTCCGAGGAAATGTATTTTGAGGCATTACGGGATATTATTAAGGACATAATCAAAGAATATCTGAGAAAACAGATTAACCAGAACGCAGAGCTGAAAAAGGGCATAGCTGAAGCACTGCGTGGGTTTATGGAAGCGAAGCTCAAGGAATATGATTCCATGGCAAGAATGGCAAAGCTTACAGCGAGTTTGAGTCTTCTAGCTGCTCCCGAGTCCGTTAAAGACGAGGCTGTTAAGGACTTTGCCTCCGTTTTCCAGAAAGAGATTGAAGAGATAATAAGAAGAACGTTCTGATTATAATTTCATAAGATATTTTAGTTATTATGGCTCATCACACTTTTGTGTGGGTTGATAAAAGGGCAGATGTATTGGATACAATATATCCTGACTGGTTAATTATAAATCATACCGAGTGGTGATTTTCTAAAGATAGAAGTCATACGAAAAGGCTCTCATTTGCGGATGAAACATTATGAAGGTATTAACCTGACCAGCATGAAAGACCGGTGACCCGTTATGATATCAGTGGTCAGGTGCTTTATTCCTAAGATTTAAAATCCTTGATGATTGTGCTTTTCGATTTCAGGTCGAAAAGCGTGAACATCGAAGGGTTTGGGCTGAAGTTCATCATCTTCTGATAATCCGTCTGCGATTGCCACGTAGATGAGTTGACATACCTGACTCCCTTGTAATTGCCTATGGCGTGTGAATGAACATGGCCTGTAATGAAAATATCCGGAACCGTCTCAATTACGTGATAATCATTAGGTGAAGGTATCAGCGGAGTTTTCCCACCATATTTTGGGGCAAGATGTCTTCTTCTAAGAAGTTCCTCTATTGCCTTCCCTATAGTACTGAAATTGAGACCGGGGATAAGCTCAACCATATCGTTCAGGGACATGCCATGGTAGATCAGGACATTCTTCCCTTCGAGGACAAGGTTATAGGGATTCGGAAGAAAATAAATGTTATTATTGAAATTCTTCTTCAGCCTTTCCGGAAGGACGGGCTGTGGTTCTGCCAGTCTCACGATATCATGGTTTCCAGGCATAATGAATACCTTGATATCTTCCGGCACCTGGTTCACGTATTCTGAAAGCTTCCTGTACTGCTCAAGTGGTTCCAGTATCTCAAGATCTGAGTCCTGTCCCGGGTATACACCTATTCCGTCCACCACATCTCCGCTTAGAACAAGATACTTTATTCTGCTGGAATCCGTGTCAGAGCGCTTTATCCAGTTTATCATCTGAATGAAATCGTTCTTCCGGAATGTTTTGCTTCCGACATGTATATCTGAAAGTGAGGCAACATATACAGGATCAGCCTTTTCATCATCTATGACCCTGTAAGGTATGTCAGGTCTGATAATTTCATTTGCAAATATTGTTTTCCTGTCACCCTTTGCAGACAGACCCCCTACAATTCCTATAACCTCATCCTCCAGTATAATCTCATTGAACGACTTCTTGTTCTTCATTATCATTACTTCAATCGAATCATCAAGATCCTCCACAAGAAGCCTCCTGTGACCATTTTTAGTAACAGAGACCTCAGAGACCATTGCAACAAGCTTTACTTCCCTGGTATCCTCGCGGATCTTTTTAATTCCCTTGATGTCCGTTGAACCACGCATTGCACTGGAAAGAGATATGATCTTCCTAAGTTTTTCATACCTGCTGACAAAGTAGCCCCTGAAATCGTCCACAGAGGATTTTACCCTGACATCCGGAAGATATATCTCGAATTTTCTGTCAGATGATTCATACGGAATATTCAGTGTTTGTCTGATCTTATCAACGCTTATGTAACCGGAATCAAGGGTCTCCCTTGTTATCAACCTGTTCACAAGATCACCGCTGTTACTTTTCAGCAGGAGATCCAGTGCATCAGAGGCAATTAGGAGGCCATGTGAATTGAAAAATTCAATTATCCTGGAACGATCTCTGTAAATATCCTCCATGTCAGGCTTCAGCGCTTGGGAGTTTATATTTTTCTTGTTTCTTAGATCTTGAAAGATCCATGACCATTAAAGAATTATGCAGGTATTGCATCTGCAGACGGTAATATAAATTGTCTGAAGCTTTTGGTGCTCCTGGGATGGAGCCAAGATGGACTCATGGGGACAAGGAAGGAGTTGGCACGACATATTCAACGTCGAGCAGGATCTGGTTCACTATATGGAAAGGCATTGTCACTGAGATATACTACCCGCATGTGGATACACCACAGACAAGGGACGTACAGATCCTGATCACTGACGGAAAGACCTTTTTCCATGAGGAGAAGAAACTTGAGAACAAAACATTCAGACTTAACGATTTCAGCGCGGGTTACAGGGTCGAATCCGGTCCTTGTGACTTATCTTATTCGATAACAAAGGAGATTATTACGGATCCACACTCATCCACTGTGCTGATCCATTATAAAATCCTGCCCGGTAAAGTAAAAGAACTAAAAATATATCTGCTGTGTGCACCACATCTTGGAAGCGAGGGTATGCACAACAACGGTGAGATCCTGAAAGTGAATGGATCTGTCATCCCTTACGCCTATCGTGGTGATATACATATGGCAGTCCAGTCCTCATGTGGTTTCTCAAGAGGATCAGCCGGCTTCGTTGCCTACAGCGATGGATGGACAGATATTTCCAGGAACCTGAACATGGATTATGAATTCACTTCTGCAACTGACGGAAACATAGCGCTCACTGCAGAACTACCTCAACAGGATCAGTATGATTTTACGATTGCAGTTGCTTTTGGTGACAGCAGAAATAACGCAATACTGAAGGCTATGCAGGCTGCTTCAACCCCATTCAGCACAAAAATGGAAAGATTCAACGAGCAGTGGGAAAGGTCAAGAAGGCAACTTCTGGATCTTGGAAAATACTCAACCGATAAAGGAAATCTTTTCCAATCCTCTTATAACGTGTTAGTAAGTCATGAGGATAAAACCTATGCCGGTGCTCTGATTGCCTCGCTGTCTATTCCATGGGGAGAAATGGCAGGTGATGAGAACAAGGGTGGCTACCATCTTGTCTGGGTCAGGGATATGTATCACAGCTCTACTGCTGCAATGGCTGCAGGGGATATGGGGATAGCTGAAAACGCGCTGATATTTCTCGCAACTTCACAGCAGGAAGATGGTGGGTTTCCCCAGAATTTCTGGTTGACAGGAGAACCATACTGGCGTGGGATCCAGCTTGATGAAACTGCCTTTGCAATCATACTGGCATGGAGGGTAGCTAAAACCGGCAAATGCGCTTTTGACCCGCATGAGATGGTCATGAAGGCCGCATCATTTATAGTCAAACATGCCCCTGTTACAGATCAGGAAAGATGGGAGGAGGCATCGGGCTATTCTCCCTCTACTCTAGCATCAAACATTGCCGCAATGGTTTGTGCTTCTGAATTCGCATTGGGAAGAGGAGAAAACAAGCTATCGGATCTTTTCCTGGATTATGCGGATTTTCTCTGGAGCCATCTAGAACAATGGACGGTAACAAATAACGGCACTCTGGTACCGGGCATAAGGAGGCATTTCATCAGGATATTGCCATCTACACCAGAAGAGTCTGACAAGGTTCCTGAAATGGAGAGTGCTGTACTTACTATAGCAAATCATGCTCCGGACGAAAACAATAAATTCAAGGCTTCTGAAATTGTGGATGGCGGTTTCCTTGAGCTCGTAAGATACGGAATCATGAAAGCGGACGACCCTCTAATTATTGATTCAGTTAAGGTCATAGATGCCGTGCTTAAAGTAAAGACAAAATATGGAGAAACATGGCACCGCTACAATCATGACGGTTATGGAGAGACCGAAGATGGATTCCCGTACACCGGTCATGGAAAGGGGCGTGCGTGGCCTTTGCTTGCAGGTGAAAGAGGGCATTACGAGATCGCGCTCGGAAAGGATGCAAAGGTGAGAATAACTGCAATGGAAAAATTTTCTTCAACATGCGCCATGCTTTCTGAACAGGTCTGGGATTCTGATGATATTCCAGAAAGACATCTCTTCAATGGCAGGCATACGGGCTCTGCACGCCCGCTGGCTTGGGCGCATGCCGAGTATATCAAGCTACTGCGATCCGTACGGGATCAGAGGGTCTTTGATCTAATAGATCCAGTTTACAACAGATACTGCAAGCATGAGGGGAACCCTTCCAAGGTTGAAATCTGGAGATTTAACAGGAAGATAACAGAAGCCTCCAGAGATTTCAGAATAATCATTCTGGCACACAATGTATTCAGTCTTCATGCAGGAACGGATGGGTGGGACAATCCCGTGGACATCAGATCGGAAGCAATTGCCCACAGTTTCTACACAGTTGAAGTACCGGATTACATGATGAAATCCAAGGAAATTAATTTCACATTTTTCTGGCCAGAAGCCGAAAGGTGGGAGGGAAGAGACTTTGTTATCAGTCTCCACTAATAATCTTGGTCACATCTTAGCATTAACATATACACTATAAAAGATTATTTTAGCTCTGCAATCGGGTTGAGTGGATAGAAGATTCTCAGACCCGGTCATTGTCTCGCTTTCAAGTGCATTCTTCTCAATGGGATTCTTCGCGCTCACGTTCTCTTTTCCGCTGTTTGCAGACAAACTTCATTACAATGCTGGTTTCATAGGCTTTCTGGGCATATTTGCAGGTATTCCGTTTCCCGTATTCGCCTACCTGATGACAAGATTTGGCGGTAAAACATTGCTATCATCCCTGAAGATATCGATGATAATCATGATTCCCATTGTAATTATATTCATACTTTTCAGTGGAATTTTTTTCATTCCTCTGGTGATATTATCTGATCTTGCAGGAGCTGCTTTCTACGTTTCAGTAGAATTAGGTATTGGGAATACTGATTCGCCCAATCTTGCTGAACGGTATTCAGTGGCCTGGGGCATACCAAATCTGGTATCTCCAGCCATAGCAGGTGCAGTCCTTGAAGGTCTTGGTTACCGGGACCTCTTCATCCTTTCACTGGTATTTTTCCTTGTTTCTATGATATTCATACCGATGAGGGGACTGGAAATCCGCGATAACAACGTTTCACAGAAGGGTAGTTTTTCAATATATCTCATAATGCCCATGCTATTTGGAGGGTTGTCTGCAGGGTTTTTCTTTTATGTGATGATACCTTATCTTAGATTAACAGGTTTATCCTACATCCTTATAGGTATAATCGGTGCAGTTCCGCCTTTTTTTTCAGCCACGGCATTTATTGTACTTAATAGAATAAGATCGGAAAACTGGAAGACTTATGCAACTGCTTCAGCTCTGCTCCTGTCAACCCCCCTGGCCCTCTTTTTTTCCCAGTCCATATTGACTGTTGGAATGGTTTTTGCAATGGGGGGATTTGGTTCAGCAATAGCCTTTTCCAAGGGACTTTCATATATATCGAGAGGATCAACTCCATCGGTGGGTGTATTCTACTACGAAACTTTGTTTGGCATAGGCTTTATCCTTGGAAGCCTGTTTGGAGGTCTTATATTTGATTATTTCAAGTTCGTTGCTGTAATTGCAATATTTCTGCCTTCTTTGATATATTCCATCGCGGTAATGTCTCGGGGATTGGGCAAACCTCTTCACACAAATGAGCAGTAAAGATAACTTAAAGGGATATTTTAGTATGGTAAAGACGGATTTAACAATCCAGAATATCATCTTTATATTCCGTACTGCATAAGCATGTGAAAAAAATGGATGAAAGTTATGAGGATTATGTAAGATTCCTGAAAGAGAACACCGATCAGATAAGATCATCCCTTATCATGGACAGGAAAGATTTCAATCCTGCGGTGCCTGAATGGTTCTCGGAAATCTATCATGAGTACGTCCCTGAAAACCAAATATTTTCCAGCATCTCAGCTTCGGACAGCAGCGAATTTGTCCGCGAGCTGTACAACGGAAAGAAGATCATAATGACCAGGGGCTATTCTGTGAAAGGAGGTAAAGCATATTCGCAATTTTTTTCAGATGTTTTCTGGGTTTCAAGGGATCATCTCAGGAGTCTTGTAACAATGTTAATGGAAAACGTTGAGCACATATCAGTCTGTAAAATGTTGAAAAAAGAATCCCCCGATCTTGTGCTTTTAGACGGCTCACTTACGGGGAGGCTTTACCATGGTTACAAGAGATTTGAATCTGAAAAATATGCTGACATTGCCGATGAATATTATGATAACCTGAATAATATGTTACTTTCTTCCAGTAAGACGGGGTCTGCGATCGTTTACGTCAGCAAGACTTCTGAATCAAGGCTGCTGGTTTCGAAATTTTTAAAGGAGCACAGGACATCATTGCCTCCTTCAGATATTAAAAAACTTGAAGCAACTGTTGACCATGTAATCGTTAAATCACTTGCAGTGAGCCCGGGTTATACAGAACCTATAAGAGTGGAGAACAGTTTTATTGATGACATGTCAATATGGTCTTTCAACATTCTACCATCAATACAGGACCTTCCTCTGAAGGTGGAGGTCGCAACAGAAAGCGAACTTGACAGGACTTTTTTCTACAAACTTCTGGACACTCTATACTGGGGATATTGCGGGCCGAAGGTACACAATATATGGATCTCGAATGCAGATAACATGGTCAAGTTCAGAACCGATGAAGTGGAGAGAATCTATATGGCAACATTCGAACGGATAATAGGCATTCCATTCTATGAAACAAGGGGGGAGAGGCGTGCCAGAATCAGGATTTAAAAACGAAACAGTTGGTTTTACAGTAGGGGAAAACACATCAGATTTCTTTTCTTTTGTGGTACCGGACCCCGATAGTGTGTCCAAATGGGAATATGTCTATATCGATAGATCCGGCAGAGTTCTTCTTGGAAGGATCGAGAGGGTTATCGCAAGAAGTGACCTGCTGAATCAGGGTCTAGATTTCACCACCGTCAAGAAATATGTCGAGACGGATCTTGCAGACCGGGTCATGATATGTCAGGCAAAGAGTCTCGGAAGTCTGGAGGGGAACACTTTATCCCTTTCAAGAAAGATAATACCACCGGGATCCGTCGTGAAACGCGCTGATAGAAACATGCTCGAGAAGTTTCTGAACTATCCGCCTGATCGATCGCTTGTATTGGGTCATCTTGTTGATATGGACGACACGGTCGTCGGGGTCGATATCAATGGCCTTAAAAGGCATCTTGCAATACTCGCTCAAACAGGTGCAGGCAAAAGTAACGCGGCTGCTGTTCTTATGGAGGAACTGCTAAAAAAAGGCGCCTCAATCGTCGTCCTCGACCCGCATGCAGACTATGCACTGATGAAAACGGGTGAATCGGCCAGAAAATATAGCCAGGACATCAGGATATTCCGGACACCGCTGAGCAGCAGCCGCTTTCTTGGTGAAACTGGATCTCTTACTAGCCAGTTCACAATCAGGTTCCAGGATCTTGATGCGGATGAGATTTCTGATATAATGGGCCTTAAGGAGGAGTGGTCGACCATGAGGAAGATTGTGTCAGATATGGTTGCTAACATGAAAGCACCGAGGGGAATACAGGAATTTATCCGCGCTGCCGAGGACCTGAAACAGGAGGAAAGATCTAAGATATCCGGTAGGCTCAGGATTCTCACAAAAGTGAAGGCTATATTTTCTGACATTACAACACCGATGGAGGATTACCTTTCGCCAGGCCAGCTTTCCATTCTGGATCTGTCTGGAATGGATCAGGCACTTGCAAATTATTTTTCTCACAGGGTCCTGAATACAATTTATGAGAACAAGGCTGAATCGGCCTCAAGTCTCCCAGTTTTCATCTTCATAGAGGAAGCACACAATTTTGTGCCTCCCAATTCCCGCACCATGATATCACAGATAATCAGGCGGATAGCATCTGAGGGAAGGAAATTTGGCATGTTTCTTGTTGTGATATCACAGAGGCCAGGTAAACTTGATCAGGATGTATTGAGCCAGTGCAACAGCAACATAATACTGAGGGTCACAAATCCCCTCGATCAGAAGGCGATCCTCGAAAGCAGCGAAAGTATATCTGAATCAATACTCCAGGATCTTCCAGGCCTTAACATAGGTGAGGCAGTGCTTACCGGAGAATTTGTACGGATGCCTTCGATTGTGAGAATCAGGAGAAGGGAAACAAGGGAAGGTGGAGGAGATGTCGATCTCCTTTCTCTGCTTGAGGAATCCAGAAAATTAAGGGAAAAAAGACACAGCCCGTCAGCTTTCAGGAAATCAGTGAGGGACGATCTTTAAACATGCCGAGATTCATGCATTTTTCAGATACACACCTTGGCAACAGGGAATACATGCTCTCCGAGCGTGAGGATGATTTTTACGAATCCTTCAGGGAGTGCATTGACATTGCTATAAATGAAAAGGTGGACTTCATAATCCACAGCGGTGATCTCTTTGACACCTGGGGGCCAAGTAACCGTTCCTTGGCCGAACTCAAGGATTCACTCATCAGGGTAAGGGAGAAGAATATTCCCGTCTTCATGGTTCTCGGGGATCACGATCGCCCGAAACGTGTAGATTACCCGGCAGCCAGAATATTCGATTTCCTCGGGCTTCATCTCATGGGCACAGAGGACCTGGAAACACACGTTCTGGAAGATGGAACATTAATAGCAGGAATATCAAACATGAAGGGTTCACGAAGGGAAAAACTGCCAGATATATACTCAAGGGCCGATTCGTATGCCAGGGATCACCATAATTCAGTGTTGATATCACATCAGGGCGTATCCGGATATACGCATCCTGAAGACGTTCAGATCGATGAAAAGATGTTACCTTCAGGTTACTCGTACCTTGCTTTTGGTCATATACACATATCACATTACAGGAAGTTTCCCGCGCCATTCGCATATGCAGGCTCTACTGAAATAAACAGTGCTGCAGAGATACCTGCCTTTCAGAAGGATGGAAAAGCCGTCAATATCATCGATCTGGACAACGGAAACATTGAATTCCACAGGTTCCGACTGAAGTCACCGAGACCTCAGTTCAGGATATCCACAACAATTGAGAACATGGAATCTGATATAGAAAGGGCAATTGAAAGATCCAGTCAATTCAGCAAAGAAAAAAAACCGCTAATAATTTCAGAGGTTTATGGCTCCGGGGACTACGCCACAGCCTTCGGAATTGTTTCAAAATTTACGGGTCAGGCAATGTTCAGGAGACCCGTTATAATAAAGGAAAGCGCTCCTGCTGTCAGGATAGGCGAGCACTTTGACAGAAAGAAGCTTTTCTCCGATTATTTCAGGGGGGATGAAAAGATGGCAGATCTTGCACTGGACATATTTTCAAATGTCGGCGGAGAGGCATCAAAAGACGAGGTGTCTTACATCGTGAAAAGGATCCTGGAGGGTACTGGAAAAGATGCTGATAAAAAAGATTGAAATGGAGGATTTTCTTTCACATGCGGATACCTCCCTTTCACTTGACAGGGGAATTAATCTCATAGTGGGACCGAATGGATCAGGCAAATCCAGCATACTGGACGCGATCAGGTTTGCGATGTTCGGGAAGGATCGCACCAGATTATCAAACCCAGTCAGGAATGGTAAGAAAAAATGCAGCGTCAGGCTTACCTTCAATATAGATAACGACGAATACATTATCACAAGATCGTACGGTTCCAGACAGCAGGACAGAGAAGCTTTCGCATTCAGGAACGGTGTTCAGGAGGCTTTTTCCCAGGACAGTGTGACAAGATATGTCGAGACAGTACTCGGTATGGAGAAGGACGTTTTTCAAAACAGCGTATTTGTGGGGCAGGGGGAAATAGATGAAATCGTGAACGAGCAGCCTAAAAGAAGAAAAGAGCTCTTTGCGAAGATAATTGGCATTGAGAAGCTTGAGAGTGCATCTGACAGGATGCGTGAAGTGGAGACAGAGCTCAAGGATCGGTTATCTGACATGGGCTCATCCATTGTTGAGTTATCCCTTATAAGGGCGAAAACACAGCAGCTTTTGGGCAGGATCGAGGAAATGAAAATTAAAAAGAAGGAAAATGATGTTTTGTTCCAGAATGCAACAGAACATGAGAAATCACTGGAAACTAAATACGAATCTTCCAGGAAGCAACTTAGTGAGTTAAGGGCTAAAGCGGATTTTCTAAAAAAGAAGAAGGAGGATTCAATAAGGATAAGTGATGAGATCCAGAAACTGAGCAAACAAATGGAAGGTAAAGCCCAGGTCGATAAAGAACTGGAGGAGGTTTCTAAAAGCCCTTATCTGGCACATCGAGATCTGATCTTCGATAATATTGCTGAATTTGAAAAAATTGCTCTGTACTCTCGTGAAATTGAATCCCTCTCAAAGCAGATAAAGGATATATCGGCACTGATGGAAGAGATGGAATCGCTGAAAAATCAACATTCAAAATTCACAGAACTTAATGAAAGAATCACTGCTCTCCGATCAGATTTAACAAACCTCGAAAAAAGCAGCAATGAATATCTCATGCTTTCTGACAGGGTGTCAAGGTTAAGGGATTCCATAAGCAATATCAGGAAATCTGTCGATCCAGAGAGATCATTCATAATCGAACTGTTCGGGACTGATAATCCGTCAAAATCATCGGTACGAGAAAGGATTGAGTCTACCATAGAAAACAGGAGAAAACTGGAAGAAAGAATCAGAAATATGAAAGTAGATCTTGGGATGATTAACACCGGCAAGAAAGAGGCACAGGAAAGGGCTGAAAAGCTTGCAGGAAAGAAGACATGCCCACTATGCGGCAGTCTGCTCACAGATGACCATGTAGCGAAGCTGCATATTGAAATATCCTCATCTATAACAGAATTCATGGCAAGGGCCGGCGACCTGGCAACTGAGATTGGAAAAATTAACGCGGAAATTGAAAAACTTGACTCCTTGCTGGAAAAAATGCAATCCTCACGGGTCTCAGCTTATCTGCTTTCAATTGAGCGATTGAATAGCGAAACTGAGGAGCTCGCTTTGGATGAGAAGGCAATGAAATCCCTGGAAGCCCAGCATGAACATTATAATGCCATAAGAAAGAATATAGCAGAAATAGAGGAGGAGATAAAAAAACTTGAACACATTGAGAAAAGGTTTTCTCTTCTCGAATCCATGAATTTAACTGCCGAATTTGATTCGAAAAGGTCAAGGCTAGATTCAGAAACAGCACTTCTTGAGTCTGCCCGTGGCAGTATCGCCGACGTATCAGCGAAAATCGGCGAGGAATTCACAAACGAAACAGTGACAAGACTCCGGCCGATCTCAAGGAAATTTGACGAACTCATAAAAAGACGCGACTATTTTTCAAATTCTCAGGCGCTCCTGGATGGAAGAAAAGAGGACCTTCAGAAATTGAGCGGCGATATTGCCTCCGCAGAGAAGGAATTGAATGGGATGGATATAGTTGAACGGGAATGCTCCTCTCTTGAAGTTGAATACCGGCAGGCAAGGGCAAGATCTACAGAAATAAACGCAGATCTTCAGGCAACCATCAGGACAATAGAAGCATTGGATGATGAAATTGCTGGATACAGGAAAAAAGAGGAGGATCTCTCTGTAATTGAAAAGGAGATCAAGAATATTGAGGCAGCAATAGAAATAGCAAAGAAAATAAGAACTGCATTCGGTGTTGATGGAATCCAGAAATATCTGCGGCAGCGTGCTTCTGAATTCATAACAAACGGCACAAGGCAGATTCTTTCATCGTTTTCACTGGAGTTTGATGACGTGGAAGTCGACGAGGACTTTGATGTTCGCGTCCAGAGATCCGGGAGCATAGATCTTCAGGCTCTCTCTGGCGGCGAGAGAATTGCACTTGCCATAGCACTCAGAATATCAATATCGCGTTTTCTTGACGAAGAGCAGAGGATGAACTGTTTCCTGATGGATGAGCCGACGACCTTTCTCGATGAGGAAAGAAGGGCAAATCTCAGAAACATCCTTCATTATGCTCTTGGGGATGATATGTTGATTCCGCAGGTTGTCATGATCACGCACCATTCTGAGCTTATATCAGCAGGCGACACGATCTTTGAGGTATCTAAGAGAAATGGAGCTTCTTTTGTTGAAACCTGATCTGCAATGTCTTTTAAACTCAAACTATATGGGGGCTGAAAGTAAAACATGGACAAAACAGCGATCCCTGCCACAAGCGTTGTCATTCCGACAATAAACGAGGAGAAGACAATAGGATCTGTCATCGATGATCTGATGCACCTGAATCCACTGGAAATAATTATCGTGGACACTAATTCCACCGACCGTACCCGTGAAATTGCTGCCAGCAAGGGTGCGACAGTCATCAGCCAGCCAAAGAAGGGATACGGTGTCGCTTACAAGACTGGACTTGCCAGGGCAACAGGTGAAATAATAATATGTCTGGACGGGGATGGCACCTACCCCGCATCGCTTGCCGGTGCTTTCGTTCAGATTCTAATGGGAAGCGATGTTGACTTCATTTCTTGTGATCGTATGACATTAAGGAACAATACAAACTACACCACATTACACTACGTTGGAAACAGTGTCCTGAACCTGTTCATCAGAATATTTTTCAATTTCCCGTTAAAGGATTCACAGAGCGGCATGTGGATATTCAGGATGTCAGCTTATAAAAAATTCAAGAACCTCAGCGACGGCATGTCTTTTTCGCAGGATATGAAAATAGAGGCCCTGAGAACTGGTACCCTGATCGAGATACCAATCAGGTACGGTGTAAGGATTACAAAACCAAAGCTGAACACCTGGAAAGATGGTTTCTCCAATCTATTCCACCTCATGGTGAAGAGGGTACGACAATAACCAGAGATGTCAGACATAATCGCAATGTTTATATTTTAATTATACTCTGTAGCTCCCATGCCAGTCTTGATTAAGAGAAAGAACCAGGCTAAAAACGAGACAAGGAGGCCGGGTGAACCAAGGAGATTCATTGATCTGAATGATCTTCATCTTTCGCCAGAGGGCCCTGAGGTCAATACGACCGTCAAGGTTGCAGAAGTATATAGATACGAGGATGTTTTCATGATAAGGGAATTCGTTCACGACGGGAATTTTGTTATCGTCGATTGCAGCAAGATACTCCGTGAGGAGAGTCTTTTCAGGAACGTCGTTGAGGAGCTCAGGCATCTTGGCAAGGAATCTGGCGGGGACATCGCACGATTGGGTGAATCTCTCGTCATAGTCACCCCGAAGGGTGTTGCAATAGATAAGCAAAAAGTCCGGGGAAGCCTTATCTGATCAGGTTGCTGCTGCTGAAACACTTGACCTTGTCGTACCGACAGGAGTAAGCCTGACGATCATCAATGTGCCCACTGCGACCATTACTGCGGCAATGAGAAAATCCATGGAATATCCAAGATACAGGGAGACTGCTCCAGAGAGCAGGCCGCCAAATATCTGACCGGCACCGTTCAGCGAATTGTAATAACCAATTGCCTTTCCCCTTGTGTTTTTCATGCTCATTACCGAGACAGAGGCAGTTTCGGCAATCGCTATGAAGCTCCACAGCGACCCGATAAGGCCATAAATAAGGATGGCAACTATGAGCCATGTCGTGTCCGGAGACATTATGTATGCAATACCTGCGGTCATTCCGAACACTGCTATTCTCACCATTAGAACAGTTCCAAGCATTTTCCTGAGGCCCATGCGTGCGCTTACCCTGCCAGTGAGCTGGAACGTAATTGTACCAAGTGCAGAATTCATAATGTATAGTATGTAGATTTCAATTGTACTCGCATTGAGCTTTGTAATTACAAACACAGGATAAGGCACAAAAAACATCTGGAAGGAGAACATGAGGAAAAAGGTGAAGAAAAGGTAGGTTTTCAGCTTACGGTCGATCCTGTTCTTCCCTTCATTAAGACCAAAAAAGTGTATGACATTTGTTGGAAAGAATCTGATTCGCTCCATAATCCTTGTCGAATGTAAATTTGCAAGGCGTCTCCTTTCAAGCTTTTTCTTTGGTTCAGGTATTGCAATCGATATAATTATGGCCGAGACAAGATAAACGAAAGCCGCAATAACATAAACATAAAGGAATATCCTGCCGCCAATATCTGCGAAATAATAGATAAATGCTATACCCCCGGCCAGCCCCAAAACTGTCCCAATAGATGCAATAAAATTGAATCTGCCCATCACGGAGGACCAGCGATCTTCTGTTGTGTTCTCAATAAGTATCATGGTGCTGACAGGAACACATGCCATAACAACCACCTGAAATGCCACCAAAACTGCAATGTAATCGATCACATTCCTCACGTAAATCATTGGAAGAAGTGAAATAAACCCCCCAAAAAAGCCAATCAGAATAAATATTTTCCTCCTACGGTACCGGTCTGAGAGGAGACCCCACATTATCAATGCGGGCACCGATGCAGCGGAGGCTATAGCGGATGTGATGCCGACATAGAATACATTTAATCCAAGATACACAGTTATAAAAAGAGGGATTAGTGGTGTTGTGAGCCCACCTGATATATTTGACGTCAGGTATCCAAGATACCAGGTATTGTGACTAAATGATTCCTGTGATGTTTCATCCAAAGGCATTGTGATCATCGGTTACAGTGCACCGGTTGGTTTGTGGGGTATCAATGACTTGATTATTTACTTTCTATCCTAACTTATACTGTTTACATGGATATTACCATAATGAGTCCATTCAGAAGATCAGATAGAAATACTTGCAAAAGAATTTATTTAACTTGTATTATTTAAAAATGGTAATATTTTTAAAACATTGTTTTCTTTATTGCGCCCTGAACCTTTTTCTTAAGATCCTCGTTAATTTCTTCTATTTTATGGGCGTCTTTTGCATGTTGTGCTATCTTTGGCATTAACTCATCAGGACTAGCACCCTTAACGGTGAATCCACAGTTCATTCCGATGTCTGCGCATTTAAATTTATATGGCATATTTATCAAATAGTAATGGGTTTCGCAATATATATAATTTCCTATAAAATCAGACAAACGACGGACGTTGTGTTTTCAAAATCATATTAAAGAAACGATGTATGAATGGAAGAATTAAGTATTTTCATACCATCGTCTCTTTTTCTCTCCAAAGATGCATAGAAAGATTTCATCCGTTTTTCCTGCGCAGTCCTGAATGAAGCGTCATCAATTAAATTAACGTTGATCGTTATATTAAGAAGTGCCCCCTCTGCGGCACTAAACGCAAAAATCAGTGAACAGGCAGAATCTGTTATCGCGTTCTTGTTTCCGATAGATAGGAGATCGAGTGCATTATCCATTACATCAGAAGCAAGATTTGCTATTCTCCATGGTGGCTCTATAGCATCCCTCAAGGCTGTTTGAAGAGCCTTTTTTCTTGCCGCTTTTTCTTCGTCTGTACTCTTAGGCAATTTCCATGTGCTCGATATCTTATTGAAGGCTTGTTCGTCCTCTTGCATTAAATCCTCAAGATTCTTCCTTATTTCAAGCATTTTCAATTCTATTGCCTTAACCCGTTCCTGTACATGCTCATATCCCTTTTTCCCCTCAGTCAGTGCTGAAACCATTGAGGATAAAGCGCTTCCAACCATTGCAACCAGGGCACTTGCAGCGCCACCTCCCGGGGCAGGTTCTTTACTAGCCAGCCTTTCCATAAAATTATTTAGATCCATAATTCACTCCATCATCTTTTTTTCCAGTATCTGGGAAGACTTAAAGCCGTTAAGCTGTAGATAGTATTTTGATGTTTCTACGATGGCTTCCATCGGTATGAGACCAACAACCTCCGATTCGTGTATGGAAATCCCGAATCTCATCGACTCGAGTTTAACCAGTTCAAAAGCTCTGTAAATTGGAGTTTTGTTGAAATTAGTCAGATTCATTGAAATCTGAACCTGATCCCTGTCCTTTAGATAAAAAGCCAATGCTTTTACGAACGTCAATCCGCCATCCCTTGCTCTCAGTGCTTTAGCGATCTTTTTTCCGATTTCCAGATCATTTGTGTTTAGATTGACATTGTAAGCTATCAGATAATCGCGGGAGCCAATTATGGAAGCACCGGCACTTCCTATCTTTTGAGGTCCGAAATCTGGCTTCCAGTGATCGCTTTGTATATTTTCTGTGAGTTCCTCAAGCTGGAAGTTCTTGTTCCTTATATCCTCCAAATTTTTTCTATATTCCCTCATCGCGGAATTTCCATACATGTATACTGGAATTCCCAGCTCATTCCCAACCCTCTCTCCAAGTTTTCTTGATATCTCGATGCATTCATCCATACTTACGCCCGATACTGGTATGAAAGGGATGACATCTGAGGCACCAAACCTCGGATGTTCCCCCTTATGCTTTCCCATATCAATCAGCGCAGCGGCTTCCCTAATTCCCCTATAAGCTGCTTCCAGTGCTGCCTCTGGAGTTGATATGAAAGTTATAACCGATCTGTTATGGTTTGCATCCATCTCGCTGTCAAGTACTTTGACTCCTTCCACAGATGAAATAGCCTGTGCAATCTTCTTAACTACCACTTCGTCTTTCCCTTCACTGAAGTTAGGAACACACTCAACAATTTTCATAGTGCCGTATATCAAGGTTCCTTAAAAAGTCAAAAGTTTAATATCTTT
>JAJZLW010000160.1 GCA_021850505.1 Thermoplasmata archaeon
TGTGAAAATTATCGTCAATATATCTGAATATTGCGTAAATCACTCCACCGTGCGTAACTATACATATATCGTTCTCCGATTCAATGGATACCCTGTGGAATCTTGAAATGACCCTGTTGCAGAAATCCATCCATGGTTCGGCATTCCCAACGTCATTGCTCCCAAGGAAACCGTCTTCCAGAATTACAGTCGGATATCTCTTAAGTATTTCACTTTCCTCCATTCCAGACAGTAAACCGAGAGACCGTTCCCTGAATTCAGGATCTTCTTGAATCCTGATGCCTGTCTTTTCAGAAATTATTCTTGCTGTGTCAAGTGCCCTCTTCAGATCGCTGGAAAATATAGTGGATATTGTTCTGCCAAGTAATTTCGAGGCGGCTGATTCGGCCTGTTTCATGCCGCGATCATTCAAACCCTCGCCGATCTGGCCCTGCCATATTTTGCGCGAGTTCCAGGCTGTTTCACCATGCCTTACCAGATAGATTCGCCTGTCGTTCAAACAAGGACAACCACAATGAAAACGGAT
Source organism: Thermoplasmata archaeon (assembly GCA_021850505.1). Next base: position 527 of record JAJZLW010000160.1, read on the forward strand.
TATTATTGTTTGCTTCTGGTTTCCGGAACTTTACAGTTGCCAGTGCAGCTGCCTGAAAGGATGGAATACCTGGAAGCGGATATTTTTGAATAAGTAATTTCTCCTATCCCGATGGCATTAAGAAAATATACGAACACAGCGAGGATGAATAATTCTGGTACCCGCAGCAATATTTTAAGGACCGCATGCATGCCAGTAAACGTTTTACCATCTTTGGTCTCTACGACTATGCTTCTTTCAAGAATATCCTCCTGAACTGGAAGATCTGCCTTCGCAAGATCACGAAAGGATGTAAAATTAACAAGACCAATTTTATCAGAAGTTCTGACCAGATTCATTGACCTGACACAGACAGGGCAATGACCGTCATAAAATACCTTGATCTCGTTCATATCTACATAATCAAAACTAGTGAAATAAAGTTATACTTTTAGAGGCTGTGTCAGATGTAATTTGGTTATCATTGTAATGATCTGGTGGGAATAAATCAGTGGTTACGCCAGGGCTTGACAGCAACCAGAAATACAAGCCAGAAAATAAATGTAATAACTGTCATTCCGGTAAGGATAGGTGTGATGATTAGAGATGTGAAATAACTTCCCTGAATAATGTTGAAAAATCTTAGCAGCGACCAGAAAGCCGTCGTAATTAAAAACGAGAAAAAAATGATCCTGACCTGCTTTTCCTGTACCTGCTCGCTTACATCGACTGGATATACTACACTTTGGGCGTTTTTATTTCCTTTCCTCTGTATTGCTCTCAATATCATCAAGAAAAGCAACTGGAGGAGGATAATCCCTAGAAGTAATTCTGTTGAATAAAACTGGTTGACCTGTAAAAATGAGAAGAATAAGTAAACCATCACCACTATTGCACCTATCAGCAGGAATATGAATGATCTAACTGTGAGTCTTTTCTCGTTGTAGGCCTCGCCCCGTCTATTCTTTACTATTCCTGACAGGACCTCAAACAATGCCAAACCATACAGGAAAAACCAGGTTATTAACACCAGAATAAATGTCAAGTCAGGATTCATTGCATGTATCCTGACACAAAGTTTGACGGTGGATAAATATTTTGACGCCTCGGATAATTGATCTTAATTTAATGTTTTCATGAAGATATTGACAGTATAGTCTTTCAGATTAACCGATGTTTCCATAGGCTTTTGAGAATACCATGCAGCATCCCTTTATTTATGGTTTACTGATCCTGTCCCATCTTAATTGAATGTGCGAGGCAAATAATCAGAGTGTTATCTTTTAGATTTACTGTTTTTATGTTATAATTTTTCAGCTATACATTAAAAAAAATAAGTTTATCCGATTACCTCGATGCCGAGGTTCGGAGTGAATATATGGCTTGATAGGTTTAAATCCTGTGTCAGATTGAATTCGAAGACGATCGTTGACGTCGAACCCGCTGCTAATGTGACTGGGTGGTTAAGGAATCCAAATGACGATGCAAGTGTGAAATTGATTGCAACACCCGCTATCACAGCTGTTACGTTTGTGATATACAACCGGAACATGGTGTATGTTTGAGCAGTCAGTTTCAAGGTTGAGAGCAGAGAGGCATTCGATACATCCAGTCCAAGTATATTGACAGTCTCCTTTCCATGGGGAAGAGTATAGTTTTTCCAGCCACTGTTATTGTTGCCATGAAACGCAACTGCAGAAAATGTTATGTATACTGCAGATGCATTCATAACTGGTAAATCCGCAACTTCCATGTCTACTGTGGCAGTTTTGTTCGAATTTGAGACGTAGCTGTTATAGACAAAAAATCCGCCGATGATGATCAATACTACAGCAATTGCTATAATTGCTGCTCCTAATTTTTTCATTAGCGGTGAATTACGACCTGTCTTTATAAGTGTATTGGTACAAAAAAATCCTTAAATTCTATAAAGCCTGACAATTATTGCACCAGAATGTAATCCTTTTGGTTATACCTAGCTTCCCGACCGATATCCTCCCTAAACACACGGGACAAATTTTTTTCCTGTAAACATAAAATCTTCCTGTTAATTTCGAGTGATTAAGCCTTGCATAATAGAATATATTTGAGAAATCAGTGACTGCATTAACAATTTCGGAAATTTTGATGTCATTAATCTCTGAGGCCTTTCTCTCAGGACTGACCTTTGTTCTCCACAAAACCTCGTTCTTGATTATATTGCCGGAACCACAGAATATCTCCTGGTCAAGCAGTATATCAGATATTATGGAATCTGTTTTTCTCAATGCTTTAATTTTAGTAATAGCTCCGAAAGGGTCCCACTGTGGATCCATTATGTCCTTTCTGGGATCATAATATTCAAAGAATTCATCAAGCGTTTTTTCTGATATTGCGCATCTGTAAAAAAATAAAGAAACTGATCTTTTGTTGACAATCACCATGCTTGGTTTTTCGCAAGTAATGTTCTTTATCTTCACAGTGCCTGACATCCCGAAGAAGACCACAATATATCTTTCTGGCAATTTTATTATGAGCCTCTTTCCATACGGTATCAGGTTTATGTTGCCCGACAGAACCGATCCATTCCAGTAAATCTTGCAGTATTGTCCATTGAAATGAGATATCCTCTTATATAGCACCCTTAATGGCGGACCTTCCATTTTCATCCCTAACTATAGAAGATATATCTTTTTTGCAGTCGTGACAGTCTAAAATGCTGTGCAATTATTTAAGTATAGAAAGGCATAATGTTTACCTATGTCAAGAAAAGACAGGGTCATTGTTGCCAGGCTTCTTTCTGGGTTGGCACTGCTTTTACTTCTGATTGCACTCATATATGATATCATAAGTTTTTTCACACCCGTTAAGAATGCACTGGGTTCCCTTGATGCATTTGGATCTTTTCTACTGGGGAAACTTGCGATTTTCGTTATTATCGTGATAACCCTGGTTTTTCTTTTTATAACATATGCTTCTATCTTCAACAGGTTAAAGAGGGTAAATTCAAGTGCTAGGGATCTGTCGTTAATAATTGGCATAGTCCTTTTAATTTTGGGTATCCTGGTTCTTGGGATCTTTGTGACTGGGGCCGGAGTTTTGCTGCTACTTGCCTGGCTCATTCTCATTTTATGATCTGATATTTTTTGGATGATTTTATTCCAGAACTGTTAAAAAAGTATTTGAATCTTAATATCTAAGCTTTCCAGATGGAACCATACTTAAGTTTTTCTATCAGGTTTGCAAAAATCTTATAAATCAGCCATATATTAGTAAATCAGTTTAAAATGACTAAATTTGTACTGGTATCCGACTACACTTTAAGCTCTAATTACAGGGATTTTCCACTTCTCGATTTCCTGCCTTGTGCACCTTCACGTGCCATTCCGGGGAGCATATACCGCTTCCTGAAGGGACCAGGACTGCCAGCAAAGCCAGATGGGCAGAGCCTCTTTGCTCCTTATTCTCTCAGGAAACTGCAGGCTAGCCTGCTAAGGAAATACAAGCCGACTGATATTGCGGTTGCACATGAGGATCACCTTGACCAGTTCATTAAAGATGACACTGAAATTATTGGGATAACGACGATGGATCCACTTGGCATAGGGCCCACCACAATGTCGTATTATGTCCTTATGGGCGGGGACATGAGGCCATGGGTCAGGGTGGAATGGGATAACCTGATCAAGAAAGTCAATGCACTGAGAAGAGGAAAAAAGGCAAAGCTGGTGGTCGGCGGACCCGGTGTCTGGGAGTTCACTGTCCTGAAGGATGAAATTGGCTGGATGAACATTGATTATTTTGTGCAGGGAGAAACCGATGACATTGTTCCGGAGCTTTTCCAGGAAATAGTTGATAACAACATCAACGAGAAGCTGTTCTACAGGGGCTACATGTCATATGATGATAAATTCAGGAAGGTAATAGTCAAGGATCCACATTACATTGCCAGAGGAATAGAAACATCTGCTTACCCTAGACTTGAGGATATACCACTCATAACAGAACCATCAATGAAAGGCATGGTTGAGGTCATGAGGGGATGCGGTGTGGGCTGCGATTTCTGCGAAGTAA
>JAJZLW010000040.1 GCA_021850505.1 Thermoplasmata archaeon
ATATCCTCAGTACTGAATGCAAAATAACTGGATGCGATAGAAATAACTTGATTGATATCGTTATTTTGCGTCATTCACTCTTTGCTTCTATTTGTAATCATGCTTATTAACTTTGCAGTATCGACATCGCTACTGAACTCCACCAGGAATTTGTTTCCATTAAGTATCACGACATGTTTTCCCTCAAAGCCCTTCATGAACTGAATTGCGTCAAAAGAAGGACTTATGAAGAGTTTTTTAGACTCATTCTGATCTGAATTCGCAATCAGGTAGGCGTATTTCTTTTCAGAAGAGGCAATTTTTGAAATCAATTTTATTTCCTCCTCATTCAGTGAGGCATTTACATATTTTAATGGAAATGAACCCCCCTCAATACTTCTTGAATTTTTTATAACATCGTTCACCCTTGCCTTGTGGAGTGTTTCAATCTGTTTTTTTGCTTCAATAAGCTGGCTGAAAGTTTTGCGGAAAGTCTCGTCCACTTTATCCTCTTCTACTCCAAGATCAAGCTGTACGGATCGAAGTGACCTGTATACCTTCTGCGTACGCAACAGAGCAGCCTCGCCCGCAGCAAATACGATTCTCTGGATGCCCTCCTGAACAGTCTCCGTACGGATAATTTTTATGAAACCAAGAGCATTGATATTATCAAGATGGGTACCACCGCATCCTTCGGCATCGATGCCATCAATCTCGACCACCCTGAGCTTGCTGTCCAGTGGAACACCGCCCTGGAATAGAGAAAACCCGAACCTGTCAAGTGCTGAATACCATTCCATATTTCTTACGATAATCTTGGCACCTTTTGAAATAAGATCAAGGCACCTTTTTTCAATTTTTTCCACATCCTCGTCTGTGAGGCGAGAGAAATGCGTAATATCTATTCTTGATTCATCCACGCCTTTCTGTGCACCTGCCTGCCATACATGTTTGCCCAGAATTTCCCGGGTAACTGCGAGTAAGAGGTGAGTTGCAGAGTGATGGTACATCAATCTTTTCCTTCTGAACCTATCTATATGGCCCTTTATTCTCGTTTTTTCTGGAATATCAGTGTCAACATGGTGAATAATTGCCTTTCCCACTTTTTCAACATAATTCACGTTTATTCTCTTATTTCCGTAATCAAAGTAGCCAAGGTCGCATGGCTGACCCCCGCCCTCAGGATAAAAAGCGGTCTGGTTTGTTATGAGGATGCCGTCTGAGCTGTAAAGTACCAGACCGGTGAAATCTGATATCTGCGTGTCATCATAATAAAGCGGCCTGGTCTCAAGCCCGGCGGGGATCGCAATCTGTTTCTTCATCTTGTGCTTTGGTTCGTGCAGTGACATGACCTTCATGTGGAAATCGCTCGGAATCTTGACGCGCCCTCCCTTTTCCTCAGATATCCTCTCAATCGTTTCAGGATCAAGACCGTGTGAGTCATAAAGCTGGATGGCGTCCTTTTCACTTATAACACCAGTTTTGGCAATTATCCTTGAAATGATCGATTCTCCGCCCTGGAGCGCCACCTTATATTTACTCATTTCATCACTTACAGCCTTCTCAGCGAAGTCCCAGTCCATTTCATTAAGTATAGAAGAAAACCGTGAGTACTGCATCTTCAATAAATCCATGAGAACATTTTCAATGCCAAGGTTTGAGAAGGCCCTGAACGTTCTCCTCAATAATATCCTCTCAAGGTAGCCAACCTTGACGTTGGAAGGTATTACATAATTTGAAAGAAGGAACAATATTGATCTAGTATGATCGGCTATTGTGTAGACGGCCTTAGAATCATTGAATGCCCGCAAGGCTGACTTCTCGTCATACTCGGAAACCCCCCTGTCACCTGTCTTAAATAAATGAGATATCCGTTCCTGAATATTCTTCCCAGGCATCAGGACTGAGTTTTCTGTAATGGATCGAAGAAGGACAGAATCAAGGCGGCCTATGCCTGCAATGTCAAGAACCTTCCTTATTATGTCCGGATAAAGGAAATCATAAATTGTGCTGGTGGCATAGGACAGCCATGATAATCTTTCAAGTCCATAACCTGTGTCAACGATTTGAAGATTCATTTTAGAATATTTTTCACCATCAACTTCGAAATCGCCTGCAGGATCGCTCTTCATATCCATGAAGACGAGGGTAGCTATTTCAAGGCCGCCAACAAAAACCTCCATTGCCTCACCCGCGTTTCCGCCTCCGCTCCAGGGTTTTTCGACATAAGTTACAGTATCAGGCTTTATACCCATGGCTTCAGTGAAGAATGAAAATGAACGAGATATGGTTCCATCAATCCAGTAGATCATATTTTTCTCAGTGTTGAATGAGTCATGACACAGCATCTCAAAACTCGTCAGATGCCTCCCGGTTTCCCCCACCAGGTCAACATCTGTCATACGAATACTTGGCTGTGACATCACAATAGGATTTGCCGGCGGCTTGACAAGTCCCGATGTAACATGCGGCTGGAAATCGTATATTGAAGCATTGACAAGCAAAACATCCTCCCTCCATCTAGGGACGACGGGATATGGTTTGAGTAATGTATGATCCTTGATGAAATAATTAATGAAAAGATCCCTCATTTCGTTATTGTCAAATCTTCTTTTGGTAAAGTGCCTACCTATGAATGAATATCCGTCACAATCAGTATCACCGCAGGTCAGCCGATCTCGCGAAATGGCCCAGAAGTACTTTCCGCATTTCGTGCACCTCTTCCTTACAAAACCAAGATCGGAAAGCATTCGTACATCCATTTTTTTCACCAGATTTAAACGAGGTAATAATTCTGTAGATTAAAACAATTCTTTGTTTTGCACTGTCATATCATCGTCATAATTTATCTTTCCATATAAACCATGAAATTTGACTGATCAAACGGGGCCAGATCTATTATTTTCCTGACATTAAAGGATTTTACTTCTTTCAGGGCAGTCTTAAGTAAAGCCTGCTCTGGAAATCTCGAAGAAATGGATCTAGTCTTTACAACCAGGAATGCATACTTAGCAGTCGGAAACATATCAGCATTCAGGTTGAATATCTGTATCTGGTTTCTCTGCGCGATGTCCTGGTATATCAAATCAACCTTATCTACGAAAAATGAATATTTTTCAGGCATATTCGCATCCTCAATAATAGGATATATGTTTCTTCTTTTTTCTGCTAGCCCAAGCAGCCGGTAAAACGATTCGATTGAAACCTCTACTGCATAGATTCTGCCGAAGATGCAAACATCCGATAGATAGCTGACGGTAGTTCCGGTAGACGCACCCAGGTAAAGTATATTCGAATCATCATTCAATGGAAAACGATCCAATCCGTTTATCAGGGCTGCCCCGAGCTTGCTTCTCTTCGGCTCAATCTTTCTGGCAAACTTTCCATGATAATTTATGATGTCTTCACCAAAAACAGCCTTCTTATATTCTGTAATAGTGAAGAAATCTTTACCAATCCGGATGAGCCTTTCACCGAAATTACCTGTTGCCAATATATCTGTATGCAGTTTTAATCTAAATGCTTTCTATTGCTAATTATATGCTGCCGCTTTGATGGTTAAGAAATATATTCTAATTTGGGATACGCACATCATGTTCTGTGAAATGTGTGGGAAAAATGTTCCAAAGACTCAAAAAGTCAGGGTTGAGGGCACGGTTCTTTTAGTCTGTGATTCTTGCGCTCATTTTGGCGTGCCTGTTGACCCTCCTAAAAAGCAGGTTCAGACGGTTGTAATAGAGTCACCACCAAAAAGCAGTACCCATTTTATACCAAAACAAAAGGTAAACCATCCGAAGAAAAAACAATCAGATTCTGAGGACATTTTTGTGGTACCTGAATACGCCCAGATTGTAAGGGAGGCAAGGGAAAGACTGTCCTGGACACAGGAGGACCTGGCCAGCAAGCTCCTGGAAAAGAAAAACGTGTTATCAAAAATTGAGAGGGGAGATCTCCAGCCAGATATAAAGTTGGCAAGGAAACTTGAAAAGTTACTAGATATCAGGCTACTTGAAAGCTTTTGATTTAGCGGAAGATGTTTGAGAAGGTTAAAGAACAATGAAACCGATCACTTGCTGAGCTGGGAAACTTGAAATTGGAAGTTGGACAGAGGATTGATATCGAAGTAGATTTAGAGGATCTATTTGATCAGGTAGACAATAAGATAATCGCAACATGGTTCCACAAGGGCAATCCAATTTACATTGAGCTTGAGGTCAGTGCTGCACTTGTCAAGCAAATACTCAAGTATTTCGAAAACACCAAGAAGAGGAGCGCCCTGCTCTCAGTTACAAGGGTATCGCAGAGAAAATTTGAGGTTCAACCCGCCATGGTTGTTGTCAGCAAGAGAGATTGATTGGAACCGTGATAGATTCTTAATTTTTATCGTTTAAAAGGATCATGTTGCTGGATCTGGGAATAACAAAAGATTATTATAGGTCCATTTGAATTATTTCATGAGATTATGTCAAAGGTCAGAATCAACAAAAAAGAAGACCTAGATGACGTTGCGAGCTACGAAGAACTTGATAGAACTGTTTATGGTGAGGAAGAGGGCAATAAGAAA
>JAJZLW010000007.1 GCA_021850505.1 Thermoplasmata archaeon
TGAAAGATCCGGAACGCCACGACCTGCGCCATTGATAAGAAGATTGGCGGACGAATTGACCTGCCATGAGGGTTCGGCGTATAAATGGGATATTCCCGATGTTGTACCCACGGCGTAACCTGTTGATGATGTTGCTGGAACGAACCAGTTCTTTTCGGAAACAATGCTTAAATTCGTATTCAGGTACATTGAAACGCCTCCGACCGCCAGCATACCGTAATTATCATATGCAACAGAGGCTGGGAAACTCTCGTTTGATCCTAAATATTCTTTATTTACGTTAGAGTAACAGTCGCCATCGTCACCGCTTGCGGCCATTACGGTTATTCCGCGAAGGGTCGCTTCTTTGAGCATGGAGTTCCAGGTAGAATTGACACAGTCAGGTCCACCCCATGAGTTTGAAATCACAGATAGATTGAGCAAATTACTGTATGCAGGTGATGTTTGTGATGGGTTAAGTAATGCAGCGAAGGCCAGATCCAAGCAGGAATTACTTGACGTGTTTCCATAGGCATTATATATCGTTGAGCCGGGCGCGGTGCTTCCGAGCATTTCGAGATCAAGCGTGTTTTCAATGTTTGCACCAGTTGTATCATATGAAGACAGAAAACTTGGTTCAGGAGCACCATTGATTGGATATCCGTATACCTTGCTGTGGGGTTCTCCAGGTGGAATGGTTTCATTGTAATAATCATAAATATCCGACGGATCAAATGGGCCAACGTATGTGCCTGGCTTCAGAAGCCCCTCCCTTGTCTGGACGTTTCCTGAACCATTGTATTCACCAGACCATAATATTGTGGCTTCCACCATGTTTGTAGGATAACCATACTGCTTGAAAAGTGATACCTCATTCATTGCCACCTGCAGGTCTGATCCAAAAATGTACTGGGCTCCGGAATAATTCACTGGAATCGGATAACCTAATGTTGATTTTGATGAACTATTGAATCCTGTTGCTTTCAGTGCCCTGGAAATTAATGGAGAATGCCCTATTACCAGCTCAGAGTAATCTGAAAGGCCGGATATCGACTGTACATAAGGTTCAATGCTTAAAGGAAGACTTGGCGTCCCGGCCGGGGCATAGAAATCACCGATTGGGGATGTGTAATTTTCAATTGCGATGCCAAAAATATTTTTGACTGTATTTGCGGATGCCTTAAAGCCAAGAATGGATCGATCGCTGAATTCCTGAATGTCGACTGCCCCCGATGTCTTCACGTAGCTGACAAGATTGTTGTAAACATTCTGCGGTCCGCCGAACATTTGGTTAAACTCGTTGAGGGAGAGGAAATGATGATACATTGTTGAAGAGGGATCACTTATTTCAGACAACAAAGAATTCATAAACGTACAATTTGTTGGATAAAGGCTAACAACTACAGTCAGGAGAGACGCAGGACTGCCATTATCCTCAGTGAAATTTGACACCCCATACTGATTGTAAAAAGGAATGTATGCAGCCACCGGTACAATGGGTCCATAAGAATTGCTGTTAAGAGATGTATAATGATCATAAAGTATGTGATTATTTCCGCTTCCATCGCTATTTACTGCAATAAATAGTGACGAGCCAAGAAGAATAATGAGAACCATTATTGAATAAATTGTTCGGTTATCAATAACAAAGTTTTTTTTCACGCTTACAACATTTATTAAAGTGAATTAGCGTTCAAATACTTTTTTAGCTTTATTTTCTGTAAGAATCTTCATAACTGTTGTAAGTACCAACTCCTTTTTTGCCTGATCCGGGTCTGATACATTTCCAAGGTCAATTCTCTGGTCACCTATGTCAGCGAAAAGTGAACCCAAATCCAGATGAAAGTGCAGTAATCCCCGGTTTCTGAAATAGAAATGACAGGGCGATTTTTCACTGATTCCTTCGATCATTCTTATCCTAGCTATAAGATCACTAACCGAGTTTAAGTCGTTGCAGGATGTGTGCCGCATACAGATTCTAATATATCAATTAAGGAGAATTATTTAGTTGTTCTCATGCCTCGAGAAAAATGCTATCCTTAAATGGAGAAGATCCAGTGATCACAAAGACGTTTTGAGCATTGAAGAAATCTAAAAATTATATTGTTTTCCTGTGCGGTCTAAACAGTTTCAATTATTGACAAAATGTTAAGGTGATAGTGTAATTATCAGACGTTGGCATCTTCATTTTCAAGAACTCTGAAATTCTCTGACGCTGTTTTCATAAATCTGGGTGCCATAATTGGCGCGGGAATATTTGTAATAATCGGGATATCGGCTGCTGCTGCGGGACCGGCAGTGCTAATCTCCATCCCACTAGCTGCATTGGTTGCTATTTTTACGGGGATTAGCTTTTCCCAGGTTGCTCGCCATGTGGATAAGGAAGGTGGGGTATATGAATACGGAAAAGAGGCATTGCATCCATATGCAGGTTTCATAGGCGGAACTTTATGGACTTATGGGAATATTATCGCCCTGGCCGCAGTTTCCATAAGTTTTGGAGGCTATCTCGACTCGCTGTTTAATTCAAGGTTTCCTGTGATATTCATAGCGGTTGCAATAGTGGTCTCCTTTGGAGTGTTGAATGCACTTGGCATCAAGAACTCAGCCAAGACATTAAAAATGATAGTTATTGTCAATGTCACGATACTGGTGGTGTTCACCGTTATAGGCCTTCTATTTTTCCATCCCTCACACCTGAACAACTTCTTTGCAAAAGGTGATTATGGCGTTATTTCGGGTGCAGCAATTATATTTTTTGCTTTTTCAGGTTTCTCAAGGGTTACAACCGTATCCGAAGAGGTGGTCAACCCTGAAAAGACGATACCCAAGGCGATAATAGTGTCAATATTGATTTCTGCAGTGCTCTATTTTCTTATCAGTCTTGCTGCCGTCGGGCTGGCCACCCCTGGAACGCTTGCAACATCCACATCCCCTCTTGCTCTTGCCTCTTTGAAAACAGGTCTGTTCTTCCTGGTGGAAATAGTATCGGTAGGAGCACTCGTTGCAACTTCCGGCGTAATCCTGACAGGCATACTTGGAACCTCAAGGGTGATGTTTGCAATGGGCCGGGACCGGGAGATGCCTTCATCGCTGTCAAGGCTTGACAGGTTTTCAACGCCAATTCTGGCAATAATAGTTTCCGTCCTCCTAGCAGTAGCAATGATGCCACTGGCATCCTTCGGAACTATAGTGGAAGCATCAAACACCTGCGTCCTGTCTGCATACTTTATTATTAACATAGCAGCCATAAAAACTCATATGAAATACATGAATGTAAACAGAACAGGCGGCTCCAGTGGCGGATTCGATAAATTTTACCTGATCCCCGTTGCCGGAATGGTGTCAATATTTATTTTCTTTGTATTTCTGGGGCTTGAAAGCATCATCATCGCAGGTATTGTGTTCGTGGTAGCATCTTCTTATTACATTTTAAGAGTAAAATTGCAGGGCAGAGGAAGGGTTACACCGTCTCACAGCAAGGTAAGATTATTCGGAAGATCAAGGGCACCTTGATTTTTATCTACCAGCAGGATGATCCTTACAGAAATTTGCTACATTAATAAGGATTCATTACAATTTAATATCCTTGCATCATAAGGCTCTGTATTCACAGTACCAATTACAGGAATGACTTTTTCCAGTTTATAAGATCCTCATTATTGAGCGATCTGATTTCAAGGGATTCGAGTATGTCAGTTACCAAATCATCGTCAAAGAAATTCTCGTACATTTTATCCATACTGTGTTTATACAGTGAATTCTGGGCGGATCTCAACGCACTGGTGACCATTGCCGCTGCTAGTTTTCCTGACTCTTGGGATTCCTCTTTTATATCGGAGGAAAATGTTTTTCCCAGGTCTTGCTTTCTGAGATCTATAAGAAAGTCCTGTACTGCTTTCTCAAGCAATTTGTTGTGTTCTTCGGCCAAAATTATTCTGACCTTGTAGGCTGGGTTGAATTCTATTTTATCATCTGTTACTTTGAACCAGTTTATGGCGTCTTTTCTAAAGAAGACGTCTGCCAAAGCCTTTGCAAATTCCTTTGGCTTGGAGAGATCAATCTTATCCGTTAAGTCATAAGTGACAAGGTCTCCATGCTCTGAAACCTTTCGCAAATTCTCGATTGTAGTTTCAATATTATTCTGGTCTGCCATATTTGTTAATTAAAATCTGGATTATTAATTATCCCTGAATTATCCCTTTTCTTCAGTTAATAATCTTGATATTTAGCTAAGGATATTATGGCAACCTTACCAGATGAAAAATATTCTAATAAAGAAGTCAGTGCAGGGGTTTGAAACAGCTACAGGTGACCACATAACACTGGATATCCAACAGCCATTCCTGAATTTAGAACCTTTAAACTTGGTAAGGAGCGATATTCTTTAGGGGAGAAGAATAGAGGAATATGGGATGATCGAACGACGCATTTATCAATGTATTCTGATAGTG
>JAJZLW010000065.1 GCA_021850505.1 Thermoplasmata archaeon
GCATCAAACGACTTCGACTTCAGGTCTGTATATGCAATCCTGAATGAGCTTTCTGAAGAGGTGAATAAAAATATGGAATCGATTTCCCATGAATCGACGGCAAAAATACTGGAGTTCATGGATGATGTCAATTCATTTCTATGTTTTATTGATACCCGATCAGATATTGGGATTTTGGATAAGCTAATGGAGAATATTATTTCATTCAGGGATAATCTCAGAGCACGAAAGGAGTTCGATCTTTCCGATCAGCTCAGACAAAAGCTGAAGGATGCAGGCATAGAACTTGAGGATAAGGGTGGCATGACAAAATGGAGAAAAAGGCAGTGAACTCAGCCTGGTTAATCGTGGATCTTGTCAATGATTTTGTTACGGGAAAATTCGGTTCAAAGAAAGGGATTCAGGTAGCAGACAGGACAGCTAAAATTTTGAAGGATCTGGATGGCAAGATTCCTGTTATATTCACGCTGGACACGCATGTCCCAGGGGATCCAGAGTTCAGCATATGGGGCGAGCACTGCCTTATCGGCACAGATGGATCCAGGCTGTATCCGAAGCTTGAGGGTGTGAAAAGCTACAGGATAACAAAAAGGCATTATGACGCCTTCCTGGGAACAGACCTGGATCTTTATTTAAGGATGAATTCTTTCCAGCACCTTTACATCTCCGGTATAAGCACGGATATATGCGTACTGCATACGGCAGCAGGGGCATTTTTCCATTATTACGGGATCACGGTCATATCAGATTTATGCACAAGCATAGACCCAAAAGATCATGAAAGTGCAATAAAATTTATGCAACGTTATTATGGAGCAAATATAATTGACGAGTCGGGATTCAGGAGGGAAGTAATCTGAATGACTTTCAACATGTCTAGCGAGAAGGATATTTTAAAGGGCGATAATGCGGATATATATTTCAAGCGGGCACTTAAAATTCTTGAATCTGAAAACATTGATGATTCAATCACAGCTGAGGTAACTGTTTCATCTTTTGAAAATCCATGGGTGACATTCAGCGGACTTGATGAGATAATATCTCTATTGAAAGGAAAGAACATTGATCTTTTTGCATTGCCGGAGGGGACAATAATACCATACAGGGATGTCCATGGCACCCCTGTACCTTTCATTTCAGTCAGGGGAAAGTACAGGGACATAGGCCTTTATGAGACATCCATTCTCGGCTTCATATGCCAGTCTTCCGGAATAAGTACAGCGGCTTCACTTGTGAGGATAGCATGCGGTGATAAACCATTCTTTTCTTTCGGCATACGGAGAATGCACCCATCCATCGCACCCATGATAGACAGGGCTGCATACATCGGCGGGGCAGATGGCGTCTCCGGTTCCCTCGGAGCCAGAATCCTTGGTATCGAGCCGGTCGGAACAATGCCGCATGCACTCTCATTGCTGCTGGGAGATGAGAAAGCCTGGAAATCTGTTGCCTCTCAGACAAAAGGTGCGACCGTCCTCATCGATACATATGATGATGAGAAGTTTGGTGCTTTAAAGGCTGCCGGGTTTCTCTCCAACCTGAAATACGTGCGCCTGGACACACCATCCTCCAGAAGAGGAAATTTTGCAAATATTATAAGGGAGGTAAGATGGGAACTCGATCTCCGGGGCTTCAAGGATGTCAAGATAATGGTATCAGGAGGCCTGACACCCCAGGACATCGTGGTTCTAAGGAATGCAGGTGCAGATTCTTTCGGTGTCGGCACTTCAATTGCATCCGGAAAGACGGTTGATTTTTCGATGGACATTGTGGAGATTGCGGGAAAACCCATCACAAAGAAGGGGAAGTTTTCGTCCCGGAAGGATGTTCTGCGATGCAACAAATGCCACAGCGTGCTTGTAATACCTGATGGATCGAGAATTCCGCAATGTGAGTGCGGCGGCAGTTATGAATCTCTCCTGATTCAATACTTAAGATCCGGTACCGTTTCAACCGAGGAAACGCCCGCAAAAGCAAGGGATAGGGCAATGGCATGGATTCATTCTTCCATAAATAAAGATGAGCCGGGGGTTAAGTGATATGAAAGCGGCGGTAATGCAGGGTATAAATAAAGGGATAAATGTTGAGAATCTCCCGGATCCAGTTCCGGCAGGCGACGAGATTGTCATAGAGCAGAAACAGACTGGGGTATGCTATAGAGATATACTTACGTATACAGGTTTTTTTCCGAGAGCCAAATTTCCTATAGTGCCCGGACATGAAATTTCTGGTAAGATAATAGCAACCGGGCCGGATGTCAGGAACTTCAGGGTTGGGGATCGCGTCGCGACCCTTATATATGTCCCCTGCGGTATATGTAAATTCTGTTTAACCGGAAGGGAAAATCTGTGTCCCAATAAGAAGACTATGGGCGAAAATCTTCAGGGATCCTATGCAAAATACGTCAAGGTTCCTGAAAGGATAGCCGTTCCGGTTCCCGTCAACGTTCCAGAAGAAATGGCCACTATAACGGCATGTGTCACTGCCATGGTTTACCATGCGATAAGCGTTGTAGGCGATTGCAGGACAGGTACCAGGATACTCATAACCGGAGCCAGCGGCGGTGTAGGTTCAAATGCCATTCAGATAGCCCATGCACTCGGCTGTGAGGTATTTGCGTATACAAGCTCTCCTGACAAAAAGGAAGCAATATACTCTTTTGGCGCCGATTATGTGCTTACCGGGGAAAACTTCGACAGGGATGTAAAGAATATAAGCGGCGACGGTGTTGATATCGTTCTTGAAGCAGTAGGTATGCCCACGTTTTTAAGATCATTTCGATCACTTGCATTTGGCGGAAGGATGATTGTTGTTGGAAACATCGAACCAAAAAACGCTGAGTTGCCAATCGGAGCAATGATACTGAAAGGCAACAGGATAGAGGGGAGCATCAGCTCAACAAGATATGATATGATATCCACTCTCCACCTTGCGGAAAAAGGGAAGATAAAACATATCGGAACAGCACATTTTGGTCTCTCAGAGATAGAGGAGGCATACTCTTTCATCAGGAGCAAGAACCACACTGGAAGGGTCTTTATAGATGTGTGATCCATATTTTAACAGCCTGTCGTAAATAGAAATCAAAAGGATTATTATTGAGATAAAATTGCCGTCCTGATAACATGGAAGAGCTCATTTGCAATATTGAATTTGAGAAAGACGAGGATACATTTTATGCTCATCTCAGAACTGAAATAGGTGGTCTCAGAGAGTTCACCGGCGTCACCTTTGATGATGTACTCAACCAGGTTATCGTGGAACTCGAGGAAGAGCTCTCCTGAAGCCGGTTCAGATTTTGTACCAAAAAACATTAATTACCTTATGAGTTAATAGTTCAGTGAAAATATTATCAATTCTTGCTGTTCTTATTCTTCTAATAGCGCCAGCAGCGTATGCTGGCGGTACGGCAACATCCGTCAATGTTACGACTGGATCATACCCGGAAATTTCTGTTAATACCAGCAGGGGAAATGATATCTCTGTATCTTACTCCTATCTGCTGCTTACCCTTCATCTTAACGGAATGGGTTTCGGTTCAGCGGGAGCAATATCAATTTTCGGTGCAAATCTTGAGAAGGTCAACTGGAATATAAAGCAGGTTGCTTCAGTGATTTATTTCAACTCATCATTCTCACTTTCGCCGACATTAATGCAACCTCTTGGTAATTTATCCGGGACTTATGACAATCTCACCTCCTTCTATCCTCAGGTGACAATGTCAGTCCAGATGGGTTATGCAAAGAATATAGTTGATACAATTTATGCGCAGAATACAAACAACACAAACGACTCAGCACAATTCACTAATTTAAGTCAGTCAACCTTCTATATCTCAAATTATATTACAGTCAATTTACCAGCACTTACAACTACACTTTTCGGAATGGAACCATCATACTCACTTCAGCTGCTTCAGCAGATCAATAGCTCCATTAACGGAACAACGCCGGGATTTGATGGCATAGAAGGACAATTTGGAGTTACTCCATTCATGGGATTTGCTTTTACCCACGGGAATACAATAAGAAAATCACAGAGTTTATTCTGGTGGCCTGAAAACTACACAGTCAATAATTATTCAAAGGAAATAAAGGCATATATCCTGAAAAGATTCAGCGGCGTATATCTTGGTTTCCAGTATTCAGCAAACCAGAAAAGTTCCGTTATTTTCCAGGATCCTTATTTCAGCATACTGAATGAAACAATAACCGGCCTAAAGATAGTCAACCAGAAGCTTCACCAGATATACCAGACACTTGTTGATAACATCGAATACCTTTCAACTGGATCAGTAGCAGGTCTCCTGCTTATTGGCGCAGCCTATGTTTCATACAGA
>JAJZLW010000059.1 GCA_021850505.1 Thermoplasmata archaeon
ATCTTCCACGTTACACTGGGCAACGAGAAGTTTTTCAAGGTACTCTATACTGGAAACAGGATAGGAAAGATCCACCGACACAATGAAAAGGAGATAAGAGAAGCATTCGATACACTTTCGAAGAGCACATATCAGGACCTGATGCAACAATATTCAAAGGTTAAGAGTAATCCCAATTTTGAAACCAGGCCGATAAAGGAATTGAAAGAGGAATATGACCTGTGGGATGATAAATTATGGCAGTATATATGAATCTGGATTATTCACCAGATATACTTTCCCTCAGTACAGATGTTACATAACCCTTGACCTGATCAAATGATAGTTTCGGTGGCATCGGTTTTTCATCTGGATCAACTATTACCTCAAGTACTCCTGGTGACTGAACGGAAAGAAATTCATCAATAGCCGCATCGAGGTCCGAGATTTTTTCCACCCTGCGGCCATATATGCCTATCGCCTGTGCAAGTTTTGAAAAGTCTGGATTCAACAGATCCACTCCCCATTCCGGGTACCCCATAACCTCCTGCTCAAATTTAATCATGCCAAGTATAGAATTGTTGAAAACTACAATCTTGACATTTCTTTTGTATTTTCTTGCAGTAATGAGCTCTGACATGGTCATCGCAAAACTTCCGTCTCCGACCATTGCGACAACAGGCCTGTCAGATGCAAATGAAGCACCAACCGCTGCAGGTATGCCTGCCCCCATTGTGCCGAGCCATGGAGAAAACAGGAAAAGTTTTCCTGTATCCGTCCTGAAATTACGTACACCCCAGACAGTTACATTTCCGGTATCAACAACCACGATTGAATTCTTCGCGACTTTCTTTGAAAGCCTAGCGGCGACTACTTCAGGACGCATTGGCTCTCGCTTATCATTCTCAGCTTTCTCCAGTTCTGAAACCCAGGATTCCTTGTCCTTAACAAGGGTCTGGTAAAATTTGGTCTTTTTTTCTTCCGGTTTGACAGATTTCAGGAAATCTGAAACCCTGCAGAGACACTGGATAGAAGTGTTATAACGCTTACTGAGATTCTCTGGATTTGTGTCAACCTGTATAATCTTAATATCTTTACGTATGAATGCCGTATAGGGAAATGAAGTCCCGAGCAGGATCAAAAGATCTGCGCTCTTCATTGCATTAATCGATGCCTTGGATCCAAGAAGACCAAGACCTCCCAGAACCTTGGGATCAAAATCGCTGTAAATGCCCTTCGCATTCACTGCGTAGATAACAGGTGCGCCTATCCTTTCGGCCAGGGATATCACATCAGAACCATGGCCAATCGTACCTCTGCCCGCCAGAATAAGTGGGTTTTTACTCGCATTAATTGCTTCAGTCGATTCGGCAGGATCAAAATTGTATGATATTTCGGGGTATTTTCCTATCGTTTTCAAATTATTGGATTCTGCAGGCATTCTTAATACATCCACAGGAAGGGTTATGTGGGCAACACCACCCTTTATCTTTGCCGAATGGCAGGCCATCGATACAATATATTGCGTGCTATTAGGGTTCAGTATCTGCTTGTTAAAGATTGAAACGTCGTCGAACAATTTGTTCAGGTCGACCTCCTGAAAATAATCATGGCCTATCAGATCGGTTTCGACCTGACCGGTCAAGGCAACAACCGGCACATGATCCATCTTCGCCTCATATAATCCATTAAGAAGGTGAATAGAACCAGGTCCTGAGGTACCCATGCAGGCAACGGGCCTGCCAGTAACTTTCGCTTCAAACGCCGCTTCCATAGCAGATCCTTCCTCATGTCTTCCCTGAACGTAATGGATATTCTTGTTTCTCCTGATTGCATCAACCAGCGGATCTATTGAGTCGCCGGGAATTCCGTAGATCCTTTCAACTCCACTTGCAACTAGCGTTTCTATTATAACATCTGCTACAGTACTTCCCATAAACGAAAATCCTGCATGGTTAAAAAATATGATTGATTTATCTATCGAAGACTTAAAACCTCTATTTTTGTTGGATCTGCAGTTTGAATTCTAAGTTCCTCGTTGCCCTCAATTATTGAACCTTCTTTGTATTTAAGCATGTCAGGAAGGATGAAACCGCTGCCTGTTGTGACCCTTATGATCGACTCCTTTCCTACCTTCAATACACAGGTTTCATCTGCCTTGATAAAGTAATCGCTGATTGACCCTCTTGGTCCGGAACTGATTGTCTTCACATATCCCCAGGTTTCGTCGACCCTGTTCCTGTATTCCTCCCTGATCGCCTCAAGATCCTTTTCACTGTCAATGCCCATCCAGAAAACGTCTTCTATATATGATCCAATCAATCTCTTGGATGCAAGTGCAGGAAAGACAGTAGTTTCAAGTTCCTTGTCATGATATTTTTCGAAAAAGTATTTGAAAATTTCCTTCTTGAAGATATATATGCCCGCGTTAATATATGCATTGATGTAAGGTTTTTCCCTGAATTTCACAACAGTATCCCCAAATGTTTCTATTATTCCATATGGACTTTTCATCCTGGTCGCGAACATTATCATGCCATATTGAGACTCACGGGCGAATTTTAGCATTGCCTTGAAGTTAACATCAGTTACTGTATCACCATTGCGCAAAAGGATATCCTCATCGCTTCTGTGTTCAAGGAGATTCTTGACTGAAAACAGTGTACCTAATGGTTTTTCCTCCTTGAAATAATGCAATTTCAGCTCAGGATATTTGCTGTTGAGATATTCCTCTATCTTTTCCCCAAGATGCCCGGAAAGGAGGTATATTTCATCTATCCCTATGACTTTGAAATCGTGGATCTGTCTGTCCAGAATAGTAAATCCTTCCTTTATTGAGATCATGGGTTTAGGAATCTCATTTGTTATTGGCTTCAATCTTCGGCCATATCCACCGGAGAGAATCGCTCCTATCATGTATCGTTATCACTTTTGATGATAAATATTGTTTCCTGCTGATTGAATGATAATCGGATATGATAAGAATGAAGGTAACAAAAAGGGTTATTATTCGGTTAATATTGGAGATTTTATGCCTGATGATGCGAGAGATAAAGCAAAAGAAAAGTGGAGAAGGGGCAACGAGCTTTTCCAGAAAGGAGACCTGAGAAAGGCAATTGTTGCATACAAGCAGGCCCTGCATTTTTCGCCAAATTACAGTAATGCACTTTACAATCTTTCTTTGACTTATCTCACGTTGAAAGAGTATGATATTGCTTATAAACTGATTAATAAGATAAAGGGCAAAGAATTTGAGAAGGATGATGTAAGGATAGTTTTTGCAAGGATATGCGACGGTCTTGCTTCAAAATACTGGACTGAAGCGAAGGACACTGTTTCGAAGGTAAAACCTACAAGTGAATTTTATACGGAAGCAGAAGCAGCCCTTGAGGAGATTTTAGGGAAGGAGTATAATTATAATAAAAATAAAGCTGAAAGGGATACTGGGATAGACCTTAAGATAAATGAAGGCGACACTATAATTGAGGGTCAGATCAAGAAGATTAATTCTATTTCATCAGAATTAAAAATGACGGATTTTGTTGGATATGGTAGTATACGTGGCATCTTGACAGATGAAATCATACTGCCACTGAAGAAACCGGAATTGTTTAAAAAGCATAACGTATCGACGAAATCCGGAATACTTCTCTATGGACCTCCTGGCGTCGGAAAGACCAGACTGATAAAGTCGGTTTCGGGTGAACATGGAATCAAGTTGTTTCCCCTGAGATTGAACCAGGTACTGGATATGTATACTGGGAATAGCGAAAAAAATGTTCATGCGTTGTTCGAGGAGGCAAGAAAGGAGGCTCCCAGTATAATATTTATTGACGAACTTGATGCTATTGGGGTCGATAGAGCCGACATTAATGAAAGCGGAAACAGAAAAACAGTCAATCAGTTGCTGATTGAACTTGATGGTTTGGAAAGCGATAATGAACTCGTGTTCGTAATCGGTGCGACTAACAGGCCTTTTGATATTGATCCGGCTTTGAGAAGAAGCGGAAGATTTCAGACTGAAGTTTATATGAGGCCGCCTGACGAAACTGACAGGAAAGACATGTTCAGGTATTATCTGGATATATTTAAGATCGGTCAAAAAGAGGAAGAACTTTCAATGCTGGCAAAAGAATCTAAATACTACAGCGGAGCTGACATTGAGCGGATTTGTAAAATTGCGGTGACCAGAAAGATCAGACAGGAAGCGGAGGGCAATGATTCTGAAATCAATATCAATGATCTTCTATCTATTATGATTGCCGACAGAACAGGAGGCAGATCGATAAAGCTCTGGTACCAGAGGCTATCAGATGTATTCGGCACAAAATGGCACGATT
>JAJZLW010000121.1 GCA_021850505.1 Thermoplasmata archaeon
TTTCCTTCAATGTTGGCTTACCGGATTCAATGAACACAGAATCTGTATCTCCATAGATAACCTTGGTATCTCTTTTCTCAAGTTTATCCATAAGATTTTGAATCGTGTTTCTCGCATAGTGCGTAACCGAGGATCCGATGTCAAGATTTGTGAACCTGTAGAACGACGACGCCAGAACACCGTAGAATGTATTCATCAATATCTTTATCGCGCCCTGCACTCCATCGTAATATTCCGCGTCGGCCGGATCAGATGAGGATCGCATCATCGATTTCACACGATCCCTCTCCTTCATCAAATTCTGCAGTATTTTTGGGACAAGACCCTCCTTCTGGTTTCTGTCAAGATACCTTACACCATTTGGCGCTATGATGTTTCCTTCAGGCGAAAGGGTCGTGAAGCATATGTTATACTTGATGATCATAGAAGGATACATGCTCTTGAAATCAAGCACTACAACATTTGAATAAAGACCGGCTCCTATGGATCTTACATAACCCCCCTCGATTGGATTCATCTTCTCCTTTACGGATGTCATCCTGACCCCGATTCCCTGTCTGTCAGCCGCCCTGATAAGTATGGAATCAACATAGCTGCTTGTGCCTCCATTGGTGACATCATCAAGCGGCAGCTTTGTTACAGTGGACATGAACATGTTCCTGTCGACTACCCTTAATTTCTGGTATATCCGGAGCGTGAGATCGGCGTCCTTGATGCAGTATTTTATGACCTCATTCGGGCGGGCTTCCCATTCCTCCTTTATTTTGAGCCTGTTGATGTTATCCTTTCCTTCATTCAGTAGCTCCCTTGAGACTGCATTAAGCGTTTCAGATTTTGGATGCAGTATTTTCTTGACGTTCCACCAGACATCGCTCACAATCCTGCCATGCATTCTCCAGTATCTTTCCTGAACCCTGTGGGGGGTGGTGAAATCCCTGGCAAAATCCGGGCTTATCCCGTGTTTCTTCATTCTCTCTATCAGAAGAGGCAAATCGTACCCGTCAACATTGTAACCAATGACAATGTCAGGATCCTCCCGGTTCACAAAATCTATAAAATCCTTCAATAGCTGAGGTTCCGGGCCTGTAAAACTGCCAGTTATATGATCTTCCCCTATTTGCAATGCCCATCCAATGACTATGATCTCCCTGGTTTCAATTATATTCTCTATATCAAAACTGAAGACCTTTAATGAGAGATTATAGTCTTCGACGGTTTCTATTTTATCGATCCAAAGTACAATATCTGTGGTGAATTTTCTGCTTTCGATGGGATCCTCGTAACCATCGACCTCAACGCAAGCTCCGAGATCGAGATCGTAAACAAAACGGTGATGAAACGGTATGTCCGCTGCGAGTACCTCAACTGGGGAAGTCGACCTTAGATCTGGGACTTTCCACGGTGAACGGATGAATATCCTCTTTACGGGCCTATTTTTTCCATTCACCCATAAAATCTTGTCCTCCATCCTGACAAATTCCTCATTTCGCGTAATTTCGTTCAGATAAGACGAGGGTGGATCCACAAGATCAAAATACGGGCTGAAATTAGGATAAAGTGCTGTGACAGACTTTCCCTCTTTTGTCCTTCCAAACAACTCGACAGCAACATCAGATCTCCTGTATGACGCTGCGACTATCCTAAATGATACACGCATCCTTCATGATATTGCAATCAGCTTATATGGTTATTTCCCGTAGGGAGCTTCAGATGCTTTTTAAATGCAAGGTTTTTAATTATGGATTGTTCAAAGTGAATATTTCAACGCAAAAAAAGCGGATTTAGATACAATGTTTATAAATCCAGTTCATTTATGCGGGGCATGGTAAACAAGGCAGGCAGGATTGATAATTCTGCAAAGGGTAGGGCAGCCTATTCAGACAGGATTCACTGGCTCGTTGATAGTTATAACAAGATGAATGAAACTGGGGAACCCTTTGGAACCGGTGTTATCGCAGACATGGGGAAAGAGCTGGCTGCTGAGGGAGACGACATTATTTTCTGTGCAGAGAGTGTACTGACGTCGGCTGCTCCAGTGGAGATAGTCAGGAATACAGTTGATCTCCTCCCTGAATATGCCTCAAAGCAGGAGGCTCCATTCCTCGGTCTTCCAGAACTCAGAAAGGCAATTTCCAGAAGATTTGACTTGCTCTACAATGTCCATTTTAACTGGGAGGATGAGATAATAGTAACATCTGGAAGCATGCAGGCTGAGTACTTTGTGATGGGTGCGCTGCTTAATGCAGGTGATGAAGTTATTATACCAACGCCTGCCTATTTCTTCGATATACCCGCCCGAATGTTTGGGGGAAAACCTGTTTTTGTAGACATGAAGAAAGAAGATGGTTTCAGGATAAACAGACAGATGCTTGAGGATTCTGTTTCAGGCAGGACGAAGATGCTGGTAATCTGCAACCCGCATAACCCGACCGGCCATGTGCTGGACCAGGAAGAAATCAATGAAATCGTCGAATTTGTAGCAAAAAATGAGATATACCTGCTATACGACCAGGTATATGACAGGATAGTTTATGGTGACAAGCCGTTTATAGCAATATCTCAGTATAAGGAAATCAAGGATTTCGTTATTACAGCAGGTTCATTTTCAAAAATTTATAACATGATAAACTACAGGCTCGGATATGCACTGGGAAACCGCGCCCTGATCAAGGGACTTGAGGTCCAGATGGCATTTTCAAGTATGGGCATCCCAAATTTTGTCCAGGCAGGAGCTGCAAGAGCACTGGAATCGGATTTCGAGGAGATGCATGTCAGGAAGGTTAATTCAGATCTTAAAAGATATGTTGATTATGCTGCTCTAAAATTTTCCGATTTAATGGATTACAGCATCATAAAGCCAGAAGGGGCTAATCTTGTTCTGCTTGATATAAGGAAATCCGGTCTGGGATCAATGGATTTCTGCAAGGATTTGCTTAAGGTGGCAAAGGTTGCTGCGGCTCCTGGCATCGCCTATCACGCAGAAGGATATATTAGAATATCGCTTGGGGGGAAGAGATCCATTGAAGCAATCGACCGGATTCACGATTACATCTCATCTAAATACAATTAGATGTGCTTAAAAAAAATAGTGATTATAGTTAAAAAAACGCAATCATAAATATTGTTGTGCTATCAAAGTCACATAGAGGCAGAGAAAATGAGCGCAAAAACTAATGTCGTAATCCAGGACGTGAAGGAAATCCACAAAAGAAACTATGTCGGCGCCAGGATCAAAAAGAAACACGCATACGAACTCGTTCAGGGCAGGGGAAATTTTGCTGATGACGTCGAACAGCAATCGAAAACTTACTATGTTCATTTCGTAAGGTCACCTTATGCCAGGGCCAGGATATTAAAAATAGACTATGAGAAGGCGCTTAATCTTGAGGGTGTGGTCAGGGTTTTCACCGGACCTGATTTTGAAAAGATAAACCTCGGGTACTGGATGCACCTTCCAACCATGATGGAACCAGCCAGGCATCCGCTTGCCGTAAGGGAGGCAACATATAATGGTGAACCTGTGGCAGCTGTGCTTGCAGTTGATCCATACACCGCTGAGGATGCAGCGGAACTTGTAGATGTTGATTATGAGGTCCTCGAGCCAGTCCTTGATCCAATAAAGGCACTTGACAATCCAGATAACAAGGTAATGGAGGACATGAAGGACAACGTACTCTTTGAGGATCATTACAGGAGCGTTGAGGAACTTGAAAAAATCATAGAGGAATGCCCCCTAAAAATCGAAGAGAAGATAGTCAACGGGAGAAGCACAACTATTACTCTTGAGCCAAGGGTACAGGTGGTTTCCTACAACGGTGACATTATGGAAGTATGGAGCAGCACTCAGTACCCGCATGTTCTGAGGACATTCATTGCTGAATCGCTTGGCATTCCGGAAAATCACGTCAGGGTTTACGCACAGGATGTTGGTGGTGGCTTTGGTCCTAAGACATCTGTCTTTAACGACGATATGACTGTTTATGCCATTTCATACATGATGAAGATAACAGTGAAATGGGTCGAGACAAGAACAGAGGATGTTATGCTGACCGGGCACGAGCGTGACCAGATACATTTTGTGAAGGCCGGTTTCGAAAAGAATGGTAAACTCGTGGCTGTTTACGACAGGATAATTGCCGATGTTGGGGCAGGCACAACCTTCTGGGCTGAAGTGCAGCCAGCAATGGTAGCTTCAGTGACTGTTCCAGGGCCCTATCTTTTCAGGAACTACGGCTTCGATATGTATTGCGTGACAACAAACAAAACACCATGGTCCCCAAACATCG
>JAJZLW010000033.1 GCA_021850505.1 Thermoplasmata archaeon
AAGTTCGATTCTTCCGGTTTTCTATATCTTGTGGACAGAAAAAAAGATATGATAATCTCCAGCGGGTACAATGTATATCCCCGTGAAATAGAGGAGGTGTTCTACAAACATCCCGATGTGATTGAGGCAGCTGCCATAGGCGTCCCAGATCCAAAGAGGGGACAGAGCGTAAAGGTCTATGTTGTAAAGAAAGAGGGTTCGCCTGTAACTGAACAGGAGCTGCTGAATTTTGCTTCAAAACAGCTGGCCCCTTACAAGAGACCAAAATCCGTTGAATTCAAGAAAGATCTTCCAAGAACTCTTGTTGGCAAGGTTCTGAAAAGAGAACTTCGCACAGACAAACCTGACACCTCGAGGATCAAAAGGAATCTATGATATTATTTATCTTATTTATTATTCGATAACCTGCAAAGACTATTGAGCAATAATTACATTATGGTATAGGTCTGAATGTTCATTCCTGTTTACTACATTCTCGTCTTGCTGATGCTGCTGATGGGTGCGGGAATGAGTTTTTCAATATATCTAGCACGTACCGCAGATAATCATGTCAGGAGGATGTTTGCATATGTTCTGCTTGATATGATGACAGGAATGGTTTTAGGCCCACTCTTTCTATTCGCTTATCCCGCCAGGATAACTGTAGCCAATACAATAGAGATTTCATTCATCACGATGGCGGTTCTCGTCGCGCCTTCAATGGCATATTTCTTAAGAGCGATTATGCAGGATTCCAGTGCTGGAAGCAGGAACTTTATGATTGTATTTACTGCATTTTTCATAATATTTGATGAGGTTGTGATGAGTCTTGATTTCAATCTGTTCCTATCACCACTTAAATTCCATAATTTACTGTTTACCGATACCCTGTCTTCGGTTGCATATTCAGTATCAACCTACTGGTTTGTAATTCCAATGGGCATTGAGATGGTACTTTCGATTTTGTATGTTCGCAGATCACTTGGCAGTTTTCCAATTGTCATTTTCTCCGTCCAGGCCGTCACTATGATACTGGCACCTACTGCTTTTATGACGGGCTTGTGGGTGCCGGTTGCGATATATCTGTCGGGTGCTGTCATGACAGGATTTTTCGTTTATCTCTTCGAGCATCTTTACAGAAAGATGTCGATACATCAGAATGCATCAAGATACCTTCTGTATCTTCTTACGGCTTATTCAGTAATGATGGCTGGTGTCTTTCTATGGATGGTGTATCACATCTATCTGGGAATTGCAGCCGGAATGATAATTGACATGGTCATTTACGTTAGGGCAGCTACTTATCCGGGATACCTGGATTCTGGTACCAAGATATTCTGGCTTGCAAAGAGGAACTGGTCATTCCTCTTTCTTCTAATGATCTTCGTTTCGGAATTCTTCATGGGTGCTGTGTTTGACCTGCAATTTTACGGTGCATCCGCGTTCATGAGTTCTTTGAACCTTCAAATATTATCAGGATCCATTATAACAGTGATCGAAAAATCGCTTTTTGACTTTTTTTACTTCTTCAGCATAGTTTCTCTTTCGACCTGGTTCCTTGTGATGATGGGCATAGAGATGGGCTCCCTTGTGGTCTTCAAGATCATGAAAACAAGGGAACTTGAAACCAGAATCCGCCTTGTACTGATGCTTTTTGCCTATGGTGTATATTCGATCCTGATACCATCATTTCTGGTACCAGATTCCTCATTGTTTCCATTCATCGGATGGACAATGGGAATAGGATCTGGAGGTGGCCTGGC
The DNA here is from genome assembly GCA_021850505.1 of Thermoplasmata archaeon. Next base: position 1,743 of record JAJZLW010000033.1, read on the forward strand.
ACCGTACCTGATCATCCCCATGCTCGTCACATATCTGATTAGCGGCATCCTGTCGTATTTGTTTGGCTCAAGACAATTGTGCTCAGTTTTCTGCACTGCGCCAGTAATGTATCAGGGAACTTTCTATGATTCAATGAAAAAATTCAATACATCATCTGACTTTACAAAAAAACTAACCTATAAGGAAACTGGCAGGAATCCGCTATATCCTGTTGTATCAAAAATGGTGTATTTTTCTATTATTGCTGCCGGGATTGTATCCTATCTTGATTCAATCGGATATCTAAGATTGACTTTTTACGGTATTGACCCAGAATACATGCTCTACCTTTTTTACTTTGGCTTTTTATGGTACGCTGTATTCATAACAATGCCCTTTTTTGGATCTTACGGCTGCATCAATACAGGATATTGCCACTGGGGTAATTTCAACAGGTTCATCTCCAAATTCGGTTTCTTCAGATTGAAGGTTCGTGATCCGAACCAATGCATCAACTGTAAGACAAAAGACTGCGCCACAGCATGTCCGGTTGGAAATCATTCACAGCCTGGGAATTTCATTGCGAAGGGCGAATATAAGGATTCAAGGTGCATTGGGATCGGGGATTGCGTCGATGCATGCCCATACGAGAACATATTCTATTATGACGTCAGGCACTGGCTGAAGGAAAAGGTTTCTAACCGGTAACTGTTTTTTCCTGCAGTTTCCTAGTATTATAGTTCTGATACATCCCCATGATTATGTTGAAATAAAGTGACATGGCAATTATCATTGAAATTGCAAAGACGAGATATGAAAGCCCAAAGTTTCCTGGCAAGATGAGTGGGCCTATGAAGCTGAGTGATGTGAGCAGGAATAGAAATACAAAATCGATCGCAATATTTCTTTCTTTACTCCTTTTTCCGTCACTCTGATCGAATATCTTCCTGTTTCTATATACCGCACGGAAAAAATAAACTATTGACACAATCATAAGCACAGAATATGCAATGAGCAATATGGAAATAAAACGTGAATTACCGAACATTACTGGATCTCCGATTTGCATCAGTAGAATTGATATTGCAATTTCCTTATCTATCCCGGACCTAAGCTGCAGGAATATGAATACAACCATTTCTGTCAACATTGGCAGAAGAAAAAGTATGCTTGTTATAGATAGACTGAAGAAACTGAGACTATCCACAAAAGAATTTTGATCCGTAGTACCGAATGCGATCACCCGAAGTAAAACAGCCATAGAGATTTCGTTCCAGACAAGCAAAAATGACAATGTACCTGATATAGACCTTGAAATTCCGGTGAATTCTCCTTTTGCGGCAATTACCAACAGGTAAACTATTGCCACTGTCATTAGAATCATGGAAACGTTGACAGCTAAAACAGTATTTATGAATGAACTCGGAGTGACCAGGTAATATGTTATTCCGTTGAACATGCTGGCCATCATTGCAAGAAAGAATACAGAAACTGAGAATGTCTTAAGTTTCAGATTGGATAGATCAGACCTCAGATAATAGATGACCCAGATTAAAAACAGGGTCATTGCGACTTCAATGAAAATAACGATTGAAAGATTTTCCACATCACGGCATTTAAAAATGTTATTATAAGTTAATTGGGTTTATTTTTGTTGCAGGATCTTGAGACATGTATATAGTACGAATACCTGAATTAGTACAAATCAGAGACTAGAAATTATTTCAGCTGATTTTTTCACAAGCATCATTCGTGACATGTTTGCCAGGGAACGTTTGTGGGCCTCCTGATCTCCTGAAGAAACTGCATCCTCAGCAATAACAGAGTAAAATCCCCTGTTTGATGCATCCCTCGCACTGGACTCAACCCCAATCTCAGTTGCTATTCCTGTAAATATTAGAGTCTTGATTCCTGCATTTCTGACCATAAGCTCGAAATTAGTTCCGATAAAGATGCTTGCCGTATTTTTATTCAGGACAATATCATCCTTCTCAGGTTTGACGGCAAGGTCCCAAGCTGTCGGATCATTTGGCATCTGTCCCCATCTGTTTGCGAGTCTTGGTCCAGATTCGAATCTTTCAGGCAGTGGTGTAATTTTTGTGTAGAAAATAGGTATATTCTTCTCTCTTGCTTTCTTGATCAATGAATTTAGATTACTAAGAAACTCATCCTTGTTGAATATTCTGCCAACAAGCATGTTCTGAACGTCCCACACTATGAGTGCAGTATGATCTGGCCTAACAACATCCTTCAGTTCTTTAAACACATCATTTCTTTCCATGCTCTTCTTATCATATCATCATATTTAAGAAATGAGAAAACATATTTCTATAATTCAGTCTTTGAATGTTCAAAATTTACACTGTTTGATAATAATCCTGAATTCTAATTGTCAATAGTTCTAATAAGATAACGCTATATTATTGATAGCATGAAGCGTTTGAACCTTTTTGGGAAAACGTTTATACACTATTTCCTTTTGGCAGTAAATAGCGTTTCGATATGATCATTAT
>JAJZLW010000129.1 GCA_021850505.1 Thermoplasmata archaeon
AATATTTAAAATCTGGGTTAAGACATAACCGGGTGTATGCAGGGTGGATTATCAGTTTAATAAAAAAAGGCAGGTTTCTGCTGATGATAAGGCATCAGGACGAGGCATCTTAAACCAGGTATTCACCCCTACTGGCATCGCATTCTGGATAGTAGTAGCAGTATCTTATCTTGGCGACAGGGCCTTTCATGTGTTATCATTCATCTACGGTTATGCTCACGATCTTATATATGGAACACCAAGCCCCATCGAACCATACACCGACATCCTCGCTGTGACAGGATTTATCTTGATTACTGCTCTGCTAATGCATAAGAAAATAAAATTAATCGATTCGCTTGCAGTTTCTCTGGCCACAGTTATTGCGTCGATCTCTTCCTTTGAATTCACCTGGGATCTTCTTTTCCTTGTTAATAGGCCTGTCACGTCATGGTTTGGCTTTCCCGGTTCATTCTGGATTTACGTTTTTGCCTTCAATTCAATTACGGCAATCTGGTTTATCGGTATAAGGTACTGGAAATTCAGGTGGTATACCTGGCTGGCTGTCCTAAGTTATCCCCTATCATTCATTATCTGGTACTTATTAGGTTACCCGCAGCCATGGTATACTTTCAGGATTAGCGAGGCATACCTGCTGAATGTTGCGGTCAAGATATTCTCATTCGTTGCTTTCCTATCCCCTGTTTTGACCTTCGCACTTTCAAAAAAATAAGTATATGAATATTTAAAAAGTAATTTTAGTGAACTGCGATCAGTTCCTTTGGCGGGGCATTTGTGAGAAGTTCGTACCCATCTTCCTTGACCAAAACGTCATCCTCGATCCTCACGCCGCCGTAACCTGGGATGTAAATACCAGGTTCAACAGTTACCGCCATATTTTTTCTGATAATGAAATCGGCATTTCCGAATGCAGGGTGATCATGCACCTCCAATCCTATTCCGTGACCTACCCCATGCATAAGTTTTCCTTTGTATTCTGTTGCATCAATTATCTCGTAGGATTTGTGATTAACGTCCTTTCCGTTCACGCCGTCCCTGATCATATGCATGCTTGCCTGCTGTGCCTTGTAAACAATGTCATAGATCTCTTCCTGCTTCTCCGTCGGTCTGCCGAAAAAAGCGGTTCTTGTCGTATCTGCATGATACCTTGAAAAGGCGGCGCCATAATCCGTAAGTACATAGTCACCTTTTTTCAACTTCCTGTTGTTTGGTGAATGGTGTGGCTCAGATGCATTTTCCCCAAAACACACGATTGTTGTAAAAGACGGCTCAGAAGCACCATTTGACATCATCTGATATACCATATAGGCTGCAAGTTCAGTTTCCTTCATACCTTCCTTCAGGTAATCGAGGGATTTCTCGTAAATTTCACTGCTAATCCTTGCTGCTTCTCTGAGTTTTGATATCTCCGAGGGATCTTTTATCATTCTGGCGCTATCTATGTTTTTTGACACATCGACAAATTTAGCATTTGGAAGTATTTTCCTTATGTCTTCGAACATGTTCACAGTTAATGAGCTCATATTTACTCCAACGTTTGAGGAATTTCCAATTTCCTTTGTTATGAGTTCATTCATTTCCGCCTGCGATTTTGCCACCGCAACTTCCTTTCCACTTGCCCTTGCGATCTGCTCCTCAAGCTGATATACAAACATCTTTATTCTGTCACGGCTTGCAACAATAGCGGAGCCCTCGAAGAGGCCACCATCCACGCCGGACAAATAGAAGAATGATTTATCAATTGCATTCTCCCCGCCATTTCGGATCAGTATCTTGTCCACATGGTCTATACCATTGAAAATATCTTTGACAACCATATGTGGTTATCCATTCTGTCCTTATCCATTTTTGCGAGGATCCATCCTGATAAACAGAGGATGGACGAGCAAAGATACGAAGCCTTTTACGTTACAGTCGAAATGCATTCCGCAGCGAATTCTGCATAAAAAAGGAAAGGTTATCATTGGTTCCAGTGATTTACTCTAATTGTTTCAATGGGACAAAAATATATTTCCCAGACATTTTTAAATGGATACTTTGTTTGACGATATTTTACTTTCAGATGGGTATCACAGTTAATCCATTCCTCATGATTCCAGATACGACAAATAATAGGAAAAAACAATATCTTAAGGATCGTTTCTGATAATGGGTTGGAAATGAAGGAGAACTTTGCAAAGATCATTATAGGGGACAGCAGGGGTCTCGTGGAAATAGAGGACGGGACTATTGATCTTACAATCACCTCTCCTCCCTACTGGCACATTAAGGATTACAACACTGAAGGGCAGATAGGATATAATCAGACCCTTCATGAATACTTGATAGACTTATACAGGGTCTGGAAAGAGGTCTATCGTGTACTCAAACCAGGATCGAGGTTGTGCATAAACATCGGAGATCAGTTTCTCAGAAGCGTCACCTATGGCAGGTACAGGATAGTCCCGCTTCACTCAGAATTTATAAATCAGTGCGAGCAAATAGGCTTTGATTACATGGGTTCAATAATCTGGCAAAAGAAAACTACGATGAACACCACCGGTGGTGCCAGTATAATGGGATCTTTTCCGTACCCAAAAAATGGAATTATAGAGGTTGATTATGAATACATCCTGGTCTTCAAGAAGATAGGAAAAACCGAAGTCGACAGGGAGGTTAAGGAAAAATCCAGTCTATCCAAACAAGAATGGAAGGAGTATTTTTCAAGCCACTGGAATTTTGGGGGGGAGCGTCAGATTGATCATGAAGCAATGTTCCCGGTGGAACTTCCAAAAAGGCTGATCAAGATGTTTTCATTCGTTGGTGATACAGTTCTCGATCCATTTTTGGGGAGCGGAACAACAATAAAGGCAGCTCTTGAAAACGATAGAAACGCGATTGGTTACGAAATCAACGAAAAATATCTTGAAACTATAGAAAAGAAGGCTGGATTGGCTGGATCATTGAAGGAATATACCTGCGATTTTGAAATAATAAAAAGGACAGGTCATTTAGAGCATGAGAAACTGGAGTATCATCCGGCAATTAAGAATGCAAAACCAGTTGCTGATCCAGGGAAAGTGCTTGAAAGAGATAACAGCATGAATAAAGTCGTTGATATATTGGATGGCTCAACATTGAAGCTTGAAAACGGAATGATAATTAAATTGCATGGCATTGAAATAATGGACGAGAAAGCATCCATGATTTATTTAAACGAATTTGTCAAGGGTAAAAAAGTGTACATAAAATATGAGAAGGATGAAACCCCATCACACGGCATAACTCCGGCATATGTTTTCCTCAAAAACCGGATTTTCATAAACAAAGAACTTGTTCGGAATAAAATGGCATCTCTCGGCAATTATTCATTCTCTTACAGGAAAACGCTTGAGAAAGTTTCGGTTCCCCCTTAAATATGGCTGTGAAAATTATCAGTCTCCACGTGGATACCATCTTTTCCCTTAGTATAATGGATGATTCTGGCATTTATAATTTCAGGAAGCATCTTCATTGAATCATAGGATTCTGGTTTAATTGATACAGGTTCCTCCCCAATATAACCATCAATGCCTTTTGACTCTTCATCTGGCTCTGCCAGCCTGTAGTCTTTTCCTTCTAATTCAGCCAGCTTCTTTATAATAGCCTCCTGAAAGCGCAAACCGGCATACGTTTTTACGATAACTAAATCTTCGACCCATTTCCTTATGATCTTCCGGTCTATTGGCTGCAGGACCTGTTTCATGTCATTCATTTTTGCAACTATCTTATCTGTCGCATTGTCAATCGCATCTGGATATTTTGTCAAATACCATTTTCTCCATCCTTCAAAAGTTCTATAAGGACACTCCTGTATTAGCTCAGATAATTGCCCTACAATATTCGGTCTCGTTGCCTGGGCGTTCTGATTCAACAGATTGATAATCTGTGAAAAATACTTTGGTAATTTCTCTTTTTCCCCTGCGATTATGGTCTCTATGTCAGAATAAGGTATCTTTAGCATTCTGACGTAATATTACTATTGGAATAATTTAAATTGTTATGGAAGGCCAACCATTTCTTTCTTAACGTTGAAGACCTTTTGATCATGGATTACAAACCTGATCCTTTCCTTTCTTATATCTGAGGAAGCAAGATCCGGTTTTCCCTCTACTACAATAAATTCTCCAGGTTTGTTCTTTTTGAAAGAGTTCATGTTT
>JAJZLW010000118.1 GCA_021850505.1 Thermoplasmata archaeon
GCCAAAAACTATTACAAGTTGTTTGTCGCCCCTTGCATAAATCTGCTTTAACCTGGAAATCTCATTCAATCTGTTCAGGAACATCTGATAATATACAATGCGCAAAGAGAATATCATACTTTCGATGAATCCTGACTTTCGAAAAACTTCAAATGCCAATTTAGAAAGGGATAATTTCTAAACTGTAACCTATTGGAATTTTCCTTAACATTCATTGAAAAAATGAAAAAGTAAGTGAAGACTATTTCTTTAAAAAATTTGTTCTAAATAAAGCATCTTGACTGCATATTGAATCTATGAATGAACATTAATAGAAGTCAAATGTTGCAATGAATAAGATGGTGAAATTATTTTATTGAGTATACCTTCCTTCTCATATCGTGCAGATCCGGTCTCTCATGGATTCTGCCATCAGTAATCAGGTTACTAAGGGCATTCTGGATAGTCCTTCTTGAAAGGCCTGAGATACCTGCTATTCTTCCCTGATCCATAGGCCCGTTTTGCTGTAAAAGAAAAAGTATGAATTTGGATGCAGGCCCACCAGAAGTTTCGTCTGAGCCAGTGCTGATACCGAATGTATCACCGCGAAGGCCAAGCCTCTGGCTGGCCAAGGCAAATCCGCTTGACATAGCTATATTTCCAAGGTTTATTTTTGCGCCCAGACGGACCACAAGTTCAGCCTGTTGCACTTCATCCGGAGCCTCAAACATCACATCTGAAAGATCAATATTCCTCAATATTTCCTCAACCCAGTCCCACTTGATGTTTCCATTCATGTCATAGATCTCGACCCCTTTCCCGGTTTCTCTACCCTCTATTATAATAACATCCGGATCAAGATCTTTTGCTGCCTGAATCCTTTCAACTGTTTCGTCCAAAGATAACTGGTTTTTAGTATTCTTGCGACCAACCTCCACAAAAAGGTGCATATCGCTAGATCTTGCATAGTCACGTATTTCTAATTTAGTTCCAGTGGGCAAATCGAGAACCCCCTCACTCATTTCTATTGTATCGAAGCCAGCTTGCCTTATCTTTTGAAGTGCCTCTTTTAATCTTCCTTTTGAGAAAGCAATTTCCAGCAGGGTACCACCGTTACTTACACCAAAACCTGATTGTTTATAGTCAGAAATTCTTCGGCCAAGGAATTTTTCGTCGCAAAGAAGGGATAGACCCCAGCCTATTTTGACGGTAGAAACAAATTTGTTGTTCAGGTTCAGCAGTGTCGATGGATCAGTGCCCATTCTATCTATAATCATTGTCTTTCCAATTTCCGTCTTTCCGGTCTCTCCAACCTTTTCCAGGAAAAAATTCATGATATCTATACTGCAAACTAATATACATATATTATGTCTATTAATCAACTTCTTGCACATATATTGCATATAATATACTTAATTTGTGCCTTTGATAAACTAAAGATGTGTGTTATTTATCAGGAAAAGGCAGGAATATGATAGATGAAAAAATGACACAGCTGGAAGAGTTATTAAGAGATGTAAGGGATTCATACGGAAACAAACTGGTGCAGGTAAGCAGCTTTGGTGCTGAGGACATGGTGATCTCTCATGCGGCCTGGATTAATTCAATTCAGATTCCAATAATATCCATGGATACTGGAAGGTTGCATGAGGAGACTCACAATTTTATACAGCGTGTTGGATCCATTTATGGACTAAAAGTTAGGATCGTCTTCCCCGATTCGCAAGAACTGGAAAAATTGCTGTTTAACAAGGGAACCAACTCCTTCTATGCTTCAGTGGAGAACCGGGAAGAATGCTGCTTGATAAGAAAAGTCCATCCATTAAACATGTCACTTGCAGGATATGAGGCATGGATTTCAGGCATAAGGGCAGACCAGACAGTTAACCGGAAAAATTCGTCGTTAATTGAGAAGAATTTTGATTCAAGTGGCAGAACGAAGATAAATCCCCTTTTATCGTGGACAAGATCAGATGTATGGGAATACATAGAAAAAAACAAAGTGATTTATAACGAACTATACGACAGAGGATTTGCCAGCATTGGATGTTCACCCTGCACGAGGCCTGTTAAAGAAAGCGAATCAGAAAGGGACGGAAGATGGTGGTGGGAAAACGGCCAGAAAGAATGCGGCATTAATGTGAGGAAATGACTATGGCAACCAAACCGCATGGTGGGAAACTGGTCAACAGGCTGACCGATAAACTGCCGGACTGTGGTTCGGTGCTGAATATATCAACACAGAACGCATTAGATCTTGCAAGAATTGCAGACGGTAGCTATTCTCCACTGACAGGTTTTATGAATTCCGATGAGCTGCGGAGTGTCACTGATAATATGGAGCTCCCAGGAGGTGAAATCTGGCCGATTCCTATCCTCCTTCAGGTAAACGGCAGATACTCTTTTTCTGCTGGAGACAGAATTGCTTTGAGGTATAACGGGGAGAAAGTTGGCTGCATCGATGTTTCTGAAGTATACAATGCAGATATGAAGCGAGTAATTCTCAAGACTTATGGAACAATCGATCCTGCTCACCCAAACGTAAACCAGACATTGAGGCAGGGAAGCAGAATTATCGGAGGAAATATTTTAGCCTTGAAGAAAGATGAAACAGCTAAGTTAACAAGTCCAGAAGCCATAAGAAAATTATTCAGGGAGAGGAAGTGGGAGACAATAGTTGCATATCAGACCAGGAATCCACCACATATGGCTCATGAGTATATTCAGAGGCTGGCAATGGAACTGACAGACGGACTATTTATCAATCCTGTAGTCGGTGAACTGAAGACAGATGATTTCAGCCAGGATGATATCATGGGCGCCTACAGACTGTTTGTGTCGAAATATTATCCGGATAATAAGGTAGTTCTGAGTCCATTAATGATTTCTATGAGGTATGCAGGGCCGAAGGCTGCACTCTTTTTAGCGATAGTCAGGAAGAATTATGGATGCACCCACTTCATCATCGGCAGAGATATGGCTGGGGCGGGTTCTTTCTATCGCCCTTATGCTGCTCAGGAGATGCTTGAAAATTATGACATAGGCCTGCAGGTAATAAAAATAAGGGAGGCATTCTTCTGCCGACAGTGCAATTGCATGGCAACCGAAAACACCTGCCGTCACCCCTTAAGCAATAGAGAAAGCATGAGCATGACAGAAATTAGAAACAGGATAAGATCTGGAATTCCTGTTCCAGAGATAATGATGCGCTCTGAAGTCACGGCGTTTCTTTCATCAAGGCACTCAAAAAAGTCTTTTGTGGAAATGTTATAGGTGAATTAAAGAAAATACCATCCTCAGTCACCAACGTATATTATTGAAGAACCAGTAAAATCAAACCCGAATTTTTCTTCCCTTAGTTCCTTCATCTTATTCACTATGTTTTCTCTTTTATCGGGATCAACGACTAGGAGAAGAAAACCACCACCGCCTGCACCAACCAGTTTACCGCCATATGCACCTGCCTCCTTGGCTCTTGAATAGAGTTCAGATATTGTATGATCTGTGATGCCGTCAGCAAGAGATGACTTCAGTTTCCAGTTAAGGTCCATTAATCTCCCCGCTTCCTCAATGTCTCCTTTGTTCAGGATTGCAGGAAATTCGCTGGCAATATCCCTCATCTTCTGGTATGTCTCAATTTTTTCCTTCATGTTAAGGGACTGCCTCTTATGTATCTCAACAGAGGATCGTGTTTTTCCTGTGAACAACAACAGCAAGCTTTCCTGCAGTTTCCTGATATTGCTTTCATGCATTATGACAGGCTTTACAGTTACACTCTCATCCTGGTTGAAGGTAAATGACCTGATGCCACCAAAGGCGGATATGTACTGATCCTGCTTCCCTCCCGCCTCTTTCAATATCTCTCGTTCTATCCTCACCGCCTCTTCTGCGAGCCTGCGTGCAGATGCAAATTCCCCGATATATGCATGTAATGCATTCAGGAGACTTACGAGAAAGGTGCTGCTCGATCCCAGGCCTGTTCCCTGTGATGGTATATCAGAAATGCTCACTATCTCTATTCCACCATCTATGTTCAGGAGCTTAAGAGCTTCCCGCACTGTCGGATGCCGGATCTTGTCAATGGAATCAACTATTTCTGTCTGTGAATAGCTTACCCTTATATGCGAATCAAATTTTTTATTGACCAGTACGAAAATGTACTTGTTGATGGCAGCAGATACGCATATTC
>JAJZLW010000074.1 GCA_021850505.1 Thermoplasmata archaeon
TTACGGTTTCATTTTTCATTATAAGGTATTTTGTTACAACCCCTTTCGATATAATACTGCTTCTGTTCGCAAACGACTTTGTCACTATGTCAATTGCAACAGATAATGTCAGGTATTCAAATTCACCAGAAAAATGGAATGTGAAATCGCTTGTTGGTTCCTCTGGAAGTCTTGCTGCCTTCATAATTGTGGAATCATTTCTGGTACTATCGGCCGGAACCATACTGAAGCTCCCTCATGCGCAGATGAACACATTCATATTCGATATGCTTGTTTTTTCCGGTCTATTTACTGTCTTCATTGTAAGGGAAAGGGGGAGATTCTGGCACTCAAGACCAAGCAAATGGATGCTTGCAGCCACTATTGGAGACATACTTGTCATAAGCGCTCTCTCGATTTTTGGTATACTTATTCCTTCGATATCAGCCATGGATGTTTTGATCGTGCTCGCAATAACACTGGTATCGATGGTTGTCATAGACGAGTTCAAGAGCTTTATATTCAGGCATTATAAGATATAGGTGACTCATTCAGCGTTCTGGTGGAGTAGCCCGCCACGGCATTTCATGATAAAAAGACTGCGTTTCATTATAACCTGGCAATTTTTCTGTTGAAGATCTTTCTTTACATGCATTATCTTACAACGAGAACTGATACTGGTGAATTTGCCGAGACCCTTTCTGATACTGACCCAAAGAAAATTCCCTTAGCGAATCCGTGTTTTCTTGTTCCCATGATAACAAGACCAGCATTGTATTCCTGTATTGCATCGAGGATGACAGCAACAGGGTCCCCCATCCTTACAGATCCATGTACTTTAGAAATACCCATATTCTTGAGTTTAGAAACTGTTCTTTCCACCCTTTCCCGTGTGCTTTTGATTACTGTTTCAGTGTTTTCCATAACTATTTCGGATGAACCCACAGCGTCACCAATCGGCACAAATGGTTCCCGAACAGCATGGATAATGTAGATAGTTGAGTCCAGGTTTCTAAGAACAAGGGCTGCTGCGAAATCTACTGCCTTGTCTGACTCCGCGGAGAAATCTGTTGCCACAATGATAACTTTCAATTTTTCGGTTATGTCCATAAGGGGCACCTCCCTGTTTCTATCAACCTATGATCTCTTGGATAAATAATATGGTTGCTTAGTTATAAGGTACAATCTCATCCTTCGACAGGTATTGACTGTAGATATTTGGAAAATTCTTTGCCAAGTAAATATTCAATGTTAGAACGTCGACATATTCGGAACCGAAGAAAAATAGTGTGTACCTTTTAAATTTGAAAATTGCCGATTCAAGGAACGAAGAACTTATTCCAGTTGCGTTGTGGATCCTTTGAACCTGCAAACACGCATCCTGGATGGTAATATCCGGGTCAAGACCGGATGCGGAGTCATTCCTTGGATGAAAGAATCCGCTGTAGTTGAATTCCTGTGAAATAAGAGAAGATCCTATGGTGTGATTATCAAATGAAATCAGGGAACCATTGGACTGGTATGGCAGGGCCAGTTGACCTATACCAGTTATCACACCGGGGAAGATGAGACCACAGACAAGCAACGAAACAAGAGCAAGCCTGATTGAAACCGCTATTTTTTTTGTATGAATTATAAAACACCCCCTAAAAAGGTTATAATTATGGCAATGGCCTTAATGCCGATGAATGGCAGTATAACTCCACCCATACCAAAAATCATTACATTCTTGATGAAAATCCTCATTGTACTCTGAGGCCTGAATTCAGCTCCCCTCAAGGCAAGTGGAATAAGTGCTGGAATAACAAGTGCGTTGAAAATGAGTGCTGATATAACTGCAACATGCGGCGAGAGATCAAGTATGTTAAGGCCGCTCAGTGCAGGGAGGGCTGCAAACATGACCGGGACTATGACAAAGTATTTCGCTATGTCGTTTGATATGCTGAACGTTGTGACTGCTCCACGGGTCATCAGTATCTGTTTTCCCATCATTACGACATCAATTATTTTTGCAGGATTAGATTCAAGATCTACCATATTGGCTGCCTCCTTGGCGGGTTCCGTACCAGATGCCATGGCCATGCCAACATCTGCGGCTGCGAGTGCAGGAGCGTCATTTGTTCCGTCGCCGATCATAGCAACGATTCTCCCGCTTGCCTGTTCTTTCTTGACCATCTCAAATTTCGTTTCAGGTTTGGCGCGCGAGACGACCTCGTCAATTCCTACCTCCTTTGATATTGTTTCAGCTGTCACCGGTTGATCTCCGGTTATCATTACAGTTTTTATGCCAAGATCCTTTATGGCCCTTATCTTTTCCCTGATCCCGGGCTTCACCTCGTCCTTAAGTTTTATCAGTCCAATTATTTCATTTCCCTCTGCAATAGCCATAACGGTATCGCCACTTTTGGATGCGTTCTCAACTATTGAATCATAATTAAGTGGAGGGTTGACAGCAACCGATTTAATAGCATCAGGGGCTCCTTTAACTATCTCAATTTCGTCCACGGAATCCTCGTGGCTGTATTTTCTTCGAACCCTTCTTCGCTGCAGAATGCCTTTCCCGCCCTTTGGGAGGACAAAATCACTGGCATCATCAATACTTATCCCGCTTTTTCTTGTGCTCGCACTGAACTCCTGGTATTTCGCCCTGTCTATTATTGCAAATTCATGCGGAACATAACCCTTGGAATACGCCAGTTCAACTATACTCTTTCCTTCAGGTGTATCATCATTCCAGGATGACATGAAGGCCGACTCCCCGACATCTCTTTCAGATCTCTTACCAAGCGGTATGAACTCGACTGCAGTCCTGAAACCTTTCGTTATAGTGCCCGTCTTATCAAGAAGAAGCGAATCTGTATCTCCCGCAGCTTCGATTGCCTTGCCGGATTTGATTATAACCCTGTTTGCTGACATCCGGTTTATTCCAGATATTCCTATCGCGGGGAGAAGTGCTCCAATCGTTGTAGGCAAAAGTGAAACATAGAGCGCGATCAGCACAGAAAGATCTACCCCAAGATTAAGCGATACTCCAAGCAATAATATTGAAAGTATGATTATCGTGAATATTGCAGTGAATCCAGCGAGGAGAACTGACACTGCGACCTCATTTGGCGTCTTGGGCCTTTCCGAGGATTCGACAAGTTTTATAAGTTTACTCAGAAATGTTTCGTTGGGATCGACCGATACTCTAGCAACAAGACTGTCCGTAGTGACAACGGAACCACCAAGCAGAGTTGAGCCAACCGATTTCCGAACGTCTATGGATTCGCCTGTAAGAAGGGATTCATCAACCATCGCAATTCCTTCAAGGACCTCGGAGTCTATGGGCACACGCTCACCCTTGTCTATCTTAATGATGTCGCCCTTTTTCAGCTGCTTCGATGTGACCTCTATGTAATCGCGACCGTCTGCAGAGACGACTTTTCTTGCTGGAACCTCCTTTTCTATCTTACGCAAAGTTGAGGCCGTATTCCTTATCTGTGCTTCAGCAATTGAATCCGAGAGGGTGCTGAACCAGACAGTTATGATTAAAATGATTGCAACTGTTAGGTAAAAGCCCCTTTCAGTTGCTGATGAAACCCTTGGTATCAGGGTGGGATCTATAGCCATTATCGCTACAATAAAGAATGTGATCTCCACTATGAACATAACGGGATTTTTGTATAGCACTCCTGGGTTCAGTCTCCTGAATGAATCCCGGATTATGGATGCCCAGTTTAATCTGTTCACGTTTTCCTGGGAAATTTTGGGTTTATCTTCAGAAGCCATTCTTGAATCCCTCCAGGTATGAAAGAATAGGGCCTATAGCAAGAAACGGGAAGAATGTCAATACAGCCAGTATAAAAATGCTCACTACTAGAATAACTGTAAATGTAAGACTATCAGTGCGGAGGGCCTGAGATGCAGACCTCTTTCTCTGGACCATGCTGCCTGCTATTGCAAGCATTATTATCATCGGTATGAACCTGCCAAGCCACATGACTATCCCTGTGCTTATGTTGAAAAAAGCATTGTTAG
>JAJZLW010000013.1 GCA_021850505.1 Thermoplasmata archaeon
GTCGACCTGATTTCGTTGAGGAGGTCATCCTGCTCTTCCTTTGTGTATAGAGCATCCCTGCTAAGATCCATGAAGAAAAGAACGGTTGATTCAATGTGCCTGAGTGCAAGGATCGCGTTTGTTTCCATCTTGTTTCTCTTTTCCATAGGCCTGTCCAGTATACCCGGGGTATCAATCAACTGGATCCTGTTGCCCATATGATTCAGGTAACCAATGAAAATACTCTGTGTGGTGAAAGGATATGGTGCCACCTTTGGGGAAGCATTTGTCACTTTGGATAGAAAGGAGCTTTTACCCACGTTTGGCATGCCTGCAATAATGAAAGTTTTTGTATCCTCGATCTGTGGAACCTTTCGCATATAGTCCCTGCACTGTGAGAGGAAGTTTAGATCGTCTGATAGGTCACCGATGAGGGATGCAACCCGTCCATAGTATTCCCTCATCCTCGCATTCATCTCCCTTACATCTGTAATGACCTTGAGCTGCCTTATCTTCTGAGTGCTCAAATCGGTGATCTTCCTGGATGTCTTGTCCATTTTTGAAAGGCTGATCTTGTATTTATCAAGATCAAACATCATATCAAGCAGGCTCCTGTAGAAAGGGTGAAGCCTGTCTGATGACGGAAAGGTTTTGACAAGCCTGTCGAGATTGAACACGGCAACACCCTCTATTACAGATATCCTGTCCTGTATCTCCTTCCTGACTCGAAGCTCCATGGTGGGGTAATACGGTTCCTCGATTTTTGATGCTTTAGAAAAAGCCTTGTCTATCAATTCCTGCGACCTGGGAACAGTTGGTATCTTATTGAACATTTTATGTTTTTAACCTCTAAGTCTTTTCTTTTATGGATTCATTTATCTTCTGCTCAAGCTCCGGTTTCATTTCGAACACATTATGGGCATATCTGCAGTGAATCCTTATCCTTGGCATCAGATCCTTCTTCTGTGCCGCCTCATAATGAAAAGAGCAATCGTATCCTATATCCTTGCAATCGAATGTGAAAGGCATAAACATGTATCGTTATTCTGTATAAAACTGATTTCAAACATTTAAGCTAAATAAGAACTTCAGGATTGACCTATTTACAGTCGAAACAATCCTCAGTAATGAACCTGGTTATTAACAACGCGTCGAGGTCAAATGAAAATCATTCTGAATATTGTGAATTCACCATCATGAGAGGAAAAGGTTCAAAGTTCTATATTTCCTGCGAAAAGACCTCGAATTTCTGATTCAACAGCACCTGATATCTGATTAACATACGGTGCCTCTACGCCACCATTACCATGTGATACCCTGGTCTAGAAATACAATATATTCATTATTCTCGCGGGAAATATTGACTCGATCTTTTGCGTGGTTATATCAATATTAAGCGAAATTTGAAATTGGATCGCAAAGAACAGGGACGTCAGACTTTTTAAATGGGTTTTAACTATGTGATTAATGCTTATAGATGACGAACGAAACGTCTCATGCGGTGGTGATCCTTTCAATTTTCTCAAAAGCGTGCTCAAAGGCATCTATATCCAGCTTGATCCGGGCCAGGATGCGACCGTTCTTGTCATGAAGGAAAAATATCCATACCAAAACAGCATTTTTGAAGGGCTCGCGGGAACTGCAAAGCTGAAACTTGTTGAGATCAAGGAAGTAAATGATGAATATCACATCGTGGTCAGGAAGCAACAGGCTTAATCTACAAAATACAACATATTTTAACCTTTTTTGACATATACCCCGGTATAAAGATGGAAAGTTACGATGCATCCCAGATACAGATACTTGAAGGATTGAAGGCGGTAAGAAAAGTCCCTGGCATGTATATCGGTTCGACCGATACCAGGGGGCTGCATCATACTGTTTACGAGGTCATCGATAACAGCATTGATGAGTCAGTGGCCGGATTCTGTAAGAATATATCCATTCTCATCAGTAAAGACGGGTCCATTGAGATCGAGGATGATGGCAGGGGTATACCGGTCGACAAGCATCCAAAGTATAACAGGCCAGCTCTTGAAATCGTTCTTACTGAACTGCACAGCGGTGCAAAGTTTGACAAGAAGGTCTACAAGATCACTGGCGGCCTTCATGGTGTCGGCGTTCATGTCGTAAACGCACTCAGCAGGCTCCTGATCGCAGTTGTGAAGAGACCGGAAGGTATCTATTACGAGAAGTTCGAGAAGGGCGTCCCCAGCGGTGGCCTTAAATTCGTTGAAAAGGGAAATTGGGGAAATACAGGTGAACCAGAAATAGATTCCATCCAGCCAAAACTGGCGCAGGATCATGGGCTGATAATAAAATTCTATCCTGATCCTGAAATTTTTGAGGATCTTAATTTCTCTTACCAGGTAATCCATGAACGAATTAAGGAACTTGCATTCCTGAATCCGCAGGTTGCCATCTCAATAAAGGACGAGAGGATAAATGCAAGCGAGGTCATGCACTTTGAAGGCGGATTATCGCAGTTTGTCGATTATCTGGGCGAGGGGCACCAGTCTATCCTTAAGGAGCCAATCTACAATCTTGAGGAAACTGAGGATACAGTTGTTGAATTCGCATTTCTTTACAATAACAGCACATCCGAGATAATGCAGTCCTATGTAAACAATATAAGCACAGTCGAGGGTGGAACCCACGTGACAGGTTTCAGGGCCGGACTCTCCAGAGCCGTGCAGGATTATGCAAAGAACCATGATCTTGTTAAGGGTGTTGAATCAATCGTTTCCGATGACGTCCGGGAAGGACTTGTCGCTGTACTGCATGTGAAGGTAATCGCACCACAGTTTGAGGGCCAGACGAAATCAAAGTTAGGTAACAGCACGGTAAGGGGGATAGTTCAGAGCTCAACTGAGAAATATCTCAAATCGTATTTTGAAAGCTTCCCGAATATTGCGCAAAATATAGTACGAAGAGTGATAATGGCCGCAGCTGCAAGGGAGGCTTCCAGGAACGCAAAGGAGCTCGTAAGGAGGAAATCCGCACTTGAAAGCGGGAATTTGCCCGGTAAGCTGGCGGACTGCTCCTCTTCCGATCCGGCGAAGGCGGAACTCTACATTGTGGAAGGCGAATCCGCAGGCGGTTCCGCAAAGCAGGCGAGGACAAGAGACTATCAGGCAATACTCCCATTGAGGGGAAAAATACTCAACGTAGAAAAGGCGGCTGATATCAAAACACTGGCGAACGAGGAGATAAGGAATCTTATAACCGTCATGGGCACAAACATCAAGGACAGCCTGGATCTTTCCAAGCTAAGATACGGAAAGATTATAATAATGACGGATGCCGATGTTGATGGTGCGCACATCAGGACCCTGCTTCTGACATTCTTCTACAGGTTCGCAAAGGAGATAATACAGAATGGGAATCTCTACATTGCGCAGCCACCTCTTTACAGAGTCCAGAAGGGATCGAAGATCGAATATGTCTATTCCGAAAAAGAGGTTGATGAGGTTATTCGTAAAATGGGCGCAAATTCGGTGGTCCAGCGATTTAAGGGTCTTGGAGAGATGAATCCTTCCCAGCTCTGGGAAACAACGATGAACCCTGAAACAAGAAAACTTCTGCAGGTCACGATTGAGGATGCTGCATATGCAGAACGCCTGCTTTCAATACTTATGGGTGAAAAGGTTGAGCCCAGGAAGAAATTTATAGAGGAGAATGCAAAGACCGTTGAAAATATAGATGCGTGATTTTATGATACATTCAAAAAGCATTGAAGATGAGATAAGGGTTTCATACCTGGAATACGCTATGAGCGTGATTGTTAGCAGGGCCATTCCTGATGCGCGCGATGGCCTGAAACCGGTCCAGAGGAAGATAATATATGCCATGGGTGAACTCGGTTTCACTCATGACAAGCCGTACAAGAAATCTGCAAGAATAGTCGGAGAAACGATGGGTAAGTACCATCCGCATGGTGACATGGCCATTTATGATGCACT
>JAJZLW010000161.1 GCA_021850505.1 Thermoplasmata archaeon
CCTTCTCAAATTCCCTTACAAGTTCCTCGGGTTGCAGTGGAATTCGCTTCAATCTGATTCCTGTTGCATCAAAAACAGCGTTATTTATAGCTGCTGGCGTCCCGATTATTCCCATCTCCGCAACTCCCTTCGCACCGAATGGACCCTCCTCACTTTCAGATTCTATAAATTCAACAATTATTTCCGGGATCTCTGACACACCCGGTACTTCATAATCCAGGAATCCTGGGTTTTCGACCCTGCCATCCTGAACGATGAGTTCCTCGTACAGTGTATGTCCCACCGCCTGCGCAATTCCACCAATGATCTGACCCTTAGCGGCCCTCGGGTTTATTATTTTGCCGCAGTCGTTAACACACACTATCTTCAATGGCTTCACTTTCCCAGTCTCCACATCAACCTCAACGAGGGCTGCGGTAGCACCTGTAACATAGGAGGATGATATATTACCTCTGTTTGATTCATCCGCCATTTCTGTTGCAGGGTCAAAGTAATAATCGCTGACGTATGTTTTCCCGTCATTCCGGAAATGCATCCTCCTGATGAATTTTGAAAGTTCTATTTTCTTCTGTGGATCAGCCTTTGAAAATATGTTGCCTCCGGTCAGTTCCAGATTGTTCAGATCCTCCTTAAAGAATTCTGATGCATCTTTCAGTATTTCATTCTTCAATTTCCGGCTCGCAATCTGGGCTGCCCTTCCGCAGGAGAATGTTCCCCTGCTTGCATGTGTTGCGGTGTCCCATGGCCTGACTGAGCTATCCCCCTTGTAAACAACCGAGACTTTTTCCAGTTCAACACCCAGTTCAGACGCAACTATCTGTGAGAGTGATTGGATCGATCCCTGCCCTATCTCGCTTATACCGGTGTAAAGTGTCACGTTTCCAAAGTCATCGATTGTTATGAATGCACCGCTCCCGTCTGTGTGATAAACCCTTGCTCCTCCGCCGACATGGAACAGCCCTGAAAAGCCTATTCCGTATCTGTAAGGTCCCCTTCCGATGATCGCATGCCTTCCCGTCCAACCAATCAATTCAGCTGCAATCTCAAGCGCCTTCTTCTGGTTGGCATTATTTACTATCATATTCTGGGGCGTGACATAGTGGCCCTCATATGAGTTCATTTTCCTGAATTCTACAGGATCTATTCCGAGGTCTGATGCAACCGAATCCAGGTGAGACTCGAGGGCAAAGTCCATCTGCGGGTTGCCTGCACCCCTCATGTTTATCGTATATGGATTATTTGTATATGTAACGAAAGCGGTGAACCTTACATTCTCTACCCTGTAGAGGCCATTCACTGTGGCTGCCATAACCCTCGCGTCAAATGCACCATAAGATACATATGAACCGGTATCGACGATTGCAGTGACATCCCTTGCAAGGATGATGCCATCCCTGCTGGTTCCAGTTTTAATCTTGATTTTAACCGGTTGCCGTGTGGGTGAGAATTTGAAGTCTTCGCTTCTCGTGAATTGCGCCTTTACAGGTTTTCCAGTCCTGAGTGCCAGCTCCGCTGTTATGACCTCAAAAGGCTGTAGGGCCATCCCTCTCCCAAAGGTGCCACCAATGTATGGCTGTACAATCCTTACCCTTTCGGGATCTATGTTCAGGGCCTCGGCAAGCTCCCGTCTAAGCTGAAAAGGCTGCTGTGTATTCGATGTAAGGAAGAGAGTGCCGGTCTCATCCACCTCTGCCAGAGCGGCAAGAGTTCCCATTGGAGCGAACGCAACTCTCGGTATGTCAAATTCATCCTCGCGTAAATAATATGATTTTTTAAATGCTTCATCTACGTTTCCAGAATTTGTGCTGAAGCTTATTTTTGCGATATTACTGCCTGTTTCATCATGTATTAAAGGTGCTGATTTTTCCATGGATCTAACTGGATCGAAGACGGGCTCGAGTTCATCGTATTCCACAACCACATCCCGCTCAAGATCGTCTTTTGCCCTTGCGGGATCAGTCGTAGCAACTGCAAGGATTTCATCCTGGAGCGACCTGACCTTTTCAAATTTCAATGGGGGGTTATCCCTGATCGGCCCTATTTTTGAAAATGATGTATTTTCAGCAGTTATTACTGCCTTGATGTAATCCTTCTTCAGCAGTTCGCTGTAATCGATACGTTTTATTCTCCCATGAGGAATAGGACTTCTCAGTATGCAAGCGTATAACATACCTTTCCTTGTTAAATCATTAATGTATTCAGCCCTGCCGCTTGTCTTAGCTGGCCCATCAAAATTTCTAGGAACTGAAACACCAATATAACCTGCATAATTTTTCCTGGGTTCAACCTCAACGACGGTTTTTGCATTCCCTGAAACCATAAATATCAGGTGAAATGATAACGTAACATATCTTTAATCTTTTCGTAGTATTGCGGTTTTTTTCAATATTTCAATAATAACATTATCTATTTAGTAAACAGACTAAACCCATCTAATTATTCAATGGAGTGATGGGTTTGAATTGAACGACGACAAATTGTGTAAATCGGATGAAATTTAGTTTTTGAAAGGAATCCAATATAATGTAAATAATTTGTTAAAAATAATGAATTAACAGATTACTTAAAATTCAGCATCCTTTACGGATGCTTTCAACATGCCTATTGTTTCTATTTCATGCTCCAACACATCCCCATTTTTGAGGAAAAATGGTGTCGGATCCGGTTTCCTGAAGGCGGCAACCCCTGATATTGTTCCAGTGGAAAGCATATCGCCAGGATTAAGAGTAACCCATGAATATTTGGAAACTATCTGCTCCACCTTGACGCTTAATTTGGCAGTTGATCCCTGCTGCCTCGGGTCACCGTTAACCCTTAATTCCATAGTCAACTTGTGCGGATCCTGAATGTATCTTGATGGAACAATTACAGGACCGAGTGGAGCGAATGTGTCAAGGTTCTTCGCTATGTTGAGAAGGCCATTTTTCATCTCTTCTCTCTGAAGATCCCTTGCAGTCACATCATTGAAGACAGTGAATCCAAATATGCCCTTTTTCGCTTCCTCTTCTGAAACGTTCTTGAGTTTTTTGCCAACTATTATACCCATTTCCAGCTCATGGTCAAGTGTTTTTGTAAAACTAGGTTTTTCAATGAAACCATCATGACCAATTACTGCATCCGGATTTTTAAGAAAAGATATCCAGTGTGGAATAGGAAATGGCCAGCCCGCCTCGGCTCCTTCCTGTGCATGCTCCCTGAAATTGCCTGCTGTGTGTATGATCTTGTTCGGCCTAAGGGGTGCGTGTATCCTTACATCAGCCAGAGATAAGACAAAATTTGAACTCTTCCTGAGTTTTTCAAGCTCGCTTGGTTCCATTGATGAAAAGTGCTTGAAGATCTTGTCAAGATGATCCATGGTGTGTGGACCGCCCTGAATCAGTTTTATCATTTCTGTTGGAGCGTGGAAGTCAGAATAATAAGTCTTCCTCGACTCCTGGTCACCGAATGATTCATTATAAAACCTGCTCGCCTCATTTATATCCAAGATATAGTCATCTATTACGAACGCAGTTCTCTTTGAGCCAGTCTTGCCTTCCGAATATGTCGCCAGGCGCATTACCTTTTGATTTTTCGTAGCATATTTGCCATAAATTGTTGATGCCATTCTTATCGATCTTGAATACGAAGTAACTATAAGTTTTTTTAACCTGCATCGCACAGCAGAAACAAACTTGCAAAAATTTAAGATGCTGTCTTTTCTGACCCAATATGTACTTTGAAGAGTTTGCAGACAACTGGAAAGCTACAACAAAGGGCAGAACCGTTAGTGAGGGGGACATAGTAACTTTTTCCACCATGACCGGCGCATATAACTCCCTATTTCTCAATGAGGAGGTTGCAAAAAAAACAGATTTCGGAGGCAGAATAGCACCGGGGCTGCTTACTGCATCTATTGCAACTGGTCTAGTTTATCTTCTTCCACAATCTCCATTTGAAGG
>JAJZLW010000107.1 GCA_021850505.1 Thermoplasmata archaeon
GTTATAACTCAGGTCTGATAGTATATTTGCTTCCCTGTTTGAAAGCGTTCCCTATATTCACTTTGCATTTTACGATTGTACAGACGCAAATTGCTAAAACAATATAGGTTTTGAACAAAACATGCAGGAGACGTGGTGAATTAAATACTCCGGATTATGTAAAAAAAAAGAGATTTCTAGCGCTAAATGATCACAATAAGGGTATCACAAAATTATAGATGCATACATGCATGTTATATCATGAAAAATATTACCATCTCCGATGTTATCTACAGGGAGATTGCATCACTTAAACTTGAAGGAGACAGTTTTTCGGATGTATTGAGAAGAATCCTTAATAAAAACAGGGTGAAGATAAGCAGCTTTAATGGGGCATTGCGTGGGAGTAAGTTCCTGGACGATCTCGAGAAGGAAGTCAAGAAAAATAGAAGGGAGTTAGAATATAGGGATTTTAAATGATTGCCCTTGACACCTCCTACATAATTTCGCTGTTCCGCGGTGATCCAGTAATTGCTAAAGTAGCTGAAATTGTTGACAGCGATGACCCTGTGTTGACTACCATCTCTCATCTTGAGATCTTCAGGGCACAGCAGAAGATGGGTACTAAAGAAAGGGCTTTTTTCTCGAATCTTTTTGCCTTTTACCAGGTTATTCCGTTTAACGTTTCTTCTTCTGAAAAGGCTTCAGAAATTCAGTCGAAATTAGACAAGACAGGACAAAAGGTGAATGCCTTTGATGTTTTGATTGCTGCAACGATGTTAGGTAATGGATATCCAAGCTTGTAACATTGGATTCTGGCTTTCACAAAATTGGAACGGTAACAGAAATAGACGTATTCATCTGGATTTTTCGTATTATACAAAGTTAGGCTGAGCCAACTACCCCTCCATGACGGAAGGGGCTT
The DNA here is from genome assembly GCA_021850505.1 of Thermoplasmata archaeon. Next base: position 905 of record JAJZLW010000107.1, read on the forward strand.
GCTGCGGCAGCCTATTGTGGCAAGTGCTATTCTTGATCATCCTGATCCCCCAGATGCATGCCCCGATGCTTTAGCTCAGAGCAGCTGACTGATTAAGAAGCCATCTCCACAATGGAATGCATCTGATTGTTTTGTCATCATTGCTAATCTCCCCGAGATAATCCCACGTGATTATGATCAGGTTTCGGCAGTTAAGTTCCACGGAAGCCCTGATGAGTGAATTGATTTCCCTTTCCCTGATATTGTCTATTAGTGTTGCATAGGACACGTTAATTAAGGCAAAGACACTACGTCCATGCCTCAGGACAAAATCAACCTCTCTTCCGGTATGATCTTTCCAGTAATTTATTTCCATGACTCGGTCTGTATAGGCCTTGGTTCGCAACAAAAATAGAAAAAAAGCGTTCTCTATTATTTTTCCCCTCTCGTAATTGTTCGTGAAGGCATTTATAAGGCCCGTATCGACACAATATACTTTCTTAGGCGCCATTATGGATTCCTTCAGTTTGAAGGAAAAACGCTCTATCGTAAAAATCAGGTAAGAATTCTGGAGATACATAATCCAGTTCTGGATCGTGCTTTTCCCAGAGATTCGAAGCTGGATTCTTAGCCTGTTATATGAAATTTCCGTGGATGAGTTTGATATTAAGTATCTTGCAAGATCCTTTAATTTACTTTTCATTCTTATATTATACCTTTGTATGACGTCCCGTTCAACCATGTCCTTAAAGAGATCCACGAGGAAGTTTTGGCCGAGCTTGATTGATAAGGGAAACCCGCCATTAGTCAGGTATTCCTCGAGATTACTCATAATGCGAATTTTCTCCTCAACGGTAAAACCGTCCGTCCGAGGAATTGTGATCCTCTTGAAAGCCAGGAATTCCATGAAACTAAAAGGGAACAGCTCCTGGTCTATATGCCTGCCAGTCATCAACGTGGACAGTTCCTTGCTCATCAGTCTGGAATTGCTGCCTGTGATCATAACCTTCCTATCTACCACAATTCGGGAAACAAACTTCTCCCACCCCGGAACATTTTGAATCTCATCCAGAACAATGATTTCCGGAGAGCCCGATATCTGGACTATTGCTTCCAGTACCCTGTTCAGTTCATTGAACTGAATATCAAGGCGTTCATCATCAAAGTTAACGTAGCCATACTTAGACCCCTGTATTGCCTGAAAGGAAAAGACAGATTTTCCGGATCGCCTTGGACCGGTTATAATATACGCAGCACCAAACGCCAAAGAAGAAACCTGGAAGCTAAGATCCCTTTTGATGATGTCCCGGGAGGACACCAGTTTCGACATTGCCGTATTCTGATCCTTTATCACGTCCAAAAGTACTTCCCGCGAAACCACGATTGGTTAGCAGAATCCTGTTCTTAAACTTACCGCTAGCGCAGGTAAGAATTATGAATACTTACCTGCGCCAAAAGGAAGCATAAGTACATAATAAAATATTTTTAAACCTCCATGGTCGAATGCGGATCTCTATGGGGATATTCTTCCTTGACCTGGATTTTGTCAGGCAGTGAAATCTGGAATTGGTAAAAATGAACAAGGGAAAAGGGAGGTCACATTTCTCTTCCCGGAGTCATTCATGCAGTTCATCATGCAGCCGGGAACGGTAATAATTTTGATTCCCGGTATATCCTGAATTCTCTGAGTTTATGATGTATGTTGGATCAACGGCGTAGAAAAGTGCACCGAGAGATATTCATCATAAGTGACAACAATATTCACAGAATGGCTTTTATAGAGGTTTTTGGTTAGGTCCAGATCAAACTATACAGTTACTAAAAAAATATAGTCGTTGTGTGGAGAATGCACAACACAGAATCCTTAACCTATTGAAAACCTAAACTTGGCAGGTCACGGATTTAGCAGCCATTTCCAGAGCGGTATAGCGTCAATTGTCACACACTCATAAGTGAAGGTTTCATCATAACTCCACGTTATCAGAGTAAGTCTCATGAAAACTTTGCAGAGAATTTATGATGCGATTTCCAAAGCGGCTGGGAGGCAGGGCATGTTGTATAGCTCTGAAAGATTTAGTTAAGTATTAATTATACATACCACAAAGAACGACAGAATCACCGTATGCCTACAAAGTACATGGTCTGGACAGCAGGGTCTGGATCCTGAGCGCGACAAGGTTCATAAGAGCCTTTGGAAGAGGATCATCATTCATATTTGTTCCTCTCGTATTCATATCCATATACCATATTGATTTCATCGATACCGGTCTCTTTCTGGGATTCGCCACACTCCTGATGGCCTTTGTGCAGTACTATTCAGGAATACTCACTGACAGAGTCGGAAGGAGAACCATACTTGTCTATTCCCAGATCCCGGCAGTACTTTTCTATCTCCTGATTTTCTACACCATTGCGGTACCGAACTATTTCATCCTGCTGGTCGCGTCGTGGTACGGCACCATCGTGATAAATTCGATCCAGTATCCGGCAGTCCAGGCAGCGGTCGCGGATGTAACCTCTGTCAGCGAGCGGCTTTCCGGGTACACAGTGATGAGAATTATGGCCAATCTGGGCATAGCCATTGGCCCGCTCATTGGTGCGTACCTTGCATACTTCGGGCTGCAGTACATCTTCCTTGTTTCTGCCGCAGTAACGGTGGTTGAGATACTCATGCTCTATGGTCTCTTCAGGGAGACCTACGTGCCAGGAGATCATAAAGCCCTCAAGAAGGGGGATATTGGAAGGGCTTACAGACAGGACAGGTTCTTCATCTTCTTCATCATAATCGGCATAATCCTGGGCGTATTCATGAGACAGAGGGGGTCTTCCTTCACTGTCTATACAATTGTCATTGAGAACCTGCCTTACGCTTACCTTGGGTATGTCTGGGCCCTCAATGGCGCATTAGTGGTTATACTGCAGTTCCCCTTTCTTCGACTCATGACCAGGTTTGGAAACCCCATGATGTGGCGTGGTGTTGGAACACTGTTCTATGCCATCTCCTTCTTTATATTG
>JAJZLW010000056.1 GCA_021850505.1 Thermoplasmata archaeon
TCTGAAGATATGATGATAATTATTGAAATACAATGAGGTGATCAGCTAAGGGATTTATCGTGCCAGACACTGAAAACGATAAGAACAGACCCTTCAATGAAAGGAGAACATTTCTTAAAGCGGTTGGAATTTCTAGTGCTGCCCTTCTTGTCGGTGGACTTTCAGGATGGAGATACTTTATTCCAAAGACAAGAAACCTTCCGGTTTCCTCCACATATCCGACTGCAATACTGACAGACTCTAACGGAAACCCGATACATGCCTCTGATATACCGGTAGCAGGGCTTTCCACAAGCAAATATCCACTGATGGTTTTCAATTATCCTCTTCAGGACGAACCCAACATACTCATGGCTCTTAATGGAGTGTCAATTCCTGGAGGTGTGGGACCGAATTCAAACATAGTGGCTTACAGTGGTATCTGCCAGCATCTTGCCTGTATCACGCCGTTGCTGAGCTACGATCCAGCTAAGCATATTCCATTTGAGGCGCAACTCATTGGGTACACATCAGCAAACTGGCCAAAATATGGTCTGATATATTGCAAATGTCACGGGAGCCAGTACGATCCAACTAAAGGCGTGCACAATTTATACAATAATGGCCCTGCTCCGAGTCCAGCAAATCATTCTCTCCCGCAGGTTATCCTGCATCATGATGTATCCACGGACTATCTATACGCAGTCGGCATGAATAGTGAAAGCCCTGTTATCAGGACACACCAGTTCCTTCCGAATGGCGAAATATACGGATCGCAGGTTGAAACTGAAAACATGTCTGGAGGGACGGAGCTTCCAATATACAGTCAGACCGAAAATATATACAAATCAATCGTTGTAAGCAGTTCAAATGGACCATGGCCTGGAAACTATTACTGAGACTGATATCATGACAGAAAAAAATGAATATGACCTGACAAAAATAATAACCGAAGAAAAAGGACCGCCGGGTTCCTACAACATATCCCTTAGATCTATAACGAAGAAGGAGCTCCGTCTGGATTACTGGACAGGTTCTTTTCTGCTGGCGGCCCTCCTATATCTGGGTTTTTCAGGAATACTGCTTTTCTATTACTATCAGCAGGGAAATCCGTATAACTCGACTGCAGGTATAATTTCCAGCGTATATTTTGGGCATCTTCTGCTTACCTCCCACCTTTATATGGGGTATGCCATGGTCGCGCTTCTCTACGTTCATATGTTCAGATCATATTTCACAGGTGCTTACAAAGGAAAATGGAGGTGGCTCCAGTGGATTCTTGGTGTCATACTGTTTGTCCTTGTTTATATCGAGGCCATACTGGGTTATCTCCTCACACAGACATACATCAGCCTTTCAGCGCTTCATGTCATGGAGATACTTGTTGAAAAGAGCGTTATCGGAAGACTTTTACCAAGTCTTGCGAATTTTCTGGTAGCAGTCATAGTGGGAAATGGAACAACTGCCCAGACAATGGCTCACCTGCTTTCATTACATGTTGCGATTGTGGGAGGATTGATCATCCTTGTTACCGTACTGCACTTCTATCTCTTTGAGAAATCCGGTCCATTTGGAATAAAGGACGAACCCGAGGAAGTACAGAAAAAAAAGAATCTTCCGTGGTTTCCTGTCAACCTCTTGTATACAGTATTCACATCTCTGATATTCATAGCAATAGTGCTCATATTCGCTGCTGCATTTCCTCAGAAACTGCAACTCGCATATGGCTCTCTCCAGTATGGACTGACGCCGTTTCCTGACTGGTACATAATGCCAGTTTACAAATTAATGGATCTTGCAGGTTATGGATTGACAACAGGAGGTGTGCCGCTTGTCACATTTTTCCTCATTTCCCTTTTGTTCATACCCTTCATTGACAGATACAAAGGAACGGAGGCTCTTGAAAGGCCGATGATCACAGTCTTTGGTGTGTTTTATCTCATCGCGCTCTTCATTATGGGATTATGGGGATACGCACAACCCGGTCTAACTCAGACCAGACTGCTTACAATGGACATGTGGTGGGGCATCACGTTAGTAGCATTTGCTTCAGTATATGCAATGAGATTTGCAAAACAGGATATGGTGAAGAATGAATAAACTCAAAACAGCTTATCTGATCATAGGTATACAGGTCGTGATTGCGGTATTGCTCTGGTATATTTCCGCTGTGGCATTCTCAAGTTACCAGACGGTGTGGGCAATATTGCTCTTCATTGATCTGATCCTGACATCTCTTGTAGTATTGATCTCACTTGCAGCGGAGGGGATTTACAGATGATAATAAACAGGCGGCTGGCTCTATTTTACATATCGATGATAATATACATTGCTGGTTCAATCCCAATGGTCCTATACACACTCGTCATCTATCCTATCGTTAGAATGTATAATGAACCAATCTCTTCAATGGTATCACCTGTCTTTGGTAATTATTACGATTTCCTTCTTGCACTTTTCATAGTCTCACTTGTCTTCATGGTGGCATCAGTGATATTCTTCGTAATTTCACTGTTGATGAAAAATGGAAAAGGGGTCAGGTCAGGTTTGAGGATCAGAACAATCCTGCTGCCATTGCTTCTTTATGTTTTTGCCTTCGCTTTGATTGGAGTGAGTTATCCATGAGTATTTTGACAGAATTCAAGGATCTCTGGAAAAAAAGAAGGATAGAAATGGTAGAGATCTTCTTCGCACTAGTTTTGTTGATCCTTTCCGTTCCAATATTCATACTTTACCAGTATTTTCCGACGATCTCGCCTGAAATAGGCCCGCATCAGATAGCAAGCTGGCTTTCGGTTACATTTGCATTCATCGGTTTTGGCGTCCTCGTATACAATATGGGGAAGCTGGAGATATGAAAATATATTAACATCATAAAAGCTTCCGGACCTAACCGACCTCCCATGCGGTACTATAATTAGTGAAAGTTATAATATTATATAACAATCACTTACTTCAATGGAGCCAATAGAACAGTTTCTAAGTGGTCAGAGGTTAAAAATTGCCAGTCTTCAGGATTATATAATTGATCTCATATATGACAGGATCCAGCCTGAAGCTCTTCTATACGGCGGAACGGCAATTTGGAGATGCTTTGGAGGCATGAGGTTTTCAGAGGATATCGACATTTACATGGAGTTATCTGCCTTTGAGGAACTTATTGCATCACTTGCAAAGTACGACCTCAGACTGATTTGGACTGATCCTGATTTGCCTTCCAGGGTTAGAATAGCGAGGAAAGAAACTGATATTCTTCTGGAGTCAAAGCCAGGTTTAGCTGAAAATGAAATACGCCCTTATTTACGAATAGACGGAACTACAAAAATTATAAACGTGTTTAGCCCGACGGAATTAATGAGAAGGAAGATTGAAGCATATCATGGTAGAAGATATGTAAGAGACATCTATGATCTGTTCACTCTTACGAAATGGCTTGATAGATCAGATTATGTTGTTAGATCAAGCATTTTGCCATTTCTAAACAATTTAGTGAGACCTATTGACGAAGATGTACTGCAAGCTCTTCTGTATGCTGGTCCACGTAATCTGAATTTTGACAGTATGATCGAGTATCTTAGGAAGTGGTTGAATGAAATATGAGGCGGCTTTCGCTGAATTCTTTGCTAAGCAATTAATCTTCGACATCAATGATGCGAGGAGGTTCTTGTTCAGGCTCGGTGCAAGTGAAGCTTACATTAGATTAATGCTCCACAATCTTGTGCAAGATGGAAAACTGCAGAGAATCGGAAAAGGAACCTATTCTTACAACCGCAATGAGTCATTAATTGGATTCAAATTTAGGCCATTCTATTATGGTCTTCAGTATGCGCTTACAATTAGGAAGTTATGGACTCAGCAATCTGTCCCCGTCATAATGACAAGA
>JAJZLW010000030.1 GCA_021850505.1 Thermoplasmata archaeon
AGGCATTTTGCATACAGAATGGATGATGGTATATACTTCAGCATCGACGCCTTCCCGGATTATGGAAAATTATCCCGTCAGGTAACAGCAGAAAACCGTTCATCAGTGAGGCACAGGATGAATGAGAATAAGAGGAACCCGGGTGATTTTGTTGTATGGAAGCTTGCCAAACCTGGCGAACCGAAATGGCCCTCCCCGTATGGCGAAGGAAGGCCGGGGTGGAATGTAGAGGATACTGCTATAACACGGACATTTTTCGGCGATTCCTACGATATCCACGGTGGGGGCTCGGACCTTATCTTCCCGCATCATGAAGGCGAGATTGCAATAATGCGATCCCTTAGCAACAGAAAATATCTTTCGAGATACTGGCTGCATACTGGAATGCTGAACATAAAGGATGAAAAGATGTCCAAATCCGCCGGTAACATTATTACGGTAAGGGAGGCATGTGAGAAATATGGGGGACTTGCTCTTCGATATCTACTGCTTAACGCATCTTACAGATCTGAAATTATTTTTGACGAATTATCCATGCATGAGGCAAAGGTAAATGTCGACAGACTCAATTTGCTTTATCAAAACCTTAAATCGAGAAGTGACTTTGGCGATTTAAATATGTCCGTGGAAGGATACAGGGAACGGGTTATAAGAGCTGCATCAAACGACTTTGACTTCAGGTCTGTATATGCAATCCTGAATGAGCTTTCCGAAGAGGTGAATAAAAACATGGAATCGGTTTCCCATGAATCAACTGCAAAAATACTTGATTTCATTGAAGATGTCAATTCATTTTTAGGATTTATTGATACACAATCGGATTTCGCGATGCTGGATAAGTTAATGGAGAATATTATCTCGTTCAGGCACCAACTCAGAGCGGAGAAGGAATTCAGCCTTGCGGATCAACTGCGAGAAAAACTGAAGGATGCAGGTATAGAACTTGAGGATAAAGGTGGCATGACGAAATGGAGAAAAAGGCAGTGAAATCAGCCTGGTTAATCGTGGATCTTGTCAACGATTTTGTTACCGGTAAATTCGGTTCAGAGAAAGGAATTCAGGTAGCAGAAAGAACTGCCGAAACTTTGAAGGACCTGGAGGGCAAGATCCCCGTTATTTTCAGCCTCGACACGCATGTCCCAGGAGATCCAGAGTTCAGCATATGGGGCGAGCACTGTCTTATCGGCACGGAAGGATCCCGACTATATCCGAAACTTCAGGGCATGAAGGGCTACAGGATAACAAAAAGGCATTATGATGCCTTTCTCGGAACAGACCTGGACCTTTATTTAAGGATGAGTTCCATCCAGCATCTTTACATCTCCGGTATAAGTACTGATGTTTGCGTACTGCACACGGCAGCAGGAGCATTTTTCCATTATTACGGAATCACAGTAATATCTGATTTATGCACAAGCATAGACCCAAATGATCATGAAAGTGCAATAAAATTTATGCAACGTTATTATGGAGCAAATATAATCGATGAGTCAGGATTCAGGGAGGAAGTAATCTGAATGACTTTCAACATGTCTAGCGAGAAGGATATCTTAAAAGGAGATAATGCGGATATATATTTCAAGCGGGCGCTTAAAATTCTTGAATCTGAAAACATCGATGATTCAATAACTGCAGAGGTAACAGTATCATCATTTGAAAATCCATGGGTGACATTCAGTGGACTTGATGAGATAATATCGCTATTGAAAGGAAAAAACGTTGATCTCTTTGCATTACCAGAGGGAACAATTATACCATACAGGGATATCCACGGCACCCCGGTGCCTTTCATATCAGTCAGGGGAAAGTACAGGGACATAGGCCTGTATGAAACATCCATCCTCGGGTTCATATGCCAGTCTTCCGGAATAAGTACAGCGGCTTCACTTGTGAGGATAGCATGCGATGATAAGCCATTCTTTTCCTTCGGGATCCGGAGGATGCATCCATCCATAGCACCCATGATAGACAGGGCTGCGTTCATCGGGGGTGCAGACGGTGTTTCCGGTTCCCTCGGAGCCAGGATTCTTGGTATTGAACCGGTTGGAACAATGCCTCATGCACTTTCATTGCTGCTGGGGGATGAAAAAGCGTGGAAATCAGTTGCCTCCCAGACAAAAAGTGCCACCGTCCTGATTGATACATATGATGATGAGAAGTTTGGTGCCTTGAAGGCTGCTGGACTTCTCCCTAACCTGAAATATGTGCGGCTGGACACACCTTCTTCAAGAAGAGGAAATTTTGCAAACATTATAAGGGAAGTAAGGTGGGAACTCGACCTTCGGGGCTTCAAGGATGTCAGGATAATGGTGTCTGGAGGTCTGACTCCTCAGGATATCATCGTTCTAAGAAATGCAGGCGCAGATTCTTTCGGTGTCGGGACTTCGATCGCTTCCGGAAAGACAGTAGATTTTTCAATGGACATTGTGGAGATTGCAGGAAAACCAATCACAAAGAAAGGTAAATTCTCGTCGCGTAAGGATGTTCTTCGATGCAACAAATGCCATAACGTACTTGTAATGCCTGATGTTTCTAGAATTCCAAAATGCGACTGCGGCGGCAGGTATGAATCTCTCCTGATCCAGTATTTAAGTTCCGGTAGTGCATTGATCGAGGAAAAGGCGGCCAAAGCAAGAGAAAGGGCAGTTGCATGGATCAATAATGTAATAAAGAAGGATGAGCAGGAGGTTAAGTGAAATGAAAGCGGCGGTAATGCAGGGCATAAACAAAGGGATAATTGTTGAGGATCTCCCGGACCCTGTTCCGGCAGGCGACGAGATTGTCATCGAGCAGAAGCAGACAGGAGTCTGCTACAGAGATATTCTTACGTACACAGGTTTTTTCCCCAGGGCTAAATTTCCTATCGTACCTGGACATGAAATCTCCGGTAAGATAATAGCCACCGGGCCGAATGTCAGAAACTTCAAGGTTGGGGATCGCGTCGCGACCCTTATATATATTCCATGTGGCATCTGTAAATTCTGTTTAACCGGAAGGGAAAATCTGTGCCCTAATAAAAGGACGATGGGTGAAAATCTTCAGGGATCCTATGCAAAATATGTCAAAGTACCGGAAAGGATAGCAGTTCCGGTTCCTGCCAGCGTTCCAGAAGAAATGGCCACCATTACGGCATGTGTCACTGCCATGGTTTACCATGCGATAAGCGTTGTTGGTGGCTGCAGGACAGGTACCAGGATACTCATAACGGGAGCAAGTGGTGGTGTAGGTTCCAATGCCATTCAGATTGCCCATGCACTCGGCTGCGAGGTATTTGCGTATACCAGTTCTGCAGACAAAAAGGAGGCAATATACTCCTTCGGAGCCGATTATGTGCTTACCGGGGAAAACTTTGACAGGGATGTCAAGAATATAAGTGGTGATGGAGTCGATATCGTTCTTGAAGCAGTGGGTATGCCCACTTTTCTAAAATCATTCCGATCTCTTGCATTCGGGGGAAGGATGATTGTTGTTGGAAACATTGAACCAAAAAATGCTGAGTTGCCAATCGGAGCGATGATACTCAAAGGCAACAGGATAGAGGGGAGCATCAGCTCAACAAGATATGATATGATATCCACTCTCCATCTTGCGGAAAGAGGGAAGATAAAACATATCGGAACAGCACATTTCGGGCTTTCGGAGATAGAGAAGGCATACTCCTTCATCAGGAGCAAGAACCACACAGGAAGGGTCTTTATAGATGTTTGATTCCTGTTTCACCAATCTGTCGTAAATGGAAATCAAAAGGATTATTATTGAGTTAAAATTGCCGTCCTGATAACATGGAAGAGCTCATTTGCAACATTGAATTTGAGAAAGACGAGGATACATTTTATGCTCATCTTAGAACTGAAATAGG
>JAJZLW010000006.1 GCA_021850505.1 Thermoplasmata archaeon
CCTCGAAACTATACTTAAATACGGGCAGGTCTGTATTGGAAAATGTGTTTATATTGAATTTGCGGTAGCCTTCTTGATTTTCTTTTATTCTTTATCTTTGGATTCTAACCAGAAAGCATCATTATAATACCTCCTCTCTCTCCTGATCAGACCATTTTCAAATTCAAATACATCCACTGATCTTCTTGAAAGTAGTTCAAGCTCTGCAATTACGATCCATCTTTCTATATCCGAGACCATGTTCAAAACCTTGAATCTTGCTGATATGTTCTGATAAGCTCTGATCATAGTCTTGACATACGCCTCCCCTCCAACCACGGCTTTTCGCTTGGGGGGTCGTATGAAATCAACTCTATATCTCGTGAGAGGAACGATTCATATAGTTTCCAGTCCCGGTTATTCTCTGCATTGAAAAAATTTATGAGCTTCTCATCAGCCGAATATTTGGACTTCACGAAGAGACTACCAGATCCGGAAAACCATTTTTCGCATGATCTTTATGTATCTGTTCTTCTCTATAATATTATCATCATGGTGTTCCAGTTCTGTGAAGGTGCAGGGCAATCAGCTTTCCAAGAGCCTCGTTTTTCGCTGAATGCGGGATGGTACTAAATTTATGAATATGGATATTATAGCAACATTTGAGAGTATGAATCATCTGGAAGAGCTCGTGAAAGAGTATTATGAATACCAAGGTTTTTTCGTAAGGGCAAATGTAAGATTTAACAAGCTTCCAAGTGGCGGATACCAAGGTGAAGCTGATATACTTGCATATGAGGCCAATACTAAGAAGCTCTGGCACATAGAGTGTTCAGAAGCAGCATACAGCGATAGCGAAATTAGCGGCAAAGCAAAAAAGAAATTTCCTCCAGGACTAGATTACTGCCATTTGCTCGGTGTAGATATAAATGATGTCTCCAAGGTATTCATAGTTGGGCAGTCCGGAGTTTCGAAAGGGACACTGATGCCACATGGCATAGTACATAAGTCCCTGAAAGAATTTATGAACGAAATATATAGTCAGATCCCGGATGACTTCTTGCACGAAGCCATTCCAGAGAATTACCCGTTATTGAGGACTCTCCAATTGCTTAAGTGGGCAAAATGATCGCCTAGTTACAGAGTGTGGCGCAGAACTACTTGCCCCTGGTTACAATCAGATAAACTTACCGGCCAAGAGTTACAAACGATTATGAGTCCGTACTTTCGCATTAAATTTGTCAACGAATAAACGGCATTCCCAGATCTCTAACGGCACTCATTATGAAGTCATCAGTTTTTTCTGAACCAGTCAACGGTTCTTCTAACCCCAACGCTGTAATCGGTATAAGAGAAGGCCGGAAAGGCCTTCAGGAATTTTGAATCATCGAGAACATAGGGATCTTCATATTCATACAGAAGCTCAATGAACTCGCGTGCATTTGAATTGAAAATTCCCATTACCTTGATAGACCTTCTAGAAAGCACATTTATTACTGCCCTGTTTCCAGCCACACGAAATATTTCTTCTATGAATTTTCTGGCGGTTATGGTCTGGCCTGAGACATGAAATACATTACCGTATGCGCTGGGATCCTGTACCATCAGTATAGTTGCCTCAGCTGCATCATCAATAAAGGTGAAATTGTGTTTCACATCAGCGTTGACAGGCCACATCACCGGCTTACCATTGATGGCATTGCGAAACATGGCGCCAAATAGGTCATTTACCACATTTGGACCATAGAAATCAGCAAACCTTGGGATAATCACGCTTAACTTTCCCTTGAGATGATAATCCCACAGGATTGCCTCTATCTGGTTCCTCAAAATGCCTTTCTCAGATATCGCACTTAGGGGATGAGATTCATCAACAGGCAGGTGTTGGAACCTGCCATAACCATAAACGTTTCCCGGAAAGACAACTAATGGCCTCGATCTTTCACAACCCTTTAGAACGTTGAGGACTGACCTCAGGTGATAGTCTTTCCACCTGTTGTATGGAAAATTGTGTCCTAAGTATATGACTGACGCGTCCTTACAAGCCTTGGAGGTCTCCTCCTCATTAAGCACATCTGCCAATGCTATCTCCACCTTTTCAGGAAAGAGGTTTGCGGCTTTTCTTTCGTCTCTTGCGACTGCCCTGACTTTATATCCCTTTTCAAGGAGCTTTCTGGTCACAGCGTATCCATAGGCCCCCGTGGCCCCGAAGACAAGGTGTATTCCGTCTAGATCGACTTGCTCTGTCTGCGACATGATAGTCAGATAACTGAATAATTAGTCAGTATTAAATCTATCTCGTATGAATTCTTTAATATTCCATTGAAATTACAATTATGCCCAAGGTGGTTCAAGGATACAGGAAGCAGGCAATGGACACCATCATGGAATCAGCTTCCCGGCTTTTTTTTGAACTTGGATACCAGGAAGCCAGCATGGAAGATATCGCCAGAGAAATAGGGGTAACCAAGGGCACGCTTTACCTGTATTTCAAAAACAAGGAGGAACTGCTGTATGAGGTATGCAAGAAGAATTTGAAACTGCTGGAAGACAGTCTTGGGAAACTAGCATCTGCAGATATTCTTGAGAGCGCGAAAAGTTTCTTCAGGTCAGAGTTGGATCTGCCTGATCACTTAAGATTTCACTGGATTTTTGCACTGGGAGAAATCAACAAAAATCAAAAGGTGAGAAAAATATTAATGGAGAGCTATGAAAATTACGTGAAGATAATTTCCAGCAGAATCGAGGAACTCAAGGGCAAGGGCTTGATTTCAGGGGAGGCAAACTCCAGAAGGCTCTCACTCACCATGATCGCCCTGCACAATGGTATATTGATGAGCATGATGCAGGGCTTGAGTGAAACGGAAGCTTCCGAGATGTTTGAGGCTGGTATTAGATCCTTTTTGGAAAATTCTGATAAATTTAGGAAGTAGGCTTTACTCAAGTCTCTATACCAAGGCTGGGACGGATCTGCTTTTTTACCATGTCCAATTTGACTCAAGTGATACATCTACTACAACAATTGTAAACGCCGGTCAAGATTTGTGCAAAATCGCCGGTTTGGAATTGACCCCTTTATATATCGCTCTCATTGCTTCTTCACTCCTTTCTCATTGTTGGCAGTGAATTCTTCTTCCTGTCCTCGTAAATCAATCTGCAAAGGTTCGACAGGTTTTATGCAACCTAGAGCCAATATATACCTCGCTAATATTTGATCTGGTTCCGTCAATGAAAGTACTTAATGAAAAAAACCCTCACTGCTTCTCATCCTTGAAACTTGCTCTGCTTTAAACTGAGCCCTCGGGCTCCCAAACCACCTAAGAAATGAGAAATTAGTTAAAATGGGAAGTCGATCCGCTTAAACTGCCGACTTCCCCTTGCTGGACTCCAGCCGTTTTTAGTCTTTTTCCAAGCGTTCAAGCTCGTCCTGGACTTCCTTTAACTCGGCTTCAAGGTACTTCTTCTGGTCTGCAAGATATTCCTTCCTGTCTTCGGGAGAAATTTCATGGTAGTGATGCCAGCATGGTCCGACTTGTTCTGAGTGGTGCCTGCCATAGCATTCATCCCCTCTGCCACCGAATCTGTGTCCATATCCGTGTCCGTACATTTTATCACCTCGTTATAGTCATTACAGATAAGTTTATAAATATATCTGTCGATATAGTAAGTAGGTGTACAAAGATGTATGGGGGAAGATTCGGAAGGCACGGATCAGGATTTGGCCCGGGTGGTCATGGACATGGATTCGGCGTCAGAAGAGGGGAATTCAGGTTCCTCGTGCTTCTTGCGCTGGAAGAGAAGCCAATGCATGGATATGCGATCATCCAGGAGATTGGCAGGCTCTATCATCATGGGGTGAGTCCTGGAATTGTATATCC
>JAJZLW010000036.1:0-3761 GCA_021850505.1 Thermoplasmata archaeon
AGGGCCTGAGATGCAGACCTCTTTCTCTGGACCATGCTGCCTGCTATTGCAAGCATTATTATCATCGGTATGAACCTGCCAAGCCACATGACTATCCCTGTGCTTATGTTGAAAAAAGCATTGTTAGCAGCCGAACCAAGGAAGTCAGATCCATTATTTGCTGCTGCAGAAGTAAATTCATAAAACACTTCAGTGAAGCTCAAAGGATTGGTTCCAAGACCAACTGCCCTTTGAGCACCGCTAACAAATGTAATCACTGTTGGAACAAGTATAATGATTGGGTGACTCAGAAAGGCGACCACAGCAAGCTTCACATCCCTGGCATTTATTTTGCCGCCAAGGTATTCAGGGGTTCTGCCAGCCATGAGGCCCACGATGAAAACCGTCATTATTATATACATCAAAAGATACATTGAGCCAACGCCCACTGCACCAGGAATTGACTGTATTATCATACCGAAGAAAGCTGCCAGAATGATCAACGGATTGAAAGCTGCCAGGCTGGCATTTACTGAACCTGTTGAAAATGCTGTCGTTGTGACAGTCCAGAAGATAGAGGTTGTTGATCCAAACCGCACCTCCATACCTGCTCCGATAGATGAGATGGGTACAAATGCTATAATCATGTCAATGAAGTAAAGACTGTAGGCTGCAACTATCAGCGTTCTGCCCTCACGCATGTTTCCAACATACCGGCCAAAGAGAAATGGAAAACTTGTCGGTATCAGCATCATCAGGGCTAATTCAAAGAAATTTGTGATCTGGTTTGGGTTTGTGAGTGGATTGGCAGCATTTGCGCCAAAATATCCCCCGCCATTTGTGCCGATCTGCATTATTGAAGCCAGTGATGCTATCGGACCTGTCTTTACGATCTCAGTCCCAGCCACTTCTAATGTACTGAAAACATGATAGCCGCTCAATGACTGCGGTACCCCAAAAAATATGAGAACTATTGATGCCACGAACGTGAGAGGGAGAAGAACCCTTGTTATGGACCTGACGTAATCAACATAGAAATTACCCAGGCCTTTTGTTTTTCCGGCGAATCCCCTGAAAACCGCGACTCCAACGCTTATTCCTGTAGCAGCTGAAGTGAACTCCAGAAACCCAAGAGCTGCCATCTGTGAGAGATAGCTCATGGAACTTCCACCGGCGTAATGCTGAAGATCCGTGTTTGATGAAAATGATAAAACAGTGTTGAAAGAAAGTGTCCATGGTATTCCTGGAAAGTGCATCGGATTCAGTGGAAGTGAGCCCTGGAAAATAAGTATTATAAAGGAAATTGCCGCCTCAACACCATTTAGCATTATCAGTGCTTTGAAATATGATTTCCACCCCATCTCCTCGTACGGATCGATGCCAGAAATCCTGTAGATTATCTTTTCAAAGGGTTCAAAAAATTTGTCAAGGCGTGTCCTCTTTACTGAATAAACGGAGAACATGTACTTTGCCAAAAACCATGCTGTTACAAGTACCGAAGACCAGATAACAACGATTACAAACGTAGCTTCCAGGGTTAACATAAAACACCCCCGAATCCGGGGTTGCAGGTCTTAATACATTTGGGAATGAGTAGAAGCATTTCTGCAATTAGAAGGAATATAGATAATCTTAAATAATAATCGGGCAGAATGTCGCCTCCAGCAGTAATCTATTGCATCTTTGGAGAGACGGGGGCCCTATGGGATTTCAAAACAATGGAACTGACCGTACTCTTTATTCCCTTGATTTTCATTATTTTATTTTTGAGCAGGTCCCGGAGCTCCTCAATGTCACTAGCATTCACAAGAATAACAATGTCGAACTCACCGGTAACCTCATAGATCTCTGTAACGTTTTTATATTCTTTCAGGGAGTTGACAACGTCATCTACATATGGAGAATCCACGAAGAGGTCAATAAAAGCTAATATAGGATCTCCCACATTTAACACTCCTTATTTTTAGGCGATATTAGAATGAAATATAAAAACCTGCATAGATTTATTGAATAAAGGATTTAAGCCATGTTTACATGGATTTTTATGGAGAAGGGTCTTGAGATTTCTTTCCAGCTCCAGAGCGGCTTGGAAAGCATAGAGATAGTTGAGGCACTGGCAAATATGATCGGAAACAGGTACAAGGGATCACTGGTTTCTGACTGGAGGATCTTTCACGTTACACTGGGCAACGAGAAGTTTTTCAAGGTGCTGTATACTGGAAACAGGGTAGGAAAGATCCACAGGCACAATGAAAAGGAGATAAGAGAAGCCTTTGACACCCTTTCGAAGAGCACATATCAGGACCTGATGCAACAATATTCAAAGGTTAAGAGTACTCCTAATTTTGAAACCAGACCGATAAAGGAATTGAAAGAGGAATATGACCTGTGGGATGATAAATTATGGCAGTATATATGAATCTGGATTATTCATCAGATAAAGTTTCCCTCAGTACGGATGTAACATAACCCTTGACCTGATCGAATGATAGTTTCGGGGGCATCGGTTTTTCATCTGGATCAACTATTACCTCAAGTACTCCTGGTGACTGGACAGAAAGGAATTCATCAATAGCGGCGTCGAGATCCGCAATTTTTTCCACCCTACGGCCGTATATGCCGATCGCCTGTGCCAGTTTCGAAAAGTCTGGATTCAACAGATCCACGCCCCATTCTGGATATCCCATGACCTCCTGCTCAAATTTTATCATACCAAGTATAGAATTGTTGAAAACTACAATCTTGACATTTCTTTTGTATTTCCTTGCAGTTATGAGCTCTGACATTGTCATGGCAAAACTTCCGTCTCCGACCATTGCCACAACGGGCCTGTCAGATGCAAATGAAGCACCAACCGCTGCGGGTATGCCCGCTCCCATTGTGCCGAGCCATGGAGAAAACAGGAAAAGCTTTCCTGTATCTGTCCTGAAATTACGTACCCCCCAGACAGTTACATTTCCGGTATCAACAACCACGATTGAATTTTTCGCGACTTTCTTTGAAAGCCTGGCGGCGACAACTTCGGGACGCATTGGCTCTCGCTTATCATTTTCAGCTTTCTCCAGTTCTGAGACCCAGGAATCCTTGTCCTTAACGAAGGTTTGGTAAAATTTAGTCTTCTTTTCTTCTGGCTTGACAGATTTCAGGAAATCTGAAACTCTGCAGAGACACTGGATGGATGTGTTATATCGTTTACTAAGATTCTCTGGGTTTGTGTCAACCTGTATAATCTTAATATCTTTAGGTATAAATGCTGTATATGGAAAGGAGGTTCCGAGCAGGATCAAAAGATCTGCGCTCTTCATTGCATTTATCGATGCCTTGGAGCCAAGAAGGCCAAGACCTCCCAGGACCTTTGGATCAAAGTCGCTGTAAATGCCCTTTGCATTAACTGCGTAGATAACAGGTGCGCCTATCCTTTCAGCCAGGGATATCACATCTGAACCATGGCCAATCGTACCTCTGCCAGCAAGAATAAGTGGATTTTTACTAGCATTTATTGCTCCAGTTGATTCAGAAGGGTCAAAATTGTAAGATATTTCAGGATATTTTCCTATCGTTTTCACATCATTCGACTCCGCAGGCATTCTTAGTACATCCACGGGGAGGGTTATGTGGGCAACTCCACCCTTTATCTTTGCAGAATGACAGGCCATCGATACAATATATTGCGTGCTTTCAGGGTTCACTATCTGCTTGTTAAAGATTGAAACGTCGTCGAATAGTTTGTTCAGGTCGACCTCCTGAAAATAATCATGGCCTATCAAATCAGTTTCGACCTG
>JAJZLW010000036.1:3861-9774 GCA_021850505.1 Thermoplasmata archaeon
ACAACAGTATCCCCAAATGTTTCTATTATTCCATATGGACTTTTCATCCTGGTCGCAAACATTACCATCCCGTATTGAGATTCTCGGGCGAATTTAAGCATCGCCTTGAAGTTCACATCAGTTACTGTATCACCATTGCGCAAAAGGATGTCCTCATCTCTTCTGTGCTCGAGAAGATTCTTGACAGAATATAGTGTGCCTAAAGGTTTCTCCTCCTTGAAATAATGCAGCTTGAGCTCAGGATATTTACTGTTGAGATATTCCTCTATCTTTTCCCCAAGATGCCCTGAAAGGAGGTATATCTCATCTATACCTATTACATTGAAATCATGGATCTGCCTGTCAAGAATAGTGAATCCTTCCTTGATGGAAATCATAGGTTTGGGAATCTCATTTGTTATTGGCTTCAATCTCCGCCCATATCCGCCTGAGAGAATTGCTCCTATCATGTATCGTTATCACATTTGATGATAAATATTGTTTCCTGTTGATCGAATAATAACTGGATCCTCCAAAAATAAAGGTAACAAAAAGAGTTATTATTCGGTTAATATTTGAGAATTTATGCCTGATGATGCGATAGATAAAGCAAAAGAAAAATGGAGGAGAGGCAACCAGCTTTTCGAAGAAGGAAACATGAGAGAGGCAATTGCTGCATACAAACAGGCTTTGCGTATTTCGCCAAATTACAGCAATGCAATTTACAATCTTTCTTTGACTTATCTTACATTGAAGGAGTTTGATGTGGCATTTAAACTAATTAAAAAGATAAATAGCAAAGAATTTGAGAAAGATGATGTAAAGATAGTTTTCGCAAGGATATGCGATGGTCTTGCCTCAAAATACTGGAGCGAGGCGAAAGATGCAGTTTTCAGTGTTAAACCAACAAGTGCATTATATACGGAGGCACAGACAGCTCTTGAAGAAATTTTTGGATCGAAGTATAATTATAATAAAAATAAAACTGAAACGGAGGAAAATACAGACCTTAAGATAAAGGAAGGGGACACAATAATTGAGGGTCAAATCAAGAAGATTAATTCTATTTCGTCAGATTTGAAAATGACGGATTTTGTTGGGTATCAAAATATACGCGGTATCTTGACAGATGAAATCATATTGCCACTGAAGAAACCTGAATTATTTAAAAAGCACAATGTTTCAACCAAGTCCGGAATACTTCTTTATGGGCCTCCGGGAGTTGGAAAGACCAGACTGATAAAGTCGGTTGCGGGTGAACATGGAATTAAGTTGTTTCCTCTGAGATTAAATCAGGTGCTTGATATGTATACTGGGAATAGCGAGAAGAATGTTCATACTTTTTTTGATGAGGCAAGAAAAGAGGCCCCAAGCATAGTATTCATAGATGAACTTGATGCTATTGGAGTCGATAGAGCAGACATTAACGAAAGTGGAAACAGAAAGACAGTAAATCAGTTGCTGATAGAACTTGACGGCTTGGAAAACGACAATGAACTTGTTTTCGTGATTGGTGCATCTAACAGACCGTTTGACATTGATCCTGCCCTGAAAAGAAGTGGTAGGTTTCAGACTGAGGTTTACATGAGGCCGCCAGATGAAACTGACCGGAAAGCCATGTTCAGGTATTATCTAGATAGATTTGGGATAAGCCAAAAGGAGGAAGAACTTTCAATGCTGGCAAAAGAATCTAAAAACTACAGCGGGGCTGACATAGAGAGAGTTTGCAAAATTGCCGTGACCAGAAAGATCAGGCAGGAAGCGGAAGGCAATGATTCACAAATCAATATCAAAGATCTCCTGTCGATCATGATTGCAGACAGAACAGGAGGCAGATCCATAAAGCTCTGGTACCAGAGACTATCAGATGTATTTGGCACAAAATGGCACGATTACGAATACCCTGAACTTGCGGAAGATATTAGGAATTACTTATCGTTCTGAAAAACACTTATATTTGATATCTTTATTAACCCTGAAACCGGTTTAAGTTAAATGATCACAGTAGAGAATCTTACAAAAAGGTATGGCAAAAATCTATCTCCAGCTTTAAATAACGTTAGCTTTCAAATTGATGATGGTGAGATAGTTGGTTTTGCCGGCTTGAATGGTGCGGGCAAGACCACAGCATTGAGGATCATATCTGGTATTATCGTTCCAACTTCTGGAACCGTCAAGATAGATGGAAATGACATTGTTAAGGAAAAAATAGCAGCTTCAAGCAATCTAGCAATTGTTCCGGAACTACCAAATTTTGACATTACTCAAAAAGCAATCCCTCTCTTACGGTACTATTCAGGTTTCTATGGAATGCAGAGAGAAGAGGCTGATAAGCGAATTGAGACTTTGCTAAAGAATTTCGGGATGTGGGAATATAGAAATAGGAAGCTGAGAACATATTCTCAGGGCATGAAGAAGCGATTTGCAATAGTTTCTGCTCTACTTTCCGATCCCAAGAACATTTTATTCGACGAAACACTAAATGGTCTTGACCCAGAGGGGGTTAGAAATATCAGGAATCTAATGCTCGAACAGAAAAGACAGGGAAAAGCTGTTTTTCTTTCTTCCCATATTCTCTCAGAACTCCAAAACATTGCCGATCGCGTTATCATTATAAAAAATGGAAACATAGTCAAGATTCTCGATAGATCTGATATCCCGAATCTTGGAGCAAGTACTATCAGGTTAATGGTTTCTAATCCGGATTCTAACATTAATGAAATACTGGAGCAATATGGGACAGTTCAGCAATCTGGTTCTGAGATACAGATAACTGACCTGAAAGTGTCAGGTGATAAGGCTAAATTATTAAACGGGGAACTGGCGAAAGCTGGATACATTGTAACAAAATATGATCTATCTGGTGAAGGTTTAGAAGAGTACTTCCTTTCTTTGGTGCGTGATTCCAGTGAATAAGAAAAAAGTAGGTTCACTTCGAAACACCTTTGCGTTCGATTTTCGTAAAACAATCACTGGAAAGTTTAGCATAATAATGATAGTGGTCATAATATTGTTATCTTTATTTGCTGGGCTACTTTACGCATCTATTTCCAATACAAATTCAGGCCCCAATGAGTCAATTATTTCATCAGGTTACTTTGAAAACAATTCGATTCATGTTGTAACGATCGCAACAACCGAGTACGGAAATACCGTCTCTGGCTTACCTGTAAGTGTTGGATATAATGGTTCTTATTACAATGGTACCTCTAACTCGAATGGATATTTCAATGCCACGTTTCCTGTTATTATAAACGAAACACTCCTTTCTGAATATGGTGAAAATCAATTCACCTATAATTATTCAAGTCCTGTAGTGAATTTTGGTTTCCCTCAGTATACAACAATTTATTACTACAATAATACCAACTCAAAGCAAAATATTTTTATTTCTTACAGTCGATATCAAATATCAAGTGTTCCAGATAAGACGAGCAGCACCAACAGATCCATATCGATTTTTTACCTTGGAGCGAATGGATCGAAAGCACCTTCTTTGACGATTTATGCAAAACCACTCTCCATGACTAATTCAACCATATCAGTAAACGTGCCAATTCCCGGCCAGAATATATCCACTAAGGGATTAATTGATCTTGGAACCTATTCTGATTTTACATATATCGTTGTTCCTGCAAATACAGGCTTAAACAACGGTTCAGGATATTTTCTCGTATACTTGTTAAATCACAATGATACGGTGTATAGGGCAACCGTATTACAGCTCTATTCTGTTACAAGTTTATCCGCGGCCACAAGCGGTTTTATATTCATAATATCCGAACTTTTTGCCTTCCTTATTCCTTTACTGGCAATATTCTCAGCTTTCCTTTACTATGCCAAGGATAAAACTAACGGAACGATGGAATCTATCCTTTCCAGACCCGTGACCAGAGGCAGGCTGATAACCTCAAGATTTGTATCTAATGTTGTTGTTTCGCTGATTGCTCTGGCTGCAGGAATTATAGTGATAGATATACTTAGTTCAGAATATACAGGTATATTTTTACCTGTTAATCTGGTACTTGACGTAATTTGGGAATATTTCGTCATTGCAGTGGCATTTATTGGTCTTGTTTACCTAATATCGCAACTGACAAAATCCACAGGACTGGTTCTGGGGGTTTCCATAGTGTTCTTCATAATATTGGTTATTTTCTGGACTGTACTTTCCTCCCTTATTCTCCCAGTCGCCTTTGGTCTTGTTCCAGGCACCGTACCCTACGCACATGCTTATCTTGTCATCAATTCATTTTCGCCAACTGGATACGCAAACCTGATTACTTCTTACCTAGAAGGGAATGTCGTCGGTATAAATTTTTCAAGTCTGGGCGTTTCTTTTATAGAGATACTGTTAGTAGGGGTATTTTGGCTCTTTGTCCCATTCGCAGTTGCATTTTACCTTGCTAGGAACAGGGATTGGGTGGCATCAAACTGATCCTCTTATCTTGCATTCTTTAGGCCAAGGAGACAATTATAATAACTCCAATGAAGGCCAGAATCATGTAAATCATGTACCAGGCAATCGAACTGTTCATCACTTTATATGCGAAATATCTGGCAAATTTTCTGTATCCAATAGCAAACCTCTGCATGGAAATCCAGAAAATGTCCACAACCGAAACCGGTTTATCCGGATCCCCTATCTTCGTTCTGAGGATGCCGCGAAGCATAATCCGTGTGTTGTTTGAATATGTAAATGATGTATAATGCTGATTGAAATCAACCCCTCCATTCCATCTTGGAACCGTTCTTTCTCTTGGTTTGCCAAACACAATGTATGTCATTATTGAGAAAAGTGATAGAAGACCCAGTATGTATAGGGGTGAGACAAGGCCAAAATCTGATCCGGTCAGAGATGATTCAACTGTGAAACCATTCAGAACAAGAACGGAAGGTAGACCCCCGATGAATTCCGGAATGATCAGAATGGTTGCTATGCCGAAAAGCAAAACCATTGTTACCCCGGTAAGAAAAATACTCTTCTGCATCAAGCCCTTTCCATCTGTTCTGGCTGATCCAAGAGACCTGCTGAATGATAGTACTTTCATCATGGCAGCTGAAGCAAATCCTTCAGCCAGTGCTATTATAGAACCCATAATTATGCTCGCTATACCTATTATTCCATGAAGATACGCACCCATGAAGAATGCTTCCAGGAGCATCCAAACAGCAAGGCCGCCTAATGTCGGAAAGAGGCCGGAAAGCGACATAGTAATTAGAAGAGTTCCAAGTGTTGAATATCGATCTTCTCCTTCCTGAATATCTGCAAAACTTTCTTTACCGGTAGATCCAATCTTCATGAAGAGACCGGTCTTTGCAACTGAATGAGCCAGTGCAAATATCAGTATCACGACAAGCATGTACTGTCTGAGCTCACCTGATACTGCCACATAGAGACCGATTGCCGAAAGCAAAGACCCGTTATTCTCAATTGTGCTGAAACCACCAAGCATCTTCATGTTTTCTGAAACATATGCAAACAGCGATGAAAAGAAGACGGAAAGACCCCCTATCGCCATAAAAAGAAGACCTAAATATATGCTGGATGGACTAAGTAACATAACCTTAACTATCAGGAAAACACCCATGAGAGTCATTGTTGCACTGAAAATTGCAGAATCATTGGCGGGCGCATTTCCGTGAGCAATAGGAAGCCATTCACTTATCATGAACGGAGTTATACCCATTTTTGTCATTGCACCAAGTGCTATTAACAAAAGAGGCAAATCACTGTTAAGTTTGTTAAAGGAAAAGTTCAGATTTCCTGATCCTATAAATGCAAAAACTGCACCGATTATAATGAAGATTGTGCTAATTTCGCTGAATGCCATGAATACAAATGCAGCATTGTAGTGTTTCCTGTTAAGTCCGATAGAAGCATAAGCAGGAATTGACATTATTTCCCAGCCTACAATCAACAAAATATAGTTG
>JAJZLW010000036.1:9874-23177 GCA_021850505.1 Thermoplasmata archaeon
TGTCGGGCAATCCGCATCACCATTTCCGGACAGCATTGAAGGCCAGAGTGGTGGCTCAGCCGGATCTGCAAGCGGAAACTTTTCTGTGATAATGCCTTTTCTTAAACCCTTGAGAAACCAGATGCTGTTTGTCATTTTATCTCGACTCCCGCTTCAGAGATCCATATTCCAAAGCTTTCCCAGTTAAAGTGAAAATCAGTGAATATATTGCCCGGGGTGGATATCTCGAATGCAAGAATATTTGATATTGAGGGTGATACGAATTCCACCTGCTTTATAATACCATTATCCATTCTAACATAGAAGAAGAGGTCTCCCTGTGGAGATTCAACTCTGGCAGCCCCTTCCCCAGAGATGCTCGCATAGTTGGGAACAGAACTTTTCTCTATGCCTTCTCGCAGGATTGCATCAACTATGTCAAAGGATATAAGCGCATCATATCCTCTTACCAGAAACCTGCTGAATGCGTCACCATCTTTCTCAATGTGCATATCGATTGAATACTTCCCGTAATCAAGCGATTTGCTGTCAAACCTCGCGTCATGTTTTCTACCTGCCGCCCTTGCTGCAGGTCCAACGAGCCAGTGTTTCAGCACTGTTCCATTTCCCTGCAACCTGTTGACAAATATCTTTGAATACTGCAGGCTTTCAAATATATCCCTGAAATTATTTTTTAATTTTAGAAGTCTGTTGATAACTTCGCCTGAAGGTTCTGCAGATAACTCAGGCAAGGAATTCACGGAGAAGAAATACCTGTGCTGGAAAATCTTGCTTATTATCCTTGCGGATTCCTCTTTCAACGTGTTAAGCTGGTTATATGGAACACCAAATCCAGCAGGTTCACACATTCTTTCAATAACTGAGATATTGCTTCTTATTCTTTCCAGCTCAATCTGTAATATCCTGAAGGCATCAATTGCACTATTATTTTCGAATTTTCCAGCATCCTCGACGGCCTCAAGGAATGCTATCTGGAAGGATGCTGAGTGGAAACCGTTGATCCTTTCTACCAGAAGAAGCGAGTCCTCCACATTTTTGCCTGATATCTGAATGAAGCGTTTTTTGAAGTCCTTGTCTATAGAAATAGCCTTGATATACTCTCCAGGGGTTGAGAATGAAAACCTTACTGACTCAAGGAGACCTCCAGTAGATGGGCCATAGTTGAAATTAACCTCTCCCGGAAGCAGATCTTTTCTCCCTTTTTCTGAAAATACCAGAACAGGTTCAAACGAATCCTCGTAAACCGTCAGGTTATTCGAATTACCGATATATCGGCCTGCCTTTCTTGAAGATTTATACCACTGCATTGAACACCACCAGAAAATATGCGCCTATGATCAGCGGAATGGACGCGGAAATAATTGAAACTGCAGGCATCAACCTGCCTGGTTCCTTAAAACTGTTTGGTTCTCCCATTATCATCCTGGAAACATTATAATTTATTCCAATGAAGGCGGTGACAAGGAAAATAACAATCAGAATAAGCTGCGATATGTAACCTTCAATTGCAAGAGAATACAGGATAAGTATCTCGCCGAAGAAGGTACCGAATGGAGGGGTACCGGAAACACCGAGGGAAGACATTACCATGGAGGCACTGGAATAAGGCATGTTTTTCCAGGACCCGCTTATCTCGTCAACATTCTTAGTATTTGTGGATTTCAGGAAATTACCAGAGGAGTAAAATGCGCCGGCTTTTGAAAAACTGTGGGATATGAGGAGATAAAGCGAACCTATTATACCCAGCGGATTTAATGTCGCAAAACCAACAAGGGCTAGCGACATGTTTTCCATTGTCGAATAGGCGAACATTCTTTTATATCTGGATTGGTAGCCTAAGAAAATAGAAGCGGCAATTATTGAAATTGTTCCAAGCCAGATAAAAAGATCTGGATCCGGATCTATCTCATATATCCTGAACAATACATAAAGAGCAACCGGAAGCAGCACACCGGAAAACATTGCACTTATTGGTGATGGCGCCTCACTGTGTGCATCCGGTAACCATGTATGGACGGGAAAGATTCCAACCTTCGTACCGAAGCCTATAAGCGCTATTGCGACTGCAATACGTGCAAAAAATGTGTTCCTGGAATGCATTGAAAGAATCGCAGAAACATTCAGTGTGCCAAAAGAATAATAGATAAGAATCACAGAAAAGAATGCAAATGTAACACCAGCAGAAACGAGTATGATATATCTCCATGTTGCCTCAACTGAACTCTCTGTCTTTTCCGTCATTATCAAAAGAGCGGAAGATATCGTCGTAGCCTCAATACCAACCCACATAAGGCCAAAATTATTGATCAATGCACTGAAAAGCATTGAAATAACAAACAGGTTGAGGAGGAGGTAGTAGATACGTAATCCAGATCCCCTGGTTTTTCCAGATAAATATCTTAATGAATAGATGGATGATAGAAGGAAAACACTGCATATCATTATTATGAAAACCCACGAGACATTATCGACAAAGAAGGTCCCAACGGGCGGTCGAATGAAATAGAGCAATGATGCGATCACAACATCCACCGTGGCACCTGCGATCGTTGAATATTCAATGCGCTGGAAGAATGTGGCAGCAGCTATAGCAGGCGCAACCATCAATAGAACAGCAAGAAGAAATCCCGAATTCATCCTCTCAGTTCCTCCATTGGCTCATGATTCACCTTTTCTACTGTAATGACGGAAGATATCACCACTAGAGCGAGAACGTCGAGAAACACGCTAGCCTCAATAACTATGGGAACAGGAAGCAGAAACATTGCAAACAGAACAAGGGCATTTTCTTCTTCCACATAGCCTACAATCTGTGTGAATGTGCTCCTTCTTGATGTTATCAGGAACAATCCCTGAAAGAATAAAAGCAGCGGAAACAGGAGATCCTGCGGCGAATCGGGCAGGGTTACAGGAACCAGCCCCGAAAACGCAATTGAATAAAGGATAAAGACGGAGACAACCATGAAAACAAGGTCGACGAGAAACAGATATGGGACATTTATTCCTGACTCGAAGTAATAAGCTTTTTTCATTGGTACCCTTGCAACAAGCAGGTATGTTATCAGAACCCCCCGCAGGAAGAAAAGCAGTATTCCGAGTATAAGAAGATCAACAGAGTTCTCCGTATAAGCAAGTATGAATGCAATTACCGCTATTATTGTAGATTGAACAAGCTGCCCCCTGATTGCAGATATGAGGTATCTTTGCCCCTGTATGTAGAATGCTGTAATCAGTACTGCGGCAGATGAAAGGTATATGACAGAGCTGAAATTCAAGGAATCACCTCGCTCAGCAGGAGGAATAATATTGAGAAAGTAAATGCAACAGCAAGATAGTCAAGAACTTTGAATAACCTGACTTTTGCCAGAGTAGTTTCTATCACCATGACTATCAAAATAAGAATGACAAATTTACCTATCATAACAGGTATATCAAGCAGGAAATAAGGAGAGGAAGCGGTGAGCCACCATGGAAATAGGAAAACATTAAGCAGAACCGCTCCAAGCAGGTATTGTTTGATATAAGAGGACCACTTGTTGATCGCCAGCAACTTGCCGCTGTACTCGTAGTTAAGTCCCTCATCAATCATTCCAAGCTCCTGCATTCCGGCGCTTTCAAGGGGTATCTTTCCCGTCTCGTAAAGAAAGATCATGAAAAATGCAACCGTTGCAAAAACATGGACCAGGGTTAAGTTAGCAGAAGGATGTGAAACAAGGAATGCATTTGTAACATATGGGTTATTTGTCCCCGTTATAAGAGAAACTGCAATGAATACAGTTATCAGAGCACCTTCTCCAAGCACGTTGAAAGACATTAGTCTGCTCACGCCCATTGCAGTGAAATTGCTTCCAGAATCCATTGCAGCGGCCATTTTAAGAAATGCCGCTAGTGAAAATAGTATGGCTCCACCGAGAAAATCCGCACTCGCTGTAAATATTATTGGCTCCGGGATCACCACAGGGATTATCAGTGCTATAATGCAGTATACTCCGAACGCCACATATGGCACATACCTGAAAAGAAAGGACGAGTTTTCAGGAATAAGTGTGTCCTTACGCAATAATTTGAAAAGATCGTAATATGGCTGGAAGATGCTTGGTCCCTTTCTGGATTCAACAATTGCCTTTATTCTTGCAAAAATTCCGGCAAACAGTGGGGATAAAAAAATAACAAATAGGAATTGCGTCAGTGTTTCTTCTATCAGCGTTATCATGTGTTAAACCACCGTTATCACAGGCGTTATCAACCGGCGGATGCCAGTGGTTTACTCAAATGGAAACGCCATTCCACCAGCTTCCGGAATAATTTTTGAATATTTAAGTCTTCTAATGCGGTATGGTCTTTGTTTTTCAATCCTACAAATATTTGCTTCAAGATTATTATAAAGATTACAATACAGAAGGCAAAGATGGAAACGCTTACGGTTGCGATTTTTTCAGATACCTATCTTCCTGCGAGGGATGGTGTTGTCACATACATAGAAACGCTTCGGTCTGAATTGGAAAGAAAAGGACATAATGTTATCATAGCCACAGTGGCTGGAAAAAATGACATAGGAAATAATGCTAAAAATGTTTATACAGTGAGGGGGCACAGGTTTCCATTATACGATCAGTACAAAATAAGCGTGATGCCATTCTCAATCGGTAAAAAACTACTTTCATCTGGAGCAGGCATTGTCCACACTCAAACACCTTTCATGCTGGGTATAGCAGGTCAGCGATTTGCAAGGGCAGCGAAAATACCATCAGTTTCTACCTTTCACTCTCTCGTTTTTCAGGAATCAGCTGTGAGAGGTTATCTGCCTAAGAATGAACATACTGTTAAATTTGTTGAAAAGAGGATAAAGAGCTACTTTTCATGGCATTACAGGCAGTATAATGCTGTCATATCACCATCTGAGTTTACAGCTAAAGTTTTACTTGACCACATAGGTCTAAGTTCCGTTATTATTAACAACGCTGTTGCGGTCTCAAGGTTCGTAACAGAAATATCAAGGGAAGATGCCAAGAAAAAACTTGGATATGAGAACCGCAAAATAGTTCTTTTTCTCGGCAGGATCAGTAAGGAGAAAAACCTGGAGGTTATGATTAAAGCAGCCAGGATTATTGGGCCTGAAATAGATTTTGTCATTGTTGGTACCGGCCCACACCTTGACTTTTATAAAACAATGGCTGATGAAATGGGACTTAAAAATGTTAAATTTCGGGGATTTGTGGACGATCTGGAAATACACCTGTATCTGAAGGCAGCAGATATATTCTGCAACCCGTCAAATTTCGAGGTAATGAGTACTGTGGATGTTGAATCTCTTGCTGCCGGCACCCCAATACTTGTGCCGTCTGAGACCTCTCAGGAGGAACTTGTGCATGGAGGAAAGTGCGGTCGTGTTTTCATGAATTCGGATCCCGATGACCTCGCTAAGAAAATCAGGGAAATGATCCGCGACGAAGCAGAGTATGATACACTTCCATACGCTGATCTGTACAGCCCTGAAAATCATGCCAATCGCCTGTTGGAATTATATAAAAAAGTGATGAATGAATATTCAGATAATTCCTAGATTTATCATTAGAGCATGGGCAGCTGCCAGATCTTCCAGGCCAATACCCATTGTCTTGAACACAGATCTTCTGTATTTTCCGGAATAATCCCTCCCATCAAATATGTCCTTCATATCAATCAGTCTGGTCAGGTCTCCAGTCTCCTCGAATTCAGATATTTCTGCTGATTCCATTCTGGCTTGTTTGAGGCTTTCAACTATAACTATTTCTGACTGTGAGACAGCTCTCGAATCCGCTTCCCTTCTATTGAGGAGATTTGCACCGCATAGGTTAAGATGATATCTTTCTCCCAGAATTTCTCCCCTAATAACCGGTTCAACTGTATCAGTTATTGAACTTACCAGGGTTGCATTGCGCAACGCGTCTTCAGGTGTCTTTGCGATCTTTATTTTTATCGCATGCCTGTTTTGCATTTTAATCGCAAATGATTCAGCATGCTTCATGTTTCTAGAAAAAACCCTTATTTCTGCCGGTTGAAACTGGTTCAAAATACCTTCCAGCTGGGTTTCAGCCTGATAACCAGACCCAATAAGCGCAAACACAGGATCATTTTCCCTGAGAAGTATTCTTGATACAATTGCAGGCAAAGCGCCTGTCCTGAGCTGGCCGAGCCTGTTTGCCTCAATTATGCATAATGGCTTGTCGCCTGTTGTATCGAATACACTTACAACAAAACGTCCACCCCTCTTTGACGCATAATATGCTTTCAGGCCAGCAATATGCCAAGGGTCCACAGCAGCCGGCATCGTGTTGAAGATACCTCCATCAGCCTCAAGTCGCTGCCTCGGATAATAGCGTGCTTTGCCATGGTTCAGGTAGGTCAGAGCTTCCTTGAGATCCCTGATAACATCGGACATGGAAAGATTTTCAGCAACCTCATCCTCGGTTATGTATCGCATACTTCAAAATATACCCGTTCTATTAAAATGGTTTGTTAATATAGAGTGAAGCGATATTCTTGCATGGATCTACCGTCTATTAGCAGGAAGAGACTACTCACCTACGTTGATGTTAACAGGCAGTTCACACTTTCTATCAAAGGAGAAAATGTTGAGCTTCATTTCTTTCCAAATACACCAGAAGCGATACAGCACTTCCCGGGTGGAGGCGAGGTGGAACACATAATGTTAGGCATATTGAAAGACGACATCATATACTTCACAGAGTTCATTACAAGAAGCAGCCTTGGTGAAACTAGAACCAAGCTGGAAGGTAAAGACGATCCTGTTATGGAATGGCTTAAGTACGTGGACTAAAGAAGAGCACCAAGCAGCACAGGCAGTATCACAGTCGCATCTCCATATACATTGACGAATTCAGCATCCTCACGTATCTTCTTCCATGATATCGCCTCTTCGAGCTTGGCCCCTGAGAGAGAGCCATCGAATTCCTGTGCTGTTGTGATGTAGACAGCATAATCAAGCCCCCCTCTGAACTGGTTCCACCATATTGTATGATGCTTGGAAATACCGCCGCCAACCATCAAAGCACCGGTTTTTTTTGCATCAAATACAATGTCGGATAACTGATGTTCGTCGGCAAGTAGATTTATTTTAAAGTCCCTGTTTCTTTCATAGAAGGACCAGAGCTGTGAGCCAAAAGAACCATCCATCATTCCTGGTACGAAGACAGGAATGCCGTTCCTGCTAGCATTATATAATATGGATTCCTGAGAATTCATGGTCTTACCAAATTCGGATATTAATTCAGAACCTGTCCACTCCTTCTTTATAGAATAAAGTTTTTCCAGAACAGGCTGCGTTTTTTCTTCTATGATTGTACCGTAACTCTCGTCCGGGACGAAAACGTTCCCCAACCTGTTTATTTCTAGATTCCTGAGTTCGCGATCACTCATATCGAAAGAGCCGCTGTAGTATTTCATGTAAGTTCTCGCAATATCATGATCCAGGGTTCCGTTTGTTGTAATAATTACATCCACCATCTTCCTCTTCACTAATTCGTTGATCAGACCCCTAGTACCCGTTGCAATTATATCAGCAGGAAATGAAAGAAATGTTGTGTTATCCTCACCAAACATCTTCTTGAGGATCTGGTAAGCTGTAAATACCTTGGCCGATGTAAATCCACCCGACCGCCCAAACGAATCCATTAATTTATCAACGGTAGTATCCTTTGAAATTTTCATATCTTTTACTGGACTGTCAAGCAGAGATTTTCTATCCATAAAGGTTAATCATGTCTTATTATATTGTATTATTTCCTCTTCTGAATTAGAGATCCGGTTGGATTGAATTCTATGTTTCCATGCCAAAATCACCAAATATTCATAATAAGGAATTATGTCGTGGTTATTTCTCAGTGCTATGGTTAGATCTTGTCTTATGCTACAAGCAGAGAGTTCTCCTTATATGAATGTAAAAAATAAATAATCACCAATGGATGATCTCACCTGCCATGAGAGCGCTGGTAATTGGTGGAACCGGATTTATAGGGAGAAGACTGGTTGAATATCTAATAAAGTATGATTGCGAGGTCACCGTCGCCACCAGCGGAAAGACTCCCAATCCATTCAAGGACGAGGTCGCATCTATCACGTTTGATCGCTTCAGTGAAGAAAGCATAGAATCCAAGCTCTCTTCGCCCCCTTTTTTTGATGTCGTATTCGATAATCTAGCTTTCAGAAGGGATGACGTAGTTAAGACGAGCAATTTCTTCGAAGGCAGAATAGGCCGCTATGTTTTCATATCTAGTGCAGCAGTTTATGAAGGATTGTCCGGGACATTGACAGAAGATCAGTTTGACCCTATGAAATTTGAGATCATAGAAAACAGAAAGGAAACATCTTACAGCGAAGGTAAGAGAAATGTGGAGGCATATCTTTTCCAGAAGGCAGGTTTTGAAGTTTTAGCAGCAAGATTTCCCAACGTTCTTGGCCATGATGACAGCACAAAAAGATTTCAGGGGCATGTGTCAAAAATTTTAGACCAGCACCGAATTGCAATACCACCAAACGAAGGACGCAGAAATTATGCATGGGTCGATGACTGCGGAAGGTTCCTTGCATGGATTGGACTGAATGGCAAAAAGGGCGTCTATAATGGTGCTTCCCCCGAAGCCATAACTGTGAGAGAATTATCCAAGAAAATAGCAAATTTTGCTGGTGTCGACGTTCAATTGGAAGAACCAGATAAAAACGAGGAGATATCAGATTATTACAACCCGGTTGATTATATCCTATCAACAGAGAAAGCCAAGGGTGTTAATTTTTCATTTACTGAGATGGAAGACTGGTTAAAAGAGGAGGTTAGGGCATATATGCAGACCGGCGGGAAATCAAAAAATTCTGCCGAATATAGAAATTATCTATTTTAATCTCTTTTAATAAACAGTCAAAGTCAAGGTTTTTCTTTGATCCATACAAGCACGTATATAATTAATAGAATTGA
This sequence comes from Thermoplasmata archaeon, assembly GCA_021850505.1. Next base: position 18,846 of record JAJZLW010000036.1, read on the forward strand.
AAACAATTGGTAAGTTTAATTTTAATCCTTGTATTATAGGCTGTGGAACAGGCATTGGTCGATGGGATCCTTTGGATCCACATTTTTATGGCAATTATATTTATTGGTGGGTCTTACTTCATGTGGCTCGTGGTTTGGCCATCATCTTTTAAGATATCAGAGGATGAGAAGCAGAGAACCAAAATAGTCGGTAATATAGCCAAGAGATTTGCTTATTTTTCTCACGCGACATTACTGATATTAGTGATAACGGGATTGATACTTGCTTTTGGATGGTACCTTCCGGAGCCTTCCGATCTTTTTACGACGATAAGTGGTCACATCCTTCTTGCAAAGATGATTGTAGTTGCAACTATGATAATAATAGTTTATGGAAACAATCTTTATCATGGAAAGAGGATCATGAGGCTCAGCAGAGAAGGGAAGAAGGAGGAATTGAACAAGTTGAGAAAAATGTCACATTTTATGAGTTACACAAGCCTTGCTTTAATGGCCCTGATAACAATTTTGGCAGTTAGCCTGCAGATATATTGAAAAAACTTTCATTTATATTGTTGATAATGCATGTGCTCCAGGCCAAATAATATCTAAGAATGTAAAAATCAGTGGTCTTCAGATTAAGATTATTATTATACCAATTTTTTGTGGTGAGGGCAAAACTATCTAGAATTATGTTATTTGAATGCCGTCGCTAAAAGAATTTCTTAAGGTTTTAAGCGGTCATAATTATTTTATAGTTTCTCTCTCAATGTATCATAAAACTAAAATGGTCTAGCATTATGGACGTAATGCCTTCTTATTAAGTGGATTTCAGATCATGTAGATTCAGCCTGCAACCATTGAAGAGAGGGGCCTCCTGAGAAATGGTAGGAGAGGGTAACAGATAATGATGCATGGTTGTTTTGCCAATTAGAGGCTTGTCATTGCAGTTATCTGTGCCTGAGACAGAGATGCCATTGTGCTATTGCTCATGTATTGATTTGAGATGATAACGAATTCGTAACTTCCGTCAATTCCAGCAGAAAAAGAAAGGCTGATCAACAGGAGGCTTATTGAGGTATAGTCATACTTAAAACCCCTGAAATTCCCGGTATTGAGGTTGATTCCAAAAAGATGGTACTCAGCTGATAAGGATGTGTTTAAAGAAGCAAAGGACTGCTCTGCGCTTGTGGACGAGTTGAATTTTGCAACGGAAATCAATAGATACCCTCCACTTGATGTGTTATAATATCTCGATTGTGAGCTCTGACTTCCCTTTGTTGAAGACGTCGAAGAGGATGATGTTGATGATGATGTATAATTCTGCTTAGTTATAGATGACGCCTGACTTTGAGAAATAAAACCAGAATGCGGACCTACAGGGATAATATATACGAAAAGTAAAATTACTATTACCACTACAACAGCCAGAACAGCTATATTTCTCTTTAAATGATTTTTTGCCACGCAATCTGATCCTGATGTGTGATATTACTTTTGCGAAATATATTGATAGCGAAAAAGGATCTGCACAACGCGGTTTTGGTTGGCTCTGCATTGAAGCAACTGACTATGCAAAGATTGCTGCTTAAAATATACTGAGATAAGAATCTTTTATAACGGGATCGGGATGCTCTTACATGGGTCTTGGAAAAAGAGATCTTTCTAGGAAGAAGAAAAGTCTTGAGGATAAACTCTCGGAACTTCAGGAGAGGGCTCGTAAGAGTCCTCTGAATAAGCAGTTGCAGGAAGAGATCAAGGAACTGCAGAAGAAAATAGAAAAGGCATAACTTTCTTAAAAATAACAGTCTTGAAGTTCATTCGGCAAAAATTCCATTATCAATCTGATTGATGATTCAATTATCATAATAATGTATGACTTTTGCAGAATTAAATTGGTCAAACCTTAAATAAACTTGTTTCTTCCAGATTTGTGGAATCTCAATACGAGCAGGTTTACAAAAAGCAGCACTATTCAATTGTGGGTAAACATTCAGCAGTTAAGGTCTGTCACTGGACAAAGAGCGAGCTGAGAGGTGGCGAAGGCTGTTATAAGGGGACGTTTTACGGTATAAAGTCACATCAGTGCGTTCAGATGACTCCTGCCGTCAATTCATGTACAGAAAACTGCTCTTTTTGCTGGAGATTCCAGGGATTTGACGGAATGCATATTTCAGATGAGGATGATCCTGAGTTCATACTTGAGGAAAGCATCAAAGCACATAAGAAGCTCCTGACAGGTTTCAAGGGAAACCCTAAGGTTCCTTTGGAAAAATGGGAGGAGTCACAGAACCCAAAGCACATCGCTATCTCCCTCACAGGGGAACCAACACTTTATTCAAGACTGGGAGAATTTATTGCACTCGCACGAAAGAGAGGAATATCAACCTTCCTGGTAACAAATGGTACACTGCCAATGGTCCTTGAGAAACTTGATCCACTTCCCACGCAATTATATGTTACAGTAGCTGGTCCGAATAAGAGAATTTTTAATGAAGTTCTTAACCCGGCTATTGGTAATGCCTGGGAGAATTTCAATAAAACGCTTGATTTACTGCCTTCTCTGAACACACGAAAGGTTGTAAGACATACACTTGTCAAGGATGTAAATTTCCCGTTCCTGGAAGAGTATACTGAAATGGATAGAAGGGCAGCCCCGGATTTCATAGAATCGAAAGGTTATGTGCACGTCGGTGCATCGATAGCGAACCTTAGTGCAAACAATATGCCTTCACATGATTCAATCGTTGAATTTTCAAGATCGCTTGCCGATAATTTGGGTTACGTCTATACAGCTGAGAGGAGAGAGAGTCGAGTTGCCCTGATCTGCAAAGATCCCTCAAAAGCAAAGATTGATTTTTCTGCTATATGATTATTTTAGTTGCAATGAATTCTACCATTCTCTGAAATAGTCGGACGGTATCTGGTTTTAATATCTAATTGCAGTGTGGGTGATTATGAACAGAGGAATCAGGTCATTGATATTCACATCAATGGGGCACTTTTCCAATGATGGAAATTTTCTTCTTTTTCCGGTACTTATTACATACTATAGCCTTATCCCTGGAATCAGCCTGATTCTTTTGGGCGCTATTGCAATAATATATAACGCCCTTTCAGGTTTACTGAGCACACCAATTGGTCGTTTTGCAGACAGAATAGACCGAGACGCATTCCTTCTCGCGCTTGGGATTGGAATTAACGGTATATCGGTTGGCGCCTTTGCAATCCCCTTTGTGGATTCCTCCCTGACGGTTCCTTCGATTATTGTGGGTTCAGTCCTTCTCGGTCTTGGGCAGTCATTCTACCACCCTATCGGAGCAACAATCATAACAGAGAGTTTTGAGAGAAAGGCGGCTACTAGAATGCTCGGAATTAATGGTTCTTTTGGCAGCATAGGAAGAGCAGTTTTCCCGACCATAATCGTAGCGGTTATGCTTCTTATTGGAGATGCAGACGGCCTGTTTCTCATAATGTTTTATCTGCTGATTTTCGCTCTTGTAATATATGCTGGGCTGAGAAATTTCAGGAGAAATCCTGATAGACCAAATAAGGAAAAATCCCGTTCAACTGCTGAGAGCAAATCAACTGTCAGAAAATACTCAAAGTTCCTTTACATCCTCACAATTGTTGTATTTATCAGGGCCATGTTTCTTTCGGGTACGATCACATTTGTTCCGACCTTTCTCACAAGCGTTTATCAGAGTAGGACCATAGCTGTTGCAATTGTAACAATTAGTTTTGTGACAGCCGTATTCGGGCAGCCCTATTTCGGTTCGCTTACTACGAGATATGGGGGGAGAAAAATAGTCACTTTCACAACAATCATATCTGGAATATCCTTTGCATTTTTCCTGTATTATGCGACAAACATTATATTGAGCGGGATCTCTTTTGCAATATTTGCGTTTGTGACCTACAGCGGTTTTCCTGTCCTGCTGGGCTATGTTGGACAGGTTGTTCCCAGGGAGATATCAACGACTTCTAATGCTCTCGTTTGGGGTTTTGGAAATACTCTTGGGGGTGCTGTAGGTATAGCGGTTATTGACGGTTTCAAGGTCTTTGTCTCGCTTTATTATTCACTGACCCTTATGCTTATATTTGCGCTTGCCGCAATAATAATGCTTCCACTCATACCAAAAGGTGGCCCGATTCCAGAAGTTGAAGTACTGGGAAAAATGCCCAAGCAATGAAAGATTGATTTCCAAATTTATCACCGCTTTCTATTCAAAGATGATTCGAAGGAAACAATAACCTAGTAGCATGTAATACCTTTAACTGTGATAAAATGGACTTTACTTTAAATGATGAACAGCAGCAACTAAAAGAAACTGCCAGGAACTTTTGTGAGAA
>JAJZLW010000122.1 GCA_021850505.1 Thermoplasmata archaeon
CACAACCATCTTATAATCCAGAATTAGTTGTTACGGAGGATTCATACTTTATAGTCTACCAGGACAGTTCCAGTCCACAGGAAATATATACCGGTTCCCTGGGCAAGACTCCTCATAAATTAACATCTGAAAATGTAGATATTAGATCAGCGCAGCCCTTCAAAGCCGATATTGTGAAATGGAAGTCTAAAGATCAACTTCAATGCTATGGCATATTCATATCCAATGGTCCTGAAGCACCGTTGGTTGTTTATGTACATGGTGGCCCGACCTCATATTCATCCATTTCTTTCGTTGAGAAGAACTATTACTATCTCCTGAAGGCAGGATATTCAGTATTTATGCCAAACTATAGGGGGAGCATAGGTAAAGGCAGAAAATATGCGGAATTGAACCGTGGAGACATGGGAGGGATGGATTTTATAGATATTCTCACAGGAATTGATTATCTCTTAGAAAGTAAGAGGATCACCACTGATAAATTCTACATCACCGGCGGATCGTATGGTGGCTTCATGACCGCTTGGGCTGTCACTCAAACGGACAGGTTCAAGGCAGCGGTTGGTCTTTTCGGGATTTCTGACTGGGTGAGTTTTCATGGTTCTACCAAGATCCACGAGTGGGACCCAATCCACTATAATGAATCACCTTATTCTGTAAATAAATATGAAAAGTTCTCTCCTCTGAATTATGTAAAAAATGTTAAAACACCAATTTTGCTTCTGCATGGAAAGGAAGATCCTTATGTTCCTCTCGGTCAATATCTACAGTTTTACAGAGCGTTAAAGGAACTTTCTAAAGAGACTGAACTGATAGTTTTTCCACGGGAAGGACATGGTTTCAGTGAGAAAGAGCATATTAGGAGAAACATGATTGAGACGATTAATTGGTTTGAGAAACACAGGTGAAAATTTAAATTTTAATTTTTTTAATTTATCATTACAGGACAGTGAAATCCCTGCTTAGGGAATTGAAGGACACACATTTTGATCCATCAAAATAGTTTGTATCTTCTATTCTAACTCCCCCTTTTCCAGTTAAATATATCCCGGGTTCAATTGTAAAGACAGAATTGGTTATGGCTTTCTGCAGGTTGGAAGGCACTAAGTAGGGTTCCTCATGAACCTGCAACCCAAGGCCATGTCCCAGCCGGTGGAAGAAATTCTTTCCGTAACCAGCTTTTTCGATTATGGATCTAGCTGTTCTGTCCATTTCTGCATAACTTGTTTCCTTTGATATTTTAAGGCGGGCCTGCTCATTGGCTTGTCTCACTGTTTCATAAATTGTTTCCATTTCCGGGTCAGCATGCCTCCAGAAGAACGTTCTTGTCGTATCTGAGGCGTAGTAATGGTATCGGCCGCCAAAGTCAATCACTATCGAATCTCCACTCTTAAGCCTAGTAGAGTCTGGGCCATGATGCGGCAGGGCAGCATTCTTACCAAATGATACAATGGAAGAAAATGCAATTGTATCTAATCCCTGGTTCTTCATTTCTCCTTCCAAAATGGAAGCAAATTCAGCTTCAGAGATACCTTCTTTTAATTCCGAAATGGAGGCGTTTAAGGACTTCTCTGATTTATCGATTGCTGATCTTATCGAGTCAAGCTCTTCATGATCTTTTGAAATTCTAAGTTTGCTCAGTATTGAATCTGCGAGATGTTCTTCAACATGAATAAACGGTTTAATTCTACCATAGTGAAAATATGGGAGGAGGCCTTCAATCGAAATTTTATTCTTCCTGGGAATAAATTTTTCCAGTTTATTATATGGATTCTCATCATCCTTCCAGGAAACAATCTCTGTTATCCATGATTCTTCGAGAACCTGCTGCTTCATTAATTCAGGGCACAGCACGCTTACCCCTGTTTCTGTAAGAATAAGTAATGCGAGACGCTCCATAGATTCAGTATCCATGCCGGTAAGATACGTGAAATTCGGTCCCGGAGGCATTATCATTGCTCCTATATCAGATTCCGACATAAGTTGCTGGACTCTTTTGACCCTTTCAAGATAGGTAGATTTCTTGTAATGCATAGTCAGGATAATCCTAACCAGTATAATATTAAGTCATCTTATTTAGAGGCAATTTTTATTGTATAAAAAATTAAAAACGATGATAAAAGGTTAAGCGCCCGAGCCGGGATTTGAACCCGGATCTGAGGCTCCGCAGGCCTTCAGGATATCCAAATTACCCCACTCGGGCATTGGCACCTGAACTAACTGAAGGTTAATAATTTTCAGTACCCATAATTCTTGCAAATTGTCCATTAAATTTTACAATATAAGAAAGGTTTATCACCAATTCTATTCTTTCTCATTGTGGCGTCTAAGTGTCTGTTAATAATATCATCCGGCCTTGAAAACAAGGAGAAGGCAATTGTTGGGTTCAGATATGCGATGAACGTGAAGAAAAATTCTCTTTTAGATGATATCAAGGTAATATTATTCGGACCGTCCGAAAAAGCGCTTGCATCGGGTGACATGGATTTTGTTAAGTTTATTCGCAAATTGATAGAATTAAAGGTCATACCTGTTGCCTGCTCAGGTGTTGCAATAAACGAGAATATATCCTCTGATTTAGAAAAAAATGGCCTCTTGATAGATGATGTTGGCCCCATTATATCTAATTACATCAAAGAAGGATATGAGGTAATAACATTTTGAAGACCAGACAGGTGTACTCCTACAGACCGGAAATAACAACGTTTCCTGCGGAACCAGAAAGAATAGTCAGCTTCAGCCCATCTGTTACTGAAATACTGTTCGAAATAGGTCTCGGATCGAAGCTCGTTGGCATTTCAGCATTCTGCAGAAGACCTGCAGAAACCTCTAAGATCAGGAGGATAGGATCATACGGTCATGTGAGGCTTGATCTGCTTGAGGAATTGAAGCCTGAAGTTATTTTTACAGTTTCAGGGTATCAGGATAAATTCACCAGGGAATTGGCAAAGAATTATCCGGTCGTGTGTTTCGAACTGCCTTCAACGGTTCCTGCAATACTTGATCTTATTATTAAGGTTGGAGTTGCATGTGGAAGAGGCGATGTCTCTAGACAACTGGCAATAAATCTGATGAAAGAAATGCCAAAGCCGGTTAAACAGGAAGTTGCGAATTGCTATATTGAGATAGATCTTGCGTCGCCTATTACATTTGGTGCATTTAGCTATATTACTGATTCTTTGAGATATTTTGGGCTCAAGAATATCTTCGGAAAAATTGACAGGGAATGGATAGATTCCGACCTGAAGGCAGTAAAAGAAATTGATCCGGATGTGATCATATATGAACCAAAAATGTTCTCTACATTCACGGATAACGATCTGCAAAGATTGATAAAGGAAAGAGGATGGACTGAACTCAAAGCGGTCAAGACCAATAATGTTTACAAAACTCCTGGAAATTTAGATTTCTTTGCGCATCATGGAACAAGTTTCATCAGGGAGGTAATGCCGTGGACGCAGGTTATCTCACAAAAACTAGATAAATCCATTCGGGTATAACGAGTCAAATTCTTTTTCTGCTTTCTCCAGATCCTGCTGCTCATCTATATCTATAAGGTACCGACAATCCTTAATGTCCACAAATTTTGAATCAGGTAAATTGTCTGAAATCAGCGTTCTTGCACCGGTATCTCCACTCATTGTGGAAAGAAACCTGAAATATTTTCTGCCGAAATAAGCCGGATTTCCAAACCTGTTACTGCATTTAGTATATACGATACTGGCCTTATTGTTGATTGCAGTCTTTAGGAGCCTGCTGTAATGCTCCGGAGGTATAAACGGTTGATCGCCAAGGGAAATTATAACGCTGTCGCAGTAATCTGGAATGCTTTCAACACCAATCCTGATAGAACTTGAAATACCGTTTTCAGGTCTGGGGTTAATTTTCAGTGTTACATTGGATAGGATAGATTCATCCAGTTTGGTTGCTGAAGATCCAACGACGATTACATCACCTATGTCTGCCATTAAACAGGATAAAACTGCGTATTCCACCATTCTTCTTCCCCGGAAATACTTAAGCATCTTGTTTTCGCCGAATCTTGACGAAAGACCTGCTGCCAGTACTATAACGCAGTTTGTTGTTTCCTTCATCCCCAAACGTTAGTATATTGAATTTTGTTTTATAAGGATAACATATCCATTTTTGCGCTTATATAAGTGGATTGCGCTTCTTATCCTTACGAGTAATCATTTTTAAACATTTTTTTAAAACGATATATCAAAGGATTGATCATGGTTATAATTCCACTTAACATTCTGATTTCATGAATAACGAAGAACCTGATGAAACCTATAAGATGCTTAGGGAGACCGCAAGGGAGTTTTCAAGAAAACAACTTCAGCCTCTTTCAGACAGGGTCGACGAGGAAGATTACTTTCCTGTTGATCTTTTCAAATCCTTGGGAAAGCTGGGATTCCTTGGCATAACTGTACCTGAGGAATATGGTGGCTCAGGTCTTGATTATAGAGCACAATCCATTGTACAGGAGGAGCTGGGGTACGCATCAGCTGGCTTCGCCCTTTCATATGGGGCACATAGCAACCTTGTAACCGATTCAATATACCGGAATGGCTCGGATTATATCAGAAAAACCTGTTTGCCGAAGCTTTGTAGCGGGGAATGGATAGGTTCATTATGTCTCACTGAGCCGGGATCCGGATCGGATGCACTCGCAATGAAAACAAATGCTGTCAAATCCGGTGAATATTATGTGCTGAATGGAAGCAAGACACTGATTACCAATGCACCGTATGCAGACTTGATGCTTGTCTACGCAAAAACTGGTGATGACTATACTGCATTTGTTGTGCTTAAAACGGATGCGGGTGTATCTAAGGGCAAGAAGTTCTCTAAGATGGGCATGAGAGGGTCTCCTACCGGCGAGATCTTTTTTGAAAATGTGAAGTTAGGTGAGGATAGAATACTCGGGAAATTTGGTAAGGGGAAGGAAATAATCCTGAGTGGTCTGAATTCAGAACGCATAATTCTATCGTTCATATTCGTCGGGCTTCTTAAAAGGGCTATTGAGCTATCACTAAAATATGCAAATGAGAGAAAACAGTTTGGCCAGAATCTTGGCGAATTCGAAATGATACAGGAAAAAATCGCGTATATGTATACTAAATTCAGAACAAGCAAACTGCTCTGCAACTATGCCCTGGAGTCACTTAAATCCAGCAATATGAATGCAATTGATGCTGCCGCAGCCATCCTGTACACTGCTGAGTCTGCCGAATATGCGGCAAGGGAAGCCATTCAGATTCATGGTGGTTACGGTTATATCCGTGGCAGCGAAGTGGAACGTCTACTTAGAGATGCAATTCTGGGCCAGATAGGTGCTGGAACCACAGAGATAAGAAAAAAACTTGTCGCCAGCGGCCTTTTGAAATATTATAAGAAAAATGAGAGATTGCCAGATGAAGATTAAGTGCATAAAATGTGGCGAACGGGACTCAGTTTCAGGCGGTCTCTGCCTGGACTGTCTTCTGGAAACAGTGGATCTTAAACAGATCTCTACGGTTTCTATTACAACATGCAGAAAATGTGGATCTTTGCAGACGGGAAAAACATGGAAATCCAAATGGAAGCAGTCGGATCTTGATGAACTGGTAATGAAATCATTCAAGCCAAATAACTCCAAATTCTCAATAAATAAGGCTGCGCTAAAAAAAGTGGACAAAGTCAGAAACGTGGCTCATGTGGATTTTCAGATATCTGGGCCGGATGAAATATCATTCACAAAAGAGTTGGAGATAGCGGTTGTCACATCAGAGATTAGCTGCCCTAGTTGCAACAGGATTTCCGGGTCTTCATTTGAAGCTATAGTCCAGCTGCGATCATACTCCGGAGAGATTACAAGACCACTTGATACCATGATACATGATATCAGCAGGTTTGCCGGTCAGCATTCCGGTAACAAGGCATCCCAGTATATCATGAAAGAATTACCGGTGAAAGGAGGCTATGACTTATATCTCGGGAGCAAGGGCTTCGGGGAAAAAATCGCGGCCAGGGCCACTTCCTTATACTTCAGCGATGTTAAGAAAACCAAAAAGCTCTTTGGCAGGAAAGAGGGATATGATACTTACAGGTATACGTTCCTCATACGATTGTTTGATCTCTCAAAAGGCCAGCTTTTTTACATAGGGGAGACTGGATATTTTGTGTCCAATGTGTCTCCAGGCTCTTTAACAGTCGCAGCATTATCGAATGGTAAAATTCAGCATTTGAAGAAATCTGATTTTTTCAGAAAAAAGATAAAAATATCAAAGATCCAACCGGTTTTTGAGAAGTTCAGGGTGACAGATAGAACCGAAGGCAAGGTAGTATGCAAAAGTGATGACGGGGTTGAATTTACTATAGATTCAGGTAATGAAGTGCCAGATTATATTGAAATGCTGAAATTCAAGGATAGGTATTTCTATATAGGATAGAATCTGGAATGGACGATTATGGCAGTTAGAGCTGAATGGGACCGTTTGAGAGAGGTTCTTATACACAGACCGGGGGTCGAGATTGACTATGCGATGCTTGCTCCTAGACCTTTCCTTTTTGAAAGAGCATACAGGACAAACGTTGCAATTAGAGAACATGAAAAACTTGAAAGGTATCTTAAGGAGGCCGGTGTCAGGGTCAGGCTGCTTAAGACCGCTGTGGTTGAATTATTTGCGAAGTCAAGCGAATTCAGGAAAACTTTCACTGAAAAGGTCCTGGATACAGTCAAGTTTGATGGTGACAAATCATCATCTGCTCTAGAGGCTAAAAATTTCAGGAAAAATCTTGAGGTGCTGGATCCAGAGACAATGTTCAACATCCTATTGCTTGAACCGACCGTTATACTTTCGCATCAATCAGCAAATGAACCTGATTATCCATCGATTAACTCAAACCTCCCTCTGGCAAACTTATACTTCATGCGGGATCAGCAGGTATCCTCATCAAATGGAATATATATTGGCAGGCTTAAGAAAAAGCAGAGACAGAAGGAGAATTCAATAACTGAATTTATCCTGAGGGCATTATACGGTAATGACGAGAATTTTGACAGAATTGGACCGAAGGGCTATTTTGAGGGCGGTGACTTTATTCCGTCGGGTGATTTTGCATATATTGGCATTGGAAATCGAAGCAATATTGAAGGCGCGATGGATTTCATGAAATCACCGGTTGCGGATTTCAGGGAATTTGTATTGGTGGAGAACCCCGTATACGATTTCATGGAAGACATGGATCCTGATACGATGGTAAACATGCATCTGGATACTTACTTCAACCTCCCTGGGAAGGACATTGCTGTTACCTCTCCAGAACTAGCAAACAAGGCAAAATGCAGCCTTTTCTATAAAAATGGATCTGAAATCATTCTGTCCTCAAAGACCACCTTGAGCGAATTTCTCAAATCAAAAGACATTGATATCCTGCCACTAAGCATCGCTGAGCAGATGAGTTACAGCTCAAATTTCCTTACTTTCAGAAATAATCAGATACTTGCCGTAGATTCCAGAAGCGTACTTAAAAGGTTGATGTCAGAAAAGGTATTTCCAGATAAAATACAGAGGATACTTGAACATGAGATCCAGAAAACCGGGAACGAAAAATTATTTCCGAATTCGCAGTCCGTAAAAGAATATGGCATTGATTATATCAGTGCGAATTTATCAGAAATAACCGGCGGTTATGGTGGGGCACATTGCATGACCGCTTCGGTCAAGAGAGGCTGAAATGATATACCTATGCTATATCGAAAGGTTTAATTTGCTTCTTAAAATACTCCACGCCTGCAATCAAGGTACATTTAGAGGGAAATAATGGCAACGGAAAGACAACAAAAGAAAGGTAAGGACAAGTGGAGAGAGAAGGTCTGGTATTCTATATTGACGCCAAGTTATATGGGCGAAAAGGAGGTAGCAACCAGTCCAGCGATAGAGCCTTCAGTCATGATTGGACGCAAAATAGAAGTTCCGATTGCCGATTTAACAGGTAATTTCAAGAAGACTAATGTTAAAGCCGTGTTCAGGGTTGAAAACTGTCAGGGAAACAGGTGCACAACAGTATTTGAGGGTCATTATATAACTGACGATTCGATAAGAAGAATGGTCAGAAGAAGGAAAGAAAGAATTGATGAAATATCCAGAAATATTACCAAAGACGGTTATATTCTCGCCGTGAAGGTAGTTGCTGTTTCAGACATTAAGCTTATATCAAATAAGAGAGCAGACATTAGACTGGCAATTCACAAGTTTTTGACAGAAAAAGTTACCTCTTCTACTTTGCAGGATCTTGTTCCCTACCTTATAGGGGACGATATCGTGAATGACCTTGCAAAGGTTACAAAGCAGATCTATGCCGTAAAGAAAATAGAGGTCAGAAAGTCCGAGGTCCTGGGTTTCCAGAAGCCCCTGCAGGAAAGCACTCCACAAGAAATTGTTGCATAAACGCCGGGGTGGCTCAGTTGGTAGAGCGTCGGACTCATAAGTGAAAACTGAGAAATCCGAAGGTCTCGGGTTCGATCCCCGATCCCGGCATATACATTAACATCCAATATTTTTATGCAAACCAGAAAAAACAACCCAGTTACAAGATTTTTTATATCAGCAAAACCTATTGAATTGAATTAATGGCTTATTATAGAAGATCAAAAGGTGGAGGGAATAAACCAGGTCCAAATAGTAGTTTTCGTTCCAGAGATGTTCCAAGCCCTGAAAAAATCAAGAAGTTGGATATGAGGAAGGAAGAGGAATTTAGATTCTTGCTGTCTAAGGCAATAGAACCACTTCCTGACAGCCTTCGTGGAGCAATAAAGGGGAGTGTCTATTCCATTGCTTCTCGAAAAGGTGTTAAGGAAGCAAAAGAGTATATTATGACCAAGAAGAAAGAGGGTGCTATCGACTCACAGATGGAGCGAAAGTTAATAGATCTCGTTTTCGATTATAGTAAATACAGATAGATGGAAGATCTAAAAACTAAATCTGAGAAATATCTCAATATAGAGACTGAAGCAATGAATAGCATTTCTATTGCTGTTCCAGAAAACTCTGCTCTTCATATCATTGCGCTGGATTTCCTTAAGATGGCTAAAGATTATTTCAGCGACGCTAAAGCGTTTTATGATAAGGCTGATTATGTAAATTGTATTTCGGCAGTAAATTATTCCTATGGATGGTTAGATGCCGGTGTACGAATGGGCATCTTATCTGGATCCGGGGATCATAGACTTTTCGTTCACTACCGCTAATTTTTCTTCTTAGAAATTCCTCGTTTATTTGCCTGTAGTCATTTATTAGTTTCGTTTGAAATTGAAATGCCTGGAAAATATCTCTAGATTCAGTACTAATAATATGCCATTAAATTGTGTATAAGATAGTCAGTGCATTGAAACTGATCACCGCAATTCGTTTAATTAGCTGCCTAAGTAAAACGAGTCAGAGTGCACTAAAAACAATAAATATGGAGAGTATCAGGATACACATTGGCATCTAACATTAAGGTAACTTTTATTGGAACAGGGGGCTCATTTCAGGCGATTGGCCGCAGCCTGCCTGCAATATGTCTGCAGATAGACGATATCCTGAATCTGCTTGATTGCGGAGAAGGAACGCTTAAACAAATGATGAAGAGTCAGATTTCCTTTATGAAAATAGACAATATTTTCATAACTCATTTCCATGGTGATCATTTCCTTGGTCTGCTTGGCCTGGTGCAAAGCCTTTCCTTCAATTCCCGGGATAAACCACTTCACATTTATGGCCCACGTGGAGCCTTCCGCATACTATCAAACGCACTTTCTGTCGGCTACTACACGTTGGGTTATGAAATAGTAATACATGAATTGAACCCGGAAGAAACATATAATTTTGGGAAGTTTATTCTAAAAACACATCAGAATGACCACCCGGTACCAAGCATAGCTTATTCGTTTGAAGAACCGGATATGCATAAAATAGATCTGGAAAAGTCATTAGCTATTGGTTTTCCCCGCAGAAGATTAGAGGACCTCAGAACAAAAGGTGCCCTGGTCATAGATGGGAAGACATACACTATTGAAGACGTTTCATCTGGCATTAGGAAAGGCAGAAAGATAGTCTATTCCGGCGACACCAGACCGAGGGAAAATATGGCAGATTTTGCGCGAGGAGCTGACGTCTTTATCCATGACACAACAACCGATTCCTCACTGGAGCCCAAGGTAAACGAGTTTGGTCATACTTCATCGCGTCAGGCTGCAGAAATTGCAAAAAATGCGGAAGTTGGAAGATTCTATTTATTTCACTACAGCCCTAGAGTTGATAACCTCGATCGTCTACTCATCGAAGCCCGCAGCATCTTCCATGAATCTTATTTGAGCAGAGAATTGCTGGAGTTCGACGTGCCTGTCAAAAGATAGTTGTTAGGTTTCAGTAGCCCGAAAAAATTTCAACCTGTGTGTTTCTTTGAGGTATCCCCATCTCCTGAATAATTTTTCTCAAATCAAAGATCATCTTTGGGGGGCCAGCGAGAAGAAACTGGGCATTGTTTACATCGAATTTAACTGATGTTTGTATCGCAGACCCGTTTATTTTGCCTACCCTGTATTTAACGAGGCCATGGTTACCGCCGGCAAGATAAGGAAAAAAGGAGAAGTCTTCCCATTCATCTGCCATTTTGAAGATATCGGATGCAAATGCAACCTCTTCCAGTTCTAGATTATAATAAAAAAGGGCCGTCTTCCTGTTCTGGAGGTTATGGTTACCTATTATAATCGGAAGCAGTGCGGTTATACCAATCCCTGCAGCCAACAATACGAAATTCGAGTAATTCGAAGACGCTCCAAATGAACCAAGAGGCCCAAAAGCGACATATTCCCTTCCTATTGGATCGCGAATGAGCTTTGATTTGAACTCTGAGGATCTTATTCTGGTTGCTATCTTGAACTTTGATGGGCAGCATGGCTCAGGTATTATTGAAAAGAACCGCATTCCTTCGACTTTGTTCACATCATAGATTTCAGGAATTATTATCTGTATGTGTTGCCCGGGTTGAAACGTGAGTATCTCATTACAGGAAAAAGTGAAAAGCATTGTGTCCTTTGCAATGAATTCTCGATTTTCAAGTTTTATGGGAAATTGGTTTGGCATTACCAAGTATGACCTCTATATTTTAAGGCTTTTCCTTTATATTCGATATTAATTCAATTAATCCAGAAGTTTCTCGACAGTTTCTCAAAAACATTTTTTTTAGGATCGACGATTTTCAGACCATGTAAAGGTCATGTGTTGTTAAAATGTTGAAATCATGAAACCTTATTCAGCTAATGGTTAATAGGAGTGTTTTATAAGCATGACCTGATCTGATCTTCATGAAAATTGTTGGAGGAATCTTGCCGTACAAAGATAAGGAAAGAACGATTGAACAATCTGGGACAGTCACCTGGTCATGGTTTAATAAATCCTCAGGAACAGTAAAATGGACTCTCGAAAATAATTACAGTGTTACCACAACCTTTGTACTGTTCAGGAACTCATATTATTTTGGAAATGCTTTCTGGCCAGTTTATTTGCACAATTCAGCTTTCAAGGTAAAATTTTTGACCAAACCTGAAGTGTTGAAAGATGAGGGGGCTTCGATCAACTCTGCTCCGATAGCAGTTGTAACCTTGAATAACAAGCCGATCATCTGCTTTGTGTTCACTCTTTCACCCGGACAGACATGGTCAATTCTCGAGGGAGGTTTTTCCACATCCACTCCGCCAAGTGGATTCCAGTTGCTTGAAGCAGTATATCAGAGCACCGATGAGTTTTGTATCAAATATGCAGAAAGCCAGGTTACGGATTGGGATAATCAAACTGGAACTTCATTGTCAGGCTACTCTCCAAATCCAAGTAATTTTACTGTTGCCCTCTTTACTTGTGCTGGAACTTATGTTTCTCTCTTTGATGACATAATAGAAAAAGGAAAATGCTGATTATGAAATAAAATTCTTATAAGATTTAATCACACAAATTATATGATCCCCTTTATTATTCTAACATGTGAAAGCCGGTGAAATTTCAGCGCCTGAATTACTGAAAAAACTAGATAGCGGCGATGTTCAGATAATTCATATTTCTTCAAAGGAATCATTTGAGAAAAAGAGAATCAAAAATTCTATCTGGGTGCCATTTAATCAACTTGAGAAACTCGACTTTAGATTACTTGACAAGTCAAAGACACAAATATTATACTGTAAAAATAGAAGTTGTATGTCCGCGAAGCTGATTGGCGATTTACTTGCTGATAATGGATACCAATGCCTCGTATATGCCGGGGGAATTGAGGAATGGCTAAATTTAGGTTTTCCTTTGGGTTAAATATATACAAAAATGATTTATCAGAGGTACTTCCTTATCCTTAATATTTTGATCTTAACGCCGCCAAAAATTGAATGAGCTTCAGAACCAATAAGCATAATCTCGCCCTTTTTGTCCGAAAGTTCTACTGTTAACCCTATGTTCTTTAGAAATGTAGATACCCTATTTAGAAAGGAAAGTTTTCTGGCTTTCCTTGGAAATAAATGGATCAACCCCTTAATCCTATCCGGGTCACTAACTACAAAATTCAGTCGTGTGCCATTGATTTGGAGATTTCCAAAATCAGCAGAGTTAACCCTGATTTTCACGCTGCCGGAAACGTTAGAAAGTAATTTAGAGGTTACAGCGCTAATCTTACTGTCGCTCATGTACTGGTCGCGCAGTAAGGCTTACTTTCCCATTTATAACAACGTTTGCATTCATACCTGGTAATTTGACAGTAAGATTGTCGAAAGCAAATTCCGCAGTACTTTTAGTTCCCTCAATCGCCTTAACAAAGCTTTCCATTATAGACTCTTCCTCGTCTGCCATAATAGAGTATTCCCATATCTTATATTAATGTTTAACTATTTTTTTCTAAGGATATTTCATAACTGATTTAACTTTATTCTTCCTTATAAGCTCTTTATCCATAAATTTATAATTTTTATAAATTGAAAAAGTATTTTAAAAATCCAATAATACGCCACTGTGCAAAAAGGAGTACCGCGCAAATCTAACGAGATATTAGGGGTTTTGGGAATTGTTGCAATAGGGGTTGTGGTCATATATCTGGTCCAGCTGCTTGTTTTCCCTTTCCTCGAGAAGACTTTCCCTATACTTGTAAACTATGACAGATATCTCAAAGATGCTTTTGCGGCCGTTATTATATTTGGATTTGCAGTCATAATAGTAAGAATCGTTCATCGCACGATAGAGGTTGCATCTCAAAAAAGTAACAGAAGGAATTATCGGGGCCTCTACACAATATTCAGGGCGATAATTTATGGCTCGGCAATAGCCGCGTTTCTAGCTTACTTAGGAATCAGCCTGGAGGGTGCCCTTATAGGGGGAACAGTTGGAGGCTTGGTAATATCCTTTGCGCTACAAAATACGATATCCAATCTTCTGTCTGGATTGCTTCTTGCTTCTGCGGGAATTATAAAACCAAAAGACAACATATCCTTCTATTCATGGCTATTTGATAATCCTGTTATAGGTGAAGTAAAAGATGTCAAACTGCTAACTGTTTCTGTTGAGACAATTGATGGGAATACCACCGAACTCCCGAACACTGGACTCCTTGGATCGTCCCAGTTTACGAATCTAACAGTAAACGGAAAGATCCGCACTGTACAGAATGTGGCCATTCCTGTTGATGCGAATATCGGAAACATAATGGATCTTGCCAGGCAGAAGATAGAATCAGCAATGAAAGATCTTGGCGTTACGAAGTTTGAGAGTTACTTTTTCACCAAGAATTTCAATTCAAACGTTATAAAAGTTATATTTGAGTTCAACGATATTTTAATGTTCAACCCAATAACTGACCTTATTAATCGCTCATACGAATTTGCATACTGGGAGATGAAAAATATGACTCCGCAGGGAAACAATATAATTCTTGGTTTTCCAGTTGATGTACCGATAGATGATCTGATAAAGGAAGGTGATAATGTTTTACGGGCTATTTCTGATGGAAGCGGGATAACTCAGTTCAGTTCGTATTTCTTTGCAAAAAACTCAGGTGTTAATACAATTAAGGTTGTTTTCTCAATGAAAAATGGTGCTTCATACGATTCTATCGCGCATTCTATTAATTCATCATACGAGAAAGCTTATACGACCCTGAAGGCAAAACAGTCCGCTCACAACCCGACATGATTTAAATTCCCTGAATGGATTGGGAAACCACTTACAATTATATAGAGGAACAAACTTCGGTATCGGGAGGTATAGTGAATGTTCGTTCCGTTTTGTTATGGCGACGATGACGACGATGACGACGACGATGATGATGACTTTTAATCATCAATCAAAAATTTAAGCCTTCTCTTTTGAGAAGACACTTCTATTTTGTTATTTGATAAAAATAGGCACAGAAATAAAATGACAGAGATTTTTGATCTTTTAAATATAAGGGTTAGAGATGCAGTCAAACAGAGAGGTTTGCTGAGTGCCACTCTACCACAGGAAAAAATTATACCGATCGTCCTAAAAGGAAAGAATGTTCTTCTTCTGGCTCCAACCGGGAGCGGAAAAACAGAGGCTGCCGTTCTTCCTATCTTTAGCAGGATTGTCGATGGTAACTTTCAGAAAATCTCACTACTTTACATAACACCTCTGAGGGCATTAAACCGTGATATGCTTGCCAGGCTTCTGGAGTATGGCAATGCATCTGGTTTAAGTGTAAAAGTGAAACACAGTGACATCTCTGCCAGTGCGAGACGGGAAATAGTTTTACAACCACCCGATGTCCTCATCACAACCCCTGAATCCCTTCAGATCATGCTCAACGGGAGAAGATTGAGGGAGATAATAAAGAACGTAAAATTTGTAGTTATTGACGAAGTACATGAACTGGCCCAGAATGAAAGGGGTTCACAGTTTTCCATCGCACTTGAAAGGCTCAAGAAACTATCCGGGGGTTTCCAGATTGTGGGTTTATCCGCTACAGTCGGCAATCCACACCAGCTTGCAAGATTCATTAACCCGTCTGGTGAAACTGAAATAGTGAATGCTGCTTTAAAGAAGCAGATACAGATAGAATGCGAGATACCAGAGATTGGTGATGAGGAAATTGTCAATAAAATGGGTTGCGATCCACAGTATGCAGGTTCTGTTGTAAGAATTTGGAATTTGATCAATACACATGCAGGAACGCTTGTTTTCGTCAACACAAGAAGCACTGCGGAAGATATTGTGTTCCGTCTGAGGATGTGGCTGGGGGAAGTGCCTGTTTTGGTTCATCATGGCTCATTATCCCGGGAATCAAGGGAGACGGCAGAAAATGATTTCAAGTCCGGGAAGGTGAAGGCACTTGTCTGCACATCGTCGCTCGAGCTTGGTATAGACATTGGGATAGCTGATCTTGTTGTACAGTTCAATTCACCGAGGCAGGTGAACAAGATGGCCCAGCGAATAGGTAGGTCCGGGCATTCACTCAGTAAGATTTCCAGAGGAAATATAATCTGCAATGACTCAATAGAACTTGAGGAAGCTGTTGCGATTGCTACGCTCGCTGACGAGTCGCATTTCGAAAATATAACAATAAGAGACGGTTCCATGGCCACACTGGCAAATCAGGTCATGCTTGATCTTAATTATGTCAGGAAGGCTGAAATTGACGATATTTACAAAACGCTATGCGCAGCCTATCCTTATAGAGATGTAACAAAGGATCAGTTTCTGGAGATGCTGCAGTTTCTTTCTGACATAAAGAAAATATGGATAGATAATAATACAATAGGGAAGAAGGGCAGCATACTTTACTATTTCATTGAAAACATATCAATGATACCTGGTGAAAAAAACTTTAGAGTCATTGATACTGTTAACAAGAAATTCATAGGAACTTTGGATGAGAGATATGTCGTAAACGAGGTTGAGCCCGGTTCTTATTTCGTAATGAAGGGATCCACCTGGAGAACTATCAGGATTGATGATGACAGGATATTAGTGGAACCCTTTCCAACACCCGCGATCGCTCCAAAGTGGTCTGGCGAGGACATTCCAGTACTGCCGGATGTGGTTACACGAGTGTCTGATCTTCGTGAGGGTTTCGATTATCACAAGATCGTGAAACCGGATTCCAGGAGAAAACTGGAGGAATGGCATAACGGGTTACTAGCAACAAGAAACAGAATAATTGTGGAGAGCAGGGGTGGGGAGATAGTTTTCCAGAGTCTTCTTGGAACAAAGGGAAATTTCGCTTTTGGCGAGATTATGGCCAGCCTTTTTACAGCAATAACCGGAGAGAGTGCTGAGATGGATTATTCGCCTTACCATGTTTATTTCAGGCTTTCAAGGCATATCTCATCGAGGGACGTTGTTGGTCTTGCGAAAAGGATAGAACCGGACAAAATAATGTCTTATATTACGGGGCTTGCCCGGAGAAGCAGATTCTTCAACGGTGTCTTCCTTTATGAAGCGAGAAAATTCGGGGTTGTATCAAATAAGTCTGATCTGAGCAGAATAAGACTGGATAAGATCATATCTGCTTATGAAAACACTGTGCTTTTCAAGGACGCCATCAGGAAAATGGTTTCCGATTACATGGATATTGAAAGCCTGAAGTCACTGCTTAGGATGCTGGATTCAAGCGATACAGAAATCATAATGAACGAAGATCTTTCTGAATCTTCCAGATCGTTCCTGACACACTATCTTGAAAGGGTAATGCCGATAAAGCCAACAAAGGTAATATTGGAAGCTGTCAAGAACAGGCTTATGAATGAATCAATGATGTTGATCTGCACAAAATGCAGGAATATCAGGACTGGTAAAATCAATTCGTTTAAATCCTTAAGATGCAATGTTTGTGGAAGCACTTTAGTTGCCGCCTTCTCCGAATATGAAAGAGACAGAATCTCAGATGCAATAATGAACGGAAATGACAGGAATACCGAAAGAAGAATAATTAAAAATGCGCATCTCATTAAAGAAAAAGGGATGACCGCACTGATTACGCTTGCGGCACGAGGCGTCGGGACCGAAACTGCAAACAGGTTGCTTGAGACATCTTATTCAAGCGAGGAGGATCTTCTGAAGGCAATCCTGAATGCGGAAATGGAATATTCAAGAAACAGGAGATACTGGGATTAGTCATTGCTTTTCAGATACTGAAAGACGAAATATTTATGTGTTTACATAAAATACCTGTGAGCTTTTCGAGCGAGATGTTTTAAGCATGATAGCAATCTCGTTGGAGCATTTAGCATTAAAATGAGGTTTAATAATGGCTGATGAAACAAAGACCGCGAAAAAAAATGAGGATTTCCTGTATATAGTCAGGATAGGCAGCAAAGACCTTAATGGCGAGAGAAACGTAAGGCAAGCTCTTGCTGATCTTAAGGGTGTTGGAGACAGGCTGGCTGGCATGATTATCACAAAGCTTAACCTGGATCAGGATAAGAAGATTGGCGAGTTGAAAGAGGATCAGATCGAAAAAATAAGGGAATTTGTGGAGTCGAAGACTTATGATGGTCTTCCAGACTGGGCTCTGAATCACAGGAATGAAACAATTACAGGAGAAGACATAAACCTTGTTTCAAATGATCTTACAATCCAGTTGCAGGATGATTTAAATTTCATGAAGAAGATGAAGTCATATAAAGGCATCAGGCACGAGACCGGTCATAAGGTGCGTGGTCAGAGGACCCGTGCGAATGGAAGGCACGGACTGGCGATTGGAGTCGTAAAGAAGAAGGAGTGAATGAATGGGCGATCAAAAATTTCAGCATAAGAAATATTCAACACCAAGGCATCCGTGGGAAGCGGTAAGAATTGCGGAAGAGAGGGAAATTGTCCAGAGATATGGCTTAAAAAACAAAAGAGAGTTATGGAAGTCTCTTTCAATACTGGATTCATTCAGGGCTCAGGCCAGAACTCTGGAGGGAAAGATGCGATATCAGGACGAGGCATCGATGGTCCAGTTTAAAAACATGATTCAGAGGTTGCAGCGTTTCAATATATTGAGGGAGGGTGCAACACTCGACGATGTCCTGTCTTTAAAGATAGAAGATATTTTGGAAAGAAGACTACAGACCCTTGTGTACAAAAAGAAACTTGCCGGAACGGTTAAGCAGGCAAGGCAGTTGATCACCCACGGCCAGATATCACTGGGTGGAAGAAGAACAAACCTGCCTGGCCTTATGGTTGAGGCTTCTCTTGAGCCAACACTTGAATATGATGAGTCATCTCCACTGAAGGATGAGCTCCATCCAATTAGACAGGCAATTGCAAAGATAAAGGAAGAGCCAAAGGAAGAAAGAGCAGAAGAGACCGAAGAGGAGACTGTTGACAAGGAAAAAGAACCACAGGATCAGGACAAGGAGGTAAAGGCATGAGCAGAACAGGCATTGCACATATTTTTGCCTCCCACAATAACACACTCATACTTGTTACAGATTCGACAGGCGCCGAAACAATTGCTAAAGCAACCGGCGGGATGGTTGTTAAGAATGACAGGGATGAATCGAGTCCTTATGCAGCAATGAAGGCCGCAGACCTTGTATCTGAAAAATTGAAAGAATTTGAGATCACCGATCTGATCATCAAGGTTAGAGCGCCAGGCGGAAATAAATCAAAAATACCAGGTCCAGGTGCCCAGTCTGCTATAAGATCACTTTCAAGGGCGGGTTTCAAGATTGTCAGGATAGAAGAGGTAACCCCGATACCGCATGATGGAACAAAAAAGAAAGGCGGTAAAAGAGGAAGGAGGGTCTGATGACTCTTACCATTCTTGAGAACGAGGATAATTTTATCCGGTTTAAAATTACGGGCCTGACCCCGTCACAGGCAAATGCTCTAAGGAGGACTATTCTGTCCGATGTCCCAAAACTCGCAATAGACAAGGTTATTTTCCACCATGGCCAGATAAGGGATGAACAGGGTAATGAATACGATTCTTCGCTGCCACTTTTTGACGAGGTTGTCGCACAGAGGCTCTCAATGATACCGCTAAAAAGCGATCTTAAAATGAACTTCAGGGACCAATGCACGTGCGGGGGTGCAGGTTGTTCATTATGCACAGCTACATTCTCGATTAACAAGCTTGGACCTGCAACTCTACTTTCTGGCGATCTCATATCGGTTTCAGGAACTATATCAAAGCCGACAGATTTGGATATCCCAATAGTCAAACTCGGCCCAAAACAGGCGATACTGGTAAGCGCAGAGGCTATAATGGGTACAGCTGCAACACACTCAAAGTGGCAGGTTGCCACCGGGGTGTCCTATAAATACAGCAGAAAATTCATAGTCCCAAAAGATAGTTCAGTCGATTTTGAGTCGATAAAGAAAAGCTGTCCTCATTCAGTTGTCTCTGAGAACGCGTCATCAATTACCTTCACGGATGATTCTCCCTGCACATCTCTTACACCTTTATTTGAAATAAAGGATGTGAAGATAGAGGAGGATAACAGTACATATATCTTCCAGTTTGAAACTGACGGTTCACTCACAGCTCTTGAAGTCCTGGATTATGCACTTAAGAGAATACCACAGAGACTTAACACACTCCTCGAGAGTCTGGTTGATTCTGAATAAGCGCATTGATAGTGACCAGCTGTCTATTTGTCATTATTGCCCAATCAAGCGCAAGATTAAGATTCAATCTGTCATATCATGAACTGAAATGGTGGACTCCAGCGTTAACATGAAGGGTTTTCCAATAAAACGCGTTGGCTTTGTAATAAGAAAGAATTGCCCCAGGTGCGCCAGGATTGTTGAAAGGATAACAGCAATTGCTCCGCAAGATTGGGAAATTCAGTATGAAAAGGAGGTAAGCAAGTATCTACCTGTTCGTGGACGCGATATCACGAGAATGGATGTTGACCTGATAATCACCGTTGGTGGAGACGGTACAGTTCTTTGGACCCTGCAGAATAAAAACTGCCCTATATTGGGTATAAACATGGGTGGCCTGGGGTTTCTCTCTGAAGTTGAGATTGGAGAGGTCGAGTCAAGCATCTATGATCTCTCAAGAGGAGAATTCACTATCGAACGTTCGAGGAAGCTCAGCGTGTATTTGAATGGCCAGCGCCTGCAGGATTGCACTAATGAAGTCATAATCCATTCCAGTAAGATAGCCAAGATTCGTAAATTTATGATATCCACACAGAAAAGCTTCATCGACAGGCTTGCGGCTGATGCCGTTATAATAGCAACTCCCGTGGGTTCCACGTCGTATTCATTTAGCGCTGGAGGCCCGATTATCCTGCCTTCACTGGATGCCATGGTGATTTCATATATTGCACCCTTTGCATCAAGATCCAGGCCTACCGTTCTTCCTATCACGGATGAGATACACGTAAAAATAATGGATAAATATGATGATTGCCTTCTCATACTTGATGGTCAGGAGCAGTACCGGGTCAAGAGCAGCGATGAAATTGTGATCAAATGTTCAGATAACTATGCCAATTTCGTCCTGCTCAAAAGGTCTTTCTTTGACAGGGTGCACGAGAAACTTGTTAAAAACGTGGTCAATTAGGGCAAGAACACTGATGATGATTATGGAAGCATCAAAATCATCGCTTCCAAACGAATTTGGTGCATTCCTGAGAGCAGAAAATGGTGTCATTTACGAGATAGCTATGCTTCCTGGAACCATACAGGGAAAAACACATACCAGTTTCATCCTGTATAACAGACCAATAGATTTTCAGATTGTTGGGTCCGTTCATTCGCATCCATCAGGTAATACCCGTCCTTCGGAAGCAGATATAAGCATGTTCTCGAATACAGGTCAGATACACATTATAACAGGTTATCCCTATAGATTGACTGATTTCTCAGCTTATAACAGGAAGTCTGAAAAGATAGATCTCCGCATACTTGGAAAACAGAGCGTCTGACGAGTCTTCCCTTTTTATTTGAATATATGTTCCATGCAAATGGCTTGAATTCAGCAATCAGATATTCAGGGGGCTTTTGCTCCAGATTTAACTGAAGAAATTGAAAGATTCCATTCTGGATTTGATTCAGACACCTTTGAAACAATACCTATGAATGGGTTAATCATGAATTCCGGAAGATAGAATTCCATCGATATAATGTCATTTTCCATCATTTCACTTATGCCTGTTGCAACTATTCTTTCCCTGACGCACCCATTAAGTATTTCCTTTATAATTTCAGTTGCATATGTTGTTTCGAATGCATGATCATCCGGAACTGGATCCTTTATTTCCCGAACGGATACGCCATCATTTTTTACCACAAACCCAGATAGATCCATCAGGGAGAGTGGCATCTTAAGTCTCTTAAACCATTTGTTTCCGAGCAGCTTATTAATCTCCTGAGAAGTTTCAACTGGTGGCCTGACACTCAGCATCACATAACTTAGAGGCATGATATTTTTCAACAATTCAGTTATCGAGCTGTCGACATTTCTTGGCCCAAAATATTCTATCTTCGCGGGTAAATGGGAAATTTCATTCAATATAACGTCTGAAACATTCTGTAAAATCGAGTGGTTGAAGATTATGTTAACGTAAAACGTCCCATTCTGCAGCATTATAATGTCAAGAACGGAGGATTTCATTCTAATAATCTTTAAACATGCCTCGGCAAATTTTTGGGTTCCTTCATCCACGATCCTCTTTATTGTCCACATGTCGCCATTCTTCTCAGCGTTGAACTCCTGCAGGAATATACTCCCTTCACGTGTTTCAGAAACTCTGAGCGGAAAATAGTAAATTAGGTTGATAGACCCATCTTCTATAAATGCCCCAATATGGCCTGAAACTGAGAACTTCTCTGAGTACTGGGCAAGTTTAGTTGCTGGTTTGGTAGATAATGTAATACAGTAATCCAAGTAGACCTGTGTGTAATCAGATTGCATATTTAAGCGTCAAGACA
The DNA here is from genome assembly GCA_021850505.1 of Thermoplasmata archaeon. The sequence continues at coordinate 21,894 of JAJZLW010000122.1, forward strand.
GAATCAGTTTAAAAAGATTTTGATACAATGGGTGAGTGGAAAATATAGTATATTCGGCAACTGAGTCATTTTGTACCAATATCATCTGGCTTTCAATAATAAAGTGTTCTGGCTTTTAGATTGTGTTTACCATACTTTGGTTGGAGCGTATTGTTCAGTTTTTATTGCCTTAGTTAGCCTATTCTCAAGGGTAACTTCGCCGAGAATTTATCCGTAAAACCTTCGGCAGAACTTTCAATCAGGTGCGCCCATGATTTTTTCGCCTTTTAATGAAGCAAAGTGGATTCACAAAAAATCATAATTTCCGGTCTGTTGGCCCAATGTATTTAGCAAGAGGTCTGATCAGCTTGTTGTTTGAAGTCTGCTCAAGATAATGCGCAATCCATCCAAACACTCTTGAAGATGCGAAGAGTGGGGTGTATAAAGGCTCAACAATTCCTATTTCATGCAGGTAAAAAGCACCGTAATAATCAAGATTGGCAGGCAACTTTTTTGTGTCCCAAAGATAATCTTCAATAGCGGTTGCTATCTTGAATCTCTCAGTGCTTCCAATTATCTTTCGAAGTTCCTCCTTAATGAATTGCGCTCTCGGATCCTTTGTTTTGTAAACCCTGTGGCCAAATCCCATTATTAACTGTTTCCTGTCGAGTCTTTCCTTTACAAATGAAATACCCTCCTCTTCATCCTTAAATTTAAGGAGATATGAAAGTATCTCTGCGTTTGCTCCACCATGAAGCGGTCCCTTCAATGTTGATATGGCCGCGTTTATCGCAGATGCCGGATCGGTTGCAGTTGAAGCAGCAACCCTTAATGCAAAGGTAGAAGCATTGAACTCATGCTCCATATACATTATCATTATTTTTTCAAGCATTGCAGCCTTTATCTCGTTTTCTTCTCCGGTGAAGAGATAATACATCCTTTTTGACAAATTATTATGATTCTGGTTCAAATAGGTGAGTCCGTTTGCGTTTCTATAACTATCGGAAGCCATTACAGGAATCTGTGCAGCTATTGCCAGAAGCGTGTCAAGAGCATTTTCAGAATGAACCTGGATTGCAGACGTAAGTGTCCTCAAAGAAACCATTACATTCTTTTCCTTTAATATTTCAATTACCCTCCTGAGTTCAGGAATCGGTTTCGAGTATGAAAATAACTTATCTTCAAACTCAGATAATAAGTGTTTGTCAGGCAATTCACCATATACAACAAGATATGCTATCTCAGCGAAAGACCTATGCCGTGCGAGATCGACTGCCCTGTATCCCCTGTATACGAGATTCCCTTCTGGATCTGTTGTTGCTATTGAAGTCGAATCTACTATAACACCGGTTAACCCTTTAGGAACTTCCATTTCACTCATGTTTTTCACCATATATTTCTTTATCTTCTCTTTCATAATCGTAATAGCCAATGAGATCGTAGTATTCTTCACGGCTCATCATATCATTTAAAATATCTTTCTGGGTGCCTTCAGAATACAACCTTTCGTAAGCATTTTTTGTACTCTTGAGGGCAGTTCTGAATGCAGTGAGTGGAAATATTACGGCATTGTAACCTATCTCTTTTAAATCTTTAACCGAGAGAAGAGGGCTTCGCCCAAATTCTGTCATATTTGCAAGCAACGGTGTTTTGATTTCACGACGGAATTTCAAGAATTCCTCCCTGTTTTCCAGGGCTTCAGTGAATATCACGTCGGCCCCATTCTCAGCATAAATGGCTGCCCTTCTTATTGCATCCTCTATTCCATTTACCGATCTGGCATCAGTTCTTGCGATAATACAGAATGACTCGTTAACCCTCGATTTCACTGCGGCCTTTAATTTATGAATCATTTCGACCTCACCAACAAGTTTCTTCCCGGATAGATGGCCACATTTCTTTGGTAACTGCTGATCCTCTATGTGGATAGCAGATGCCCCGGCCGCCTCCAGAACCCGGACTGTCCTGGAAACATTCAGGGGCTCACCAAATCCAGTATCTGCGTCAACAATGAGTGGACTCCTTGTAACAGCTACGACCTTCCTGGTTTCATCAGCCAGTTCAGAAAGTGTTGTGAATGAAAGATCTGGAATGCCCATTACACCTGCCACGCCTGATCCTGAAAGATAAAGTGTCTTAAAACCAGCCCTTTCCGCCTGAATCCCAGTTATTCCGCTGTAAACACCGGCAGCTGTTATAAAACCACTTTTAAGCTGCTTCCTTAATTCGTCCGGACCCAGGTTGAGGTTGTCCCTAATTATTGACATCAGAAAGAATCTCCATTATTTCACCAATCTGTCTGTTGTCGATGCTCCTTACTGCCTTGATTATATTATCACAATCGTCTTCTGGCATTAATTTAAGGCCTTTTGCACGCAAATCATCCCATGAAAATGGCCTGCTGAAATAACCCTTTGGATCAAGGAGATAGTCTTCTATAACGCCTTTGTCTGTATCTATTTTTATCCTGAATGGAAGATGCTCCGGGTATTTTTCATCGATATCTTTTGTGACTGTAAAATCAATTTTATCGATAAGAGAAATTATTGATGGATCATTCAGGTAAGCCTGACTGTATGAATCAGGGGTTGGTTCTCCATACAGTAGTGTATACGCAATAAGATAAGGCATACTGTGATCCGCTGTTTCTTTTGTCTTAGGGCGTTTCTTTTCTGGATCCTTTATTATGATTCTGTCAGCAACTGAAAACGTATCCACACGGATTCTTTTTATATTTCCATTCAGCTTTCCTCTGATCCTGGAACATGTCTCAACAGCGCTCATTGCATGGTATTCAACCGGATAATTTTTTATCATTGTCTTTTTGATCCTTTCGATTTCCAGATGGAGATCAAAAATACCTGAAACCTGTTTGAAAAAACCGAATTCGCCATCAAATATGTTAGAGGGACCTGACACACCGGACATGGCGAGTTCCAGTGCAAAGACTGAATTCCTCGCGGCATTGGATGCAGTAAGACCCTTCCACATGCTTAATTCACCAGCCCTTGTCTGTCTCAGACTAATATTATTGTTTATGGCGAGACTTATACAATTTTCAAATGAACTTTCGTCAAGGTCAGCAAGATCAGCCAACCCTGCAGAGCTTGATAATGATATGTAAGTAACATGATCCCAGCCTCTGTCCCTGATTGAGACAGCATCAGAAAGTCCGCATACCACAGAATATGATAATGCCAGTGAATCAAGCAGTTTACTTCCGCTGGCCTGAAGAGCCTCTGCAGCTGCAATCAGTGGTGGAATATTATCAGAAGGATGAAGGGCCTCCTTTGAAAGATAAGTGTCATTGTAGTCAAGATATCTTGTCATAGAACCATTTAACATCGTGGATACAGATATCTCAGCTTTCTTATTCGTAAAGTAAATGGTAGAATTATATTTTCCATGGGAAGGAGACAGCACATTTAACTCCCTTGAAACGGGATCAGAATTCCTAGCTGCATAGGAGACAAAGAATGAATCAACAATCCTCTTTTTAAGTTCATCCTTTATTTCCGTTTTATTGAGAGAAGAGATCTTCTTTGAAAAATCGTAGATTCTCCGCACAGTAGAATCCATGGACTATAATCGCTGAAATGAATATAAAGAGTTTCAGCCTTTACTGAGAAACTAATGGACTTCGAGAAACCCAGAAGGTGGTCTGATAATGCCATATATTCGGGGAATATGACTTAACTCGCTCACTGGCAAGCACCTTACCATAAACCCCGTATTTACTGAGTATTTCAAGTAAATTATTGGTGTAACTTTTAATGTTTTCTCTTTTAACAAGGTGATGCATGATTATCTTCCCGGGGTCTCTAATATTCAAGATGGCATGTCCAATATAATCATGTGAATCAAAGTGACCCATTATTACGATGTCTGCCTTTCTATCCAATAGAACATCTCTGCAATCCCTATTAAATATCTCGAATTTTTCAAGGACTTTGTTATTCTGTATGTTCATCCTGAGATAATGGAAAGAGTCCGGGTTTATTTCAGAGGCAAATATAATGTCTGGATGCCCATATTTGGCAATAGGTATAGAGAAGTAACCTATTCCAGCAAACATATCGAATACGATTTTCCCTGACGCATCTATGCCTCTCATAGATGTCCTGACATTTACATTCCCCGGAGAAAACATGATTCTCGAAGGATCGAATGTAAAATAAACTCCGTTTTCCAGATGTGTAATATCCCCGCCTGGACCATAGAGGATCTTAAGAGACGGTTTTCTCATCTTACCTTCTATTCTACCGGTTAATGCATATATTGTCCTTACCCTCAGAGCATTAGCGAAAAGAAATCCAACATCAGTTTCGTGGTTTCCACTGTAATTTATTATGGCACAATCCCCAAGTTTAACCCACTTCCTTGGTATTTCTCCTGCTGGAATCCCGAGCTTGAGCATTTCTGGAATTATTGGCTTAATTGGACTTTCAATAATTCGTCTTTCAGGGAAATCAATATCAACTATTTCAAGACCCGGAACAGTTCGGTCTGCTGCAAGCGGCGCATATATGTGTGATGAATCAGATATAATTTTGTGGGTTTTGTCGATCACTTTTTGCGCAAATAATCTTTTAAGGATTTTATCTGCATCACCTCTTTCTATTATGACAGCACGCATTACAGGTACCACCAGTTCATTTCAATTACGGAATTGCTTTCAATTTTAATAAAATGTCATTTAAACCTTAAATGTATCACGGTAATTTCAGGACTATGTCAAAATCCTCCGATCTCTACAATGATGCCAGGTTTATTTTTCCGGGCGGCGTTAACTCGCCGGTCAGATATTATGAGCCATACCCAAGATTTATCGAACGTGGCAGTGGATCTGAAATATGGGATGTTGACGGAAGAAGGTATGTTGATTACTGCCTTGCCTATGGCCCCCTTGTCTTAGGACACAGCCATCCTTCTATGGAGGATGCTTTAATTGAAGCATCTAAAACCGGCATAAATTTTGGTGCACCCACAAATGTTGAAAATAATCTCGGTAAGATGATAGTAGATAATGTTCCTGCCATTGAAAAGATAAGATTTGCCTCCAGCGGAACAGAGGCAACAATGCATGCGATAAGACTATCCAGATCATATAACAGGAAGAAAATTATAATAAAGGTAGAAGGTGGTTTTCATGGTTCTCACGATTACGCACTTATAAAGGCGGGCAGCGGTGCTTTAACACACGGTATACCCTCTTCTCCTGGTATACCTGAAGAGGTGGGAAAAACTGTCATGATCGCAGAATACAACAATATAGAAAGTTTCAGGAGCATCATCAATGAGCATAGAAAAGAAGGAATTTCAGCTGTGATTATGGAACCTGTCCTGGGAAACACCGGTGTCATTCCACCAAGGGAGGCTTTTCTAAAAGAATTGGCGGAACTTTTGATCAAAGACGATATTCTCCTGATATTTGATGAGGTTATAACAGGATTCAGGTTCAAATTTGGATGCTATAGCTCGATTGCTGGTGTCAAGCCAGATATAACGACACTTGGAAAAATTATTGGTGGTGGCCTACCAATCGGTGCCATTGGTGGAAGAGATGATATAATGAACCTTGTTGCACCTGAAGGGAAAACCTACCTTGCAGGTACATTTTCAGGAAACAGGCTTTCGATGATGGGGGGGTTCAATACGCTGATGGAATTGAAGAAATTGGATTATCATTCTCTCAACAAAAAAGTTGATAATCTAACGAAGAGGATCTCAGATATACTTTCAATATATGATTCTGGTACCATTAACTCCTGCGGTTCAATGTTCCAGATCTTCTTTGGCACCAGAACGATCGAAAAATATTCTGATGCTTTAAAGGCCGACTCTAAGAAATTTAATAGATTTTTTAATTTTGCACTCGATCATGGATTATATATCCCACCAAGCACGTTCGAAACGAATTTTGTAAGCTTCGTGCATAAGGAAGAACAACTTGAAATGTTCTCTGAGGTTCTGGAGATGTTTTTAAAAAATGAAAAATCTTAGAATTGGAAGCAGAGGCAGCAAGCTTGCTTTGATTCAGGCAAATATGTTGAAGGATCATTTAGCATCGTCAGGTGTAGATTGCACAATCGTGACTATTGAAACGATGGGTGATATCGACAAAACGACACCAATAAGCAGCATGAAATCTGTTGGCGTATTTGTCTCAGAACTCAACGATAGAATTTTATCTGGAGAAATAGATGCTGCAGTGCACAGTGCTAAAGACATACCTACCTTTCTTCCCGAAAGCATTGAGATATCCTCTGTCTTGAAAAGAGGGGATGTTAACGATGCCCTGGTTGCAGAACATCCACTGAATCAAATCGAATCCGGGCAGGTAATTGGGACCTCAAGTGTCAGGAGGGAGTATGAATTGAGAAATATCAGACCGGATCTTAAGGTTTCAAGCATCAGGGGAAACATAGATACGAGGATATCCAAGGTACTGAAAGGCGATTATGCAGGAGTAATAGTCGCTAAAGCTGCCATTGAACGAATGCAGTATAAAGGAAATTATTTTGATCTTGATCTTTCCACTTTTCCGCCTGCTGCAAATCAGGGTATAATTGCGACTACGGCGAAAAAGAATAGCGAGGCGGCAAGGATTCTTAAAAAGACAACAGACAGCAATACAAATTTAATAATGTCCATGGAAAGGACTGTCCTGGAGAAAATGCATCTTTCATGTAATGATCCTGTTTCCATCTATATTTCTGGAACTGAAGAGAAGAATGCATTCATCAGGGTTTACTCACTTAAGGGTCATGATTTCATAGAGAGATCAGCGGTGGTTAAAGATCTAAAGGATCTGGAAAAATTAATTGATGAGATAAGAAATTCAATTCCGGAGAGTTACGGTTACAAATGGAGATAGTTCGTCCCTTCATAATTACAACCAGACCAGAGAAGAAATATACATCTGTTTCTGGAGACTGTTTTGAAGTTGTGAATATTCCTGTCACTGAAGTGCATATTTCAAGCAGAGTTGAAGAAGTAAAGGAAGAACTGATTCAGTTTAATCCCGATGTAATTGTATTAACAAGCTTTACAGGAAGTAAAATTTTAATGAGTCTTGGAATAAGCGGGAATTTTAAATTTATATGCATAGGTGAAAAAACCGCCTTGCCCCTTATAGATTCTAGTCTTGATGTACAGATACCTGAAGAGAAAAATTCCTATGGTCTCGCAGATTATATAGAAAGATATGTAGATAAATCAGATAAAATTGCACTATGCAGAAGTGAACAGCACGATAATTATATCGACACTTTTCTAACAAAAAATGGATATGTCTTTAAGAATTTCACACTCTATTCCCTGACCGCGATTCCATTTGATAGTATAATCAATTATATTGAAATGAGGAATTGCATGGGGATACTGTTCACCTCATCTCTGGAAGCAAAGGTAGTGAACGAGTTTTTGCTGAAGAAACACAAATCGGATGTTCTAAACCATAAAAAAGTGTTCTCAATAGGAAAAATGACTTCGAATACTTTGAAAAAATATAAAATTAAGACTGAAACTATGGAGTCCGAATCAAATTTTGAAGAACTTTTAAAGGAGATTACAAAAAAATACTGTAGTAGCGGGGAATGGATTTGAACCATTGATCTACGGGTTATGAGCCCGTCGGGATTTCCTAACTACCCTACCCCGCTTTCTAACGGAATCCCACAGAGATATAATAATTAAGCGCAAGCCTATCCGTTCTCATGCATGTATCATCTTTCTTTTTACTCGCGTCGTGTTCCGATTGATCTATCTCTTTTTTGCAATGAAAGGCTTAATTCTTCCCATCCCTGTCTTCAGGAATGTCTTACTATAAACATTTTTACGGCCATTATTTTCCATGAGGAATACATACCTTCCAGCATATATCAAATTCTCAAGTAGGTTCTTAACAGAAACTGAAAATATAGGCGAAAATAAAATATAATTACCTACTTGAATGTTTCTTCGAGCTTTTTCAATTTTATGTTCTTGACCTGTTTCTCAAGGTACTGATAAACGGTTCTCTGTTTGCTGCCGGAGATCAATCTTACCACTGCCTCTTTACCGTATTCAATCGAGATATAATCGCCGATTATTGAAACCGTATCACCGTAGATAGATATGTGGGTCATCGTCATCTCCTCTATAATTTCCCTCGTTCTTCCGTTTCTCCCAATCAATCTTCCCTTTATTTCAGATATCCTGTGACTGCCTGGTTTCGCAAATTCTCTAAGTGAGATAACATATATGGTAAAATCCTCGTTGAAAAGAAGCATAGCTTTTTCAGGGCTGAAGCCACGACCTATTGCAGTCACAACAGAAAGGGTGATTGTTGCCTTCAGCGGGTCTCCATGCTGCTGCACCGAGACCTCACCCTCCTGAGAGTTAACGATTATTTTGGTTTCACTTGTTTTTTCGATCAGTCTCCTCGTTTCTCCGTTCTTACCAATTAATGCAGCTACTCTGTCCTTTGGTATTTTCCTTGTACCGATAATCATGAAGCATCTCTCCTGATGTAGGCGAGGAGATCACCAGCATCACATTTAACACCTTTCTTTCTGAAGAAATTAGTCACATTCCTGACATCTCTTTCGAGAAAGGCATCAGCCGATGGATGCATCGAATCAACTGCCTGTCCAAAATCGATGAAATATATCTTTTTCCGATAAACGAGCATATTATATTCGCTTAAGTCAGCATGCACGAGCTTTGCTTTCTGGTAGAGGATTTGCATGTTTTGCCGAACAGAGTCGAAAGCAATCTCAAAATCCATTTCAGATTTTCTGAGTTCTGGCGCTGGTGATGCTTTTGTTCCCAGATATTGCATCAAAACAATGTTCTTGTTGAAACCGATTGGTTTCGGTACAGTAACACCGGATAGTTTCGCCTCTCTGAGGTTTACGAATTCCTTCCGTGCCCAAAGGAATACGATCCTTGATCGATCCTTTTTTTCGTTCTCGAATCTCCTGTCGCCCTGTATGTAAAGGTAAAGATTTGAAAACCTGAGAGTGGACATCTTGAATATCTTCACAACTATCGGCCTGGATTCAGAATAAGCCTTGAAAACAATGCTTTCCTTCCCAGACATTATTGGATAGTCCAGATAATCTATGTTGAATTTTTTCATCGACTCAAAAACAGCTGTCAAAGTACGGAGATCAAAAACTATATCCTGTGTCTTCCTACCTGGGTCCCGGGTTCTCAGGAATTCCTTTGAGAATATAAGCTGTTCCAGTGCTGATCTGTTTTCAGGGATCATTTGAACATATTGATAACTTCAGGCAATATCCTGTTTCTGCTAAGATAACCAGCCTGCGTCTGTGTGTACCTGTATACGACATCGGCCCTGTCCTTCTGAAATTCCCATGGCTTGACTATTACTAGATCGCCTTCGCGTATCCACATTCTCTTCTTCATCTTTCCAGGAATCCGGGAATTTCGCGTAAAACCATCTTCACACATGACATTCAATCTTGAGGCTCCGGAAAGCTTTTCAACGAGGCCGAACATCTCTCCCTTCTTTCTATTGGGCAGTATCACCCTAATATTGGAATCGTTCTCTTCCCCTGGTTCGGAATCGTTAAAGCTCATTGTATCAGAATCAGGTTATTACCATAGGGTATAAAAAGGCTTGATTCCATTAAGAAGAAATAAATTGGTCTGAATTATCTATTGCTTAATCGCAAGGTTTCTAATATTGAAGAATCTTTGAACTGTATCCCTGAACAATTTAATGTTCCTGCCTTCCTTGCCTATTGCCTTCCCTATTTCCATGGGTTCCACAGTTACCAGGATATCTATTGATCCTTCCTTCCAGTTGACCTGTATCTCTTTTATTCCCAGCCTGAAAAATATGTTCCTAACAAAATTGATAAGATCCCTGGATGTTTCGGCGACAAGGATGTGCTTGTTTGTCTTCTGCCTTAGATCTGCAACAAAGTTTGGTGTTCTCTTGAACATTTCAGCCATCCTCTTCTCGCCAACAAGAAAGATGATCATGTCCTCATTCTCAAGGCAATCCTCCAGGTGCGTATGTGTTATCTTTTCGAATATTGCGATATAACCCATTATCTTGTTGTCAACAACGATGTCTTTCATCGATTATTTCATTTTCCTTTTCTATATACCAGATTGACAGACCCTGTTCCAAGTGTGATGGGTTGACCAACGATAATGTTTTCGGCAACACCGGTAAGTGGATCAACTTCTCCGGATATACCGGCATGCAGAAGGTGTTTTGTTGTGATTTCAAAAGCTGCTCTGGCGAGAACGCTGCTCTTCTTTCCTGAAATACCCTGTCTCCCGACAGCCCTTACCTGGCCGGTAAATGTCATCATGTCCGCAACGAGCATGAGGTGACGCTGATCGACTTCAAGACCCTGTTCCTGCAATGTCCTGAGAGCTTCCTGGAAGACCGCATTACGTGCAGCTTCAACCCCTAGAACGCTGTAAATCTCGCTGATATCATTTGTATAAGTCCTGTTTGCGTCAACCTCGTCTATGTCAAGTACGCCTGCCAGGTTTGATCCCTGAGTATAGATTACCCAGTCTGAACCCTCCAGACGGGCCATTGCCCTCTTAATTCCAGATATCCCCTTTATTGTGAGTGTTTTGATCTGCTCCTGAAGCTGGTATAATTTCTTGAATGATTCCATAACAGGCTTAATTACGATTCCAGCTGATTTTTTTCCCTCTTCTACGTTAAGTGTTTTTCCTTTAAACCTTGAAAGCGCGTTGAGTATGTCATCTTCCGTTATCTGTCTCTCAGCTAGCCTGTTCTTGTGCGTTACAATTGTGATGGTCATATCCACGGTATCTGTCTCGACGTCACATACATCGATCACAGCTGTATTCTCAATCTTCTTTATGACTCTTTCAACAACCTCCCTGTCCCTCTGAGAATCAGGTTTAAGATAAACAGTCATAGATGGAGTGCTGGGTGTTCTCCTGGCATCCACTATTTCGATTAGTCGCGGTAGGCCGAGCGTTACATTCATTTCCCTTACGCCAGCAAAGTGGAAGGTCCTCATGGTCATCTGAGTTCCAGGTTCACCGATACTCTGGGCGGCAATTATGCCAACAGCCTCGTATGGATCAATCTGTTTTTTCTCGAGTTCCAGTGCTATTCTCTTGATTGTTTTTTCTATGTCCTTTGGCTTCATGCCCTTAATCTTGTCAGTCAGGCTTTTGATAACAGAATACGGCAATACTATACCCAGTTCTTCTGCCTTTTTTAGCAGAATCGACTCCTCTTCATTGATGAGGTTCCTGATGGAGTCCTTTTCTGTGATCTTCATGGAAAGCCGGTCAACAATCGAAAATGTCTTAAGTGTTTGGTCCTCAAGTGAAAACTCTGAAAACGGCACAGGAGATATCTCGGAGATCGTATCTAACTTCAGAACAGCCTTCAGGCCCTCCTTTTTCTTGTTTACCAGATTTTTCTGCTTCTTCAAGGGTTCGGCTGAGCTGATTGATACCTTGAATCTCACCGATTTTAAATCAGTGGCGATATAACCCTCCTTTGGTACCTCGTCGGGAAGATCAAAATCAACAGCATACAGGCATGGAACCTTGGAGAAAAGGGTCTCTACATTCTTTTTAGTATCCTTCCATATTATGACTTTCACTGTTTCACCTCATTCTCTTCATCCATGATGACAGAGTCCAGATCCAGTGTTTTTCCATGGTCACTCTTTGTGGGGTCAACACCATCCTCACCATATTTAAACTGTATAATTGCACCCACCGTATCCTCGACCCTCATCTTTTCATCAACCTTCAGATCTTCGAAAGCGTTGATCAGTCTTCTCTGCATATAACCAGACCTGGATGTTCTTACCGCAATATCGACAAGACCTTCCCTGCCTCCTATACTGTGCAGGAAGTATTCAAGTGGCTCAAGCCCTTTCTTGTAAGATGATTTGACAAATCCCCTTGCATCTGCCCCTATATCTCCCCTCTGGAAATGAGGTAGAGTTCTGCCGCTGTATCCCCTGTTGATCCTTCCGCCCCTTACGGACTGCTGACCGACCATTCCGGCCACCTCAGATATGTTAAGCATCTTGGCCCTCGCGCCAGATCTTGCCATTATAACAGACGGGTTGTTCAAACCGAGATATGAACTTGCAATCTTACCTGATTCGTCCCTGACCTGCCCTGTTAATCCAAGAATCTCCATCTCTAAAGTTTCTTCCAGGGAACGCCCGGGCATCGGTTCAAGCAGACCTTTGTTATAGCTTTCAATTACCTTGTTGATTTTCTGTACGACCTCAGTTGATATTTCTTCAATCTGCGAGACAGCGTTTTCGGGTATGTCGTAATCGCTGATTCCAGTCGAAAAACCCCTGCTGCTGATAAAACCTACAGCGAGCCTCGTCATCCTGTCAACAAACCTTGCGCCCTCCTCGGGTCCGAACTTTCTGAATATCCTGTCGACAATACTTCCAGAGAACGGCCCGATCGCTGACTCGTCTATTGTGCCGGTAAGCATCTTCCCATTAATTATGAGAACGTCCTTGTCTTCTATTCTGTCCTCATATTCACATTTATCCTTTGCTCCGGAGCATAGCTTGCTCCTGAACTTGAGATTGAGTTCATCCGGAAGAATTGAGGAGAATATATCCCTGCCACGATAGTACTTCTTCCCATCAATAATTTCAGGTTCAGGATATTTTGGATCTGGGACATAACTGAGCATGTGCATTGTCTCCTCTTCACTGTATTTTGGATTAAGATGAGTGAGCAGGAATAGTGAGGTGATATGATCATGAATCCCACCAATAATAGGACCGCCGAATCTTGGTGACATTATCTGTTCCTGTACTTTCATGATTATCCTGGCTTCAGCCCTAGCTTCCTCTTTCTGTAGAATGTGCAGATTCATCTCGTCGCCATCGAAATCGGCGTTGTAGGGTGTGCAAACTGCAAGATTGAATCTGAATGTCTGTCCAGAAAGTATCCTGACTGTGTGACCCATCATCGACATTCTATGAAGGGATGGTTGCCTGTTAAATAGAACAATGTCACCCTCCATAAGCTGGCGCTCAACTGTCCAACCGACCTCAATTCTTTTTGAACTTTCCTCCGCGTTCTGTGTGGTGACCTTCATTCTTCTGCCATCCGGTCGGATAATATAGTTGACACCCGGGAGATATAGGCCAAGTTCCGTCCTTGGCTCCGGTCCGCGCTTTACAAGTTCTTTAATATTCTCTATGTTAAATATATTTATCATAACGGGGACCGTTAGTTCACGGGCTGCCTTCTCAGGGACGCCGACCTCGTTCACAGATAAGAATGGTTCAGGTGAGATGACTGTCCTGGCGCTGAAGTTAACTCTTTTACCTGAAAGGTTAGATCTGAATCTCCCCTCCTTTCCCTTGAGCCTCTGAACAAGAGTTTTAAGTGCCCTGCCGGATCTGTGCCTTGCGGGAGGTATTCCAGCAGTCTGGTTATCAAAATATGTTGTTACATGAAACTGCAGCAGATCCCACAGATCCTCAATAATTAACTGTGGGGACCCGTTATCTCTGCTTTCACGCAACCTCTGACTTATCCTTATAATATCAACAAGCTTGTGCGTGAGGTCATCCTCGCTTCTCTCCCCTGTCTCCAGAACTATAGACGGTCTGACGTTAATAGGTGGTACAGGAAGAACTGTAAGAACCATCCACTCAGGTCTTGCTACCTCATGGTTCATACCAAAGAGGAAAAGCTCGTCATCCGGAATTCTTTCCAGTCTTTCCCTGATCTCCTTTGGCGTTATCTTGATAGCTTCTTCCCTGAAGGTTGTCGGTTTATCAAGATAAACCTTCTTCTGGTGAGCGTTACAGTGCGGACAGATTGTCATGGAAGAAGCTTCATCTATGAATCTCTTGGAAGCAAGAGTCACTGAGTCGGGATCATTGGAAATTGCTTCGATTTCACTCATCTTTTTCTTAAACTCTGCAAGTCTTTCAGGAACAAGTTTAACCTTTCCACAGACACCACAGGTTGCATCCAGAAATGTCTTGATCTCCTTGATGAAACCTACATGTACTACGGGCATCGCCAACTCTATATGACCAAAATGACCAGGGCATTCATCCACCCTTCCACCACATGTTGCGCACTTCAGACCTGGTTCAATGACACCAAGATGAAGATCCATTAATCCTCTCTCGATCGGATACCCATCGTCGTCATATGTGTCAGCAGTAATGATCTTGATCTGCGACATTTTCCTAATCTCATCAGGCGAAAGCAACGCAAAATTTATCGAATAAATCCTTTTTGAAATTCCCTCATTCATTTTAAATCACCCAAAACAAGACGCATCATCACACCCATGGAAGACAGCTCGTCCCGCATCAGCTTGAATGCATAACTCGTCTCCACAGCATGAATGTTGCCGGTATTACCGCAGACTGGACATTTAAGAGTTCCACGTCTCCTGTCGAAAATTGCAAGATGTCCGCAGGTCGGATTACCACATATGTATAGTATTGTGCCATCACTCTGGTCAAGCAGACGATCCTTGATCACCATGGCTGCACCATGGGCTATAAGAGTATCACGTTCCATTTCACCGAATCTCAGACCACCCTGCCTGGATCTTCCCTCTGTTGGTTGCCTTGTGAGTATCTGCACGGGTCCTCTCGATCTGGCGTGGAACTTCCCGGCCACCATGTGATGCAACTTCTGATAATAGATAACGCCAGTGAATATATCCGCCTTGAATTTTGCCCCGAGGATGCCATCATACATTACTTCTGTTGACGATCTGCGGAAACCATACTTTTCAAGTGAGTCCCTGAGACTTCTCTCGGGTTCGCCGGAAAATATCGTCCCATCCACAACCGCGCCTTTTCTGGATGCTACCTTGCCGCCAATCATTTCCAGTATGTGGCCAACAGTCATTCTTGATGGGATTGCGTGTGGATTGATGATAATATCAGGAATGATGCCTTCCTCTGTAAATGGAAGATCCTCCTGAGGTACCACAGCCCCTATTACCCCCTTCTGACCATGCCTGGAAGCAAATTTGTCACCGAGCTCTGGTATTCTCTCGCTCCTTACCTTTATCTTCACCACCTTGCTGTTGCTTTCGGAAACCGTGAGTATAACATTGTCAATATAACCCTGCTCGTTTGGCCTCATTGTTATGGAGGATTCGCGCCTTCTCTGCGGTCCTAATTTATCCCCGCCCTCATCCAGGAACCTCGGAGGTGATGTCTTGCCTACAAGGACATCAGATCCCTGAACATAAGATTCAGGGAATATTATCCCTTCTTCATCAAGATTCTTGTAATATTCCTCGGCTCTGGCACCAAGAACATCATGGGTAGGAATTTCGAACTTATCCTCCTGACCTCCTGGATATCTGCGCTCCTCTGCACTATAAGTTCTGAAAAATGAGCTCCTGCCAAGGCCTCTCTCTATTGCAGCCTTATTGAAAACAATTGCGTCCTGTATGTTATAACCCTGGTATGAAAGAATTGCAACAACGAAATTCTGGCCCGCAGGTTTTTTGTCATACTTAATGTAATCCATGACCCTTGTCTTTACCAGCGGTATCTGCGGATAGTGCAGGAGGTGCCCTCTTGTGTCACTTCTTATCCTGAAGTTAGTGGCATAAAGACCAATACTCTGCTTTGTCATTGCAGCTGCCATTGTAATTCTTGGAGACGAATTATGTTCAGGGTATGGAATAACTGAGGCAACAACACCCAATATCAAGGATGGATCTATCTCGAGATGGGTATGTTCCTTTGTCAATAACTTCTTTGAACTGAATTTTGCACCGCATTCACGGCATTCGATCTGTACCTTATCCTTGTCGGAATCTCCAGGGTTCACCCAGTCCACAATGCTTCTGTGAAGATATGTAGAGCATTTTGGACACTTTTCAGGTATCTCGAAGGCATAAATTGCAATAAACAGATTATCCTCCTCTTCAGCATCAACCCATTCTATGTGACCGTTCTTTACGAGATCCTGTATGGAATAATCACCGTTTTCCAGTTTTCTTAAAATATCCTTCTTGAGGGTTACGTCAGCATCCTTTACAGTGATAAGAGGCCTCCTGAGCCTTCCCCTGTCACAGTTGATTATGACCTCATTTGTATCGGTGTCGTACTTGACATTTACCTCATCTGAAAGCCTTCCTGATCTCCTCTCTTTCCTGATCAGATTGGTTAGGGTGCTCGGGTTCTCGTGATAACCCACAAAATCACCATTCAGATATACTCTGCCGAATTTATTACCGATTTCTGCCTCTTCGAGTAGATGATTTGCTGAAAGGAGCTGCATAACCGGTGCAGGATCAACGCCTTCTGTGACATTTATAAGTAAAGCAGCATTTTTGACTAAACCACAGTTCTGGCCCTCGGGTGTTTCGTTCGGGCAGATTCTTCCCCATTGTGTAGGATGCAGGTCTCTTGCTTCAAAATGTGGCTGTGACCTTGTCAGTGGAGATATGACCCTTCTGAGATGGCTCAAAGTACTGACATTTGAGACTCTATCCAACAGCTGAGATATACCAGTTCTTCCACTGTTCCAATTACCAGTCGACATTGCATGTAGAATCTTTTGAGTGAGCAGGTCCTGTCTAATTGCCGGTCTTAGTCTGATCCCCTTCTTCTTGTTGTATGTTCTTTCCAGCTGGTACTTTAGATCCTTCATTACACTCTGGAAAGCTGACCTGAATAATTCATCGAGAAGATCACCTGTGAGCTTTATCCTCTTGTTGGCCAGATGATCTTTATCATCTGGTTTCCTTATTCCGAGATGCAGTTCCAGTAGTGACCTTGCCATTCTACCGAGATATACTGCCTTTTTCAATCTGTCTTGTGGAAGATCACCCAGATGTGGAAGTAATGACTTATCAAGCATCTGAGAAACTTTCTTTTCCCTGAATTCCTTTGCCTGACCGGCTGCAAACCTCTTTTCCAGATATGAGATTGCATCTTCCGTTGAATTCACGCCTGAAGGCGGGAACGTTTTCGGATCATGCGCATCTTCGATGTTTGAATATATAATCGGTTCCATTCCCTTGACCGACGCAATGGAATCATGTATCCTGACATCCTTTTCGAGACCAAGTGCCTTCATCAAAATAACTAACGGAATTGTTCCTGCCACTGATGGTATGGTAACATTAATGGAACCGTCCGACTGCTTTTCCATCGCCGTGAGCGCCCGAAATCCACCTTTCTGGGAAAATACCTTCGCTACCTCAAGCACAGAATCGTATTTTTCCTCGTATTCCACTAGAATTTTGTTGGGTGCAAGATCCTCGAGCGAGACGATAGCCCTTTCTCCGCCGCCTATTATAAAATAACCACCGGCATCATCCGGATCTTCACCAACGTACTGAAGCTTTTCCTTTCTGGTGCCGTCAACAGGACCGTTATTCTTCTCAATGTAGCTATCTAGGTTGTTCTCATGAAGTGTGCAGACCTTGGACCGTATCATAACTGGAATATCGCCTATTTTAATAGTTTCGGCCTCTTTTTCCACACCATCCTCAAAAATCCTCAATTTAAGATTTACCGGCGCAAGATAGTGCAGATCTCTCAATCTTGCTTCGTTTGGTGTTATCTGGTTCGAAGCGCCTGAAGCCTCCTTAATCTCTGGTCTGTCAACCCAGATGCTGGCCTCGGCAGGGGCTCGACCAGTTTCCTTTCTCCTCGAAAAATATATCTTTATCTCCCTTCCGCCGCTCTTCGTCTTATCAAGAACCATGACTCCAGGCTCTTCATCATCTGATACCTTTGTTTCGTCTACAATCTGCTGCATTATATTATTTGTATTTTCCTTCGTTGCTACAAAATAATTATACGATTCAATCTGGTGATTTACAATACTTTCTGTTTTAAAAAATGCATCAACGATTTCCTTCATCTAAATACCTCTCCAACTACCACCCTGTAATACTTGGAAATACCAGCCGTTGGGCTCTTCCTGATAATTTCTATAATCCTACCGGCCTCGATCGGGCCATGAATTTCTTCCAGTGCTCTAACAGCAGGATCACTCTTTACAATTTTAGGCAGCAGATCTTTCGATATCGCCAATTCGGATAAAACTTTTTCTTCCTGATTCTTCTCAACTAGATGATGCTCGGGCACCATATCATGGTGCAATACGTTGAACTTTGCCATATTACCACTTCCACCGCGGGCCCGGGGGGGTTCGAACCCCCGACCACCTGGTTAAAAGCCAGATGCTCTACCTGGCTGAGCTACGGGCCCTAAATGATAGCGCTCTGGATTGATTATCAGGATATAAATATTGTTTAATCTAATTTAATCCTTAATTAATATTTCTGCCCTCCACTCGAAACTGCAGCTCCGGAAAATAGTTGTTTATAGGATGTCATCCTGTTGTAAATTCACGGAATCCAAAGATTCGCTTAAGGATATACTAAAATAATAATTTCAGGCAACCTAACATTAAGTTTTCTAATGAGTATGCCGAAAGGAAACATATTGTAAACAAAGCCAAGTCTGATTTTAATCCCGCCTGTTTTAATAACATTGATTGATACTGGAGAGACTATCTATGAAAGTGAAAATGGGTGATGAAACACGAAACCTTTTCGCGGTATGGTATGAAGATAATGTCGTTAGATTGATCGATCAGAGAAAAATTCCTGAAGAGTTGGAGATTTATACTGCAAAGAATAGCGACGATATTGCATTTGCAATTAAAGATATGGTCGTAAGAGGAGCTCCTGCCATAGGAGTAACTGCCGCATACGGGCTGGCAATGGCAAAGCTCTCCGGTGAGGACATGGAAAAAGCTGTCGATAAAATATCAAAAACAAGGCCAACCGCCTTCGATCTATTCAAAGCCATATCGTATATGAAAGCAAACAATTTCGATCTTGGAGCCGCACTTCGTTATTCGAAGGAAATTACAGGAAGGTGCAAGAAAATTGGCGAAATTGGCAACTCTATCATTAAGGATAAGAGCAGGATCCTGACTCATTGTAATGCAGGGGCTCTCGCCGTTGTAGATTGGGGTACTGCCCTTGCACCTATGAGAATAGCGAATTCTTCAGGGAAGAAGATTGTAGTACTTGTGGATGAGACGAGGCCGCGTATGCAGGGGGCAAGACTGACAGCGTGGGAACTCGAACAGGAGGGAATTGAGCATTATATAATTGCAGATAATGCCGCAGGTTATTACATGAGCCATGGTGAGGTGGATCTTGCCATAGTGGGGGCAGACAGGATCGCCGCTAATGGTGACTTCGCCAATAAGATCGGAACATATGAAAAGGCCGTTCTAGCTAAGGAGAACAAGGTTCCGTTCTATGTGGCTGCTCCGGGAAGCACATTTGATTTTTCTCTTAAGAGTGGCGAGAGTATACCCATAGAAGAACGCCATGAAGATGAGGTGTTGAAGATTGGCAACATCAGGGTCGCAAACTCTGGTTCGAGATCAAAAAACCCTGCTTTTGATGTGACCCCGAACAGATATGTCACTGCTTTCATTACGGAGTATGGTATGTTCGAACCTTCATCCCTGAAAGCACTTAAATCAAAAATGGACGCAGACCTATTTATGAGATGAAGTGAGATATAAGTGGAGTTTATCTTTTGCTTTCTCCCTTAATTCCTGATGTCTCTTGAGAAATTTATTGACTTTCTCTATCAATATTGCCTTTAACTCGCCACTTAACAGACTTCCAGAAATATAGTCTTCCCTGATCTTTTTGAGTTTACTGTCGTCCGGTTCGAACATGATCCTGAGCCACTGGAAACTGACATCTATATCAGGATCCCCACCAAATTTTTTATGCTCCTCTACAGACATTTTTCCACCAGAGAATGCGTATTTGTTGATCTTTTTTCTTACCTGGCTCTCAGAATCAGTTACGAATATCGCATAGTTTGGATCTGATGAACTCATTTTTCCCTCTACACCAGAAAGAGGTGGAATAAAGATGCTCATTATGCTTGCAGGTTTCAGGTATCCAAGCTTTGGCAGCACATCTCTGGCTATCCGGAAATGAGGGTCCTGATCGATACCGTATGGGATAAGACATGGTATATTATGACCAAGCCTGATACTTTCTAAAATTGCAGGCACCGCCTGAATGCTTGTATAGAATGCCATGCCTATATTTGCATCCATTTCGAACCCGAACGATGCCTTGACTGTTGACAGAGTTATTTTCTTTGCTATCTTCAATGCATTTGGATAGAGGAGGGATGCATTGTCTGAATCTATTAAAATTTCAGTGTCTTTTTCAGAAAAACCTAATGATATTATATCAAGCGCATTGTCAAGCGCAAGAGAATGTGTCTTTTCAAGGTCAAGGCTATCATTGAAAAGAAATTTCTCGTCATCTGTTAGCTGAAAGATCAGTTTAACATGAAATTTTTCCTGCAGCCATCTGGTAAAGATCCATGGAACAAGGTGACCAATGTGCGTATGATCTGATGGCCCTCGCCCGGTATAAAGATAAAATGGATTTCCGTGAGAATACTGATCAAGAAGCCATCCAAGGTCCCTGTGAGTAAAAAATATCCCCCTTCTGAGCATGAAATGTGGTTCAGATCCTGTCAACTCTTGGATCCTTCTTGTTATGGAAAGGTCGATTGGTTGGGTACCAAACTTCTCCATTAGTTTGGTATAATCAACTTTTCCAGTCACCGACCAGGGTGTAACATTAAATTCATCATCTTCGGGCATTTTACGTTCCTATATACGGGAATTAAAAAAGTATATAAAATAATGACAGCGACCCTCACTTCCCGTCTCCTCGCGGAAGACAGTACGCATGAAGGGCACAGTGAGCTTTACCGTCGGGTTCGGAATGAGACCGGGTGTTGCCCCACTGTTATGGCCGTCATTGCCACCTTAATTTAAAGGTAATATTTAATTCTGATTGATCCACTCTAATATTGAATTACAAATATTATGCCAGCCTAATATATTTTTTGATATTCCTGTCCGATACAAAAAAATTCTGAAAAATTTCAAATAAGTTTTTATATTATTTCCATTTCACTAATAAGTTAATAACTAGCAGGTTGCTATAATGCTAAACGACTATCTATTAAGCATGTTCAGGTCCTTTTTCCGCCAGAATTATGGCAATTCCCTAATCATTAAAGGTAAACCAGGTGCTGGCAAAACATCGTTTGCCCTGGAGCTTCTTGATACTGTAAGATCTGAAGTGCCTGTTCATTACATATCAACTAGAGCATCAGAGGATCCACTTTTAATTAGATTTCCCTGGCTCGCTAATCTTTCCTCTGGGAAGAGGAGCGTGAATAAGGAGATTGAGAATATCTCGGCTTCTTCCAGATCCAGTCTGGAAGCACTGGAGAGAATGATTGAGGAGGGAAAAATCTCAAGGGGAAGCAGACCGACGTTGAGCCCAGGACTTGTGTTAAATGTTGAGGAACTGCTCCCGGAGATTGAATTCCTTTATAGCTTTGTAGACCAGAATGTTGGAAAGAGCCCCTTAATCGTGATTGATTCAATTGAGGCTCTATGTGAAAAGTATGATCTTGATCAGGGTCTTCTTTTCTCGATTATACAGAAGGATCTTGTTGAAGGAACAGGAGCGAATGTCATTGTCGTAATGGAAAGCTCAGTCGACAATAATCTGGATTACTATTCAGACGGCGTAGTATCGATGAGTTATGAATTAGTAAACAATTTTCTTGTGAGAACTATAAGACTTGAGAAAATGAGAGGGGTTTCAATAGGCTCGAGCCCAGTTTATCTTTATTCACTTGAGGAAGGCAGGTTTCACTCTTTCAACAGGGATTCAATCAAATACCCGGCCTCAAAGGTCTCTGATCCTAAGGATATATCAAACAGTCATCTTGAAGTACCGTTTGGAAATGCGACTTTTTCGAAGGTCCTTGAACAACCTGATGATAAGATACCAGTTGGGTCTGTAGTTATTATACACAGAGAGGGAAAATCTACTTCTGTCGACAGATATGTCAACCTTTTAAAAAATAACCTCATCAAAGAAAACATATCAAGCGGAAGAGGAGTGATAGATATCACATCCTCAAGCTATGAATCATCGAGATCACTTGTACAGTGCCTGGACCCAGATTGGATGAATCATTACATCACAGCTGAGAAATCTGACAGGCAGAGCCCATATATCATAAACATGGGTGGCAAATCACTGCTTGAAGATTTTCCACGTGAGGTTGTTGACTTTTACCTTTCATCTTCACAGAAACCGCATACATATATCCTATCAACGGATTTCCTTTCTTTTGTTTATGGTGAGTCATTTTACGGTGACCTTGCGAACCTCATAAATTCACTCAGGACGGGAAATCTGATAGTCATAATTGCTGATGATGAGGAATATTCAAAGATATTACATTTTGCCAGTTATATTATTCACATGTCTGATAACTTCGGTTATGTGACTGTTCACTCAGACCCATCTGAGATGTATCTGTGCAGCGTCGATGTTGGGGAAGATAGCTGGCCTTCAATAAAGCTTTCAATCCTGGTCTAACTTCTCACAAGCTGTCAGCTTTATTTCTTTGATCTGTGTTATAGAGGAACATCTATCCATATCCAGTGAATATGCATTTAAGAGTATATCTGCAGTTAATTTTAGCAGTATCCTTGATGCAAGATCACAGTCATCTGTTTTCGAGTATATTGAAACTATCAACCTGTTACCGTTTAATTCTATGGAACATTTGTGATTTTGTCTATTGAAGGATTCAGGTAGAATTGGGTTAGATGTTTCCTGATCGATCTGAATCTTCTTTATTTTTTCAGTAAGACCTGTGCTCATCATGAGTTCCCCCTGAACGACCAGAGAATACATTGTTACATAAAAGCAGGATAAGATTTAATTCATGCTGTGCGCTACCAACATGTGTATCCAGTAGAGCGTCCGAGGAGACTCCGGAAGTCTGAGTATATAAGGGATATGATAGCACAGTTCAAAGTCGACAAAAAGAAGCTTGTAATGCCCGTTTTCGTCGATGAGAATATTAAAGAAGCTCAAAAGATTGAAAGTATGCCCGGGATTTTCAGGTATCCCTTGTCAGGCCTGGAAGAATATTTTGGTAAGCTGGAAAATCTTGGGATCAGGACAATACTTCTATTCGGGATACCAAAAGAAAAGGATCCAACAGGTTCCTCCTCTTTTGATCCTAACGGTGTGGTTCAGAAAGCCCTGAAGATATGCGATGAAACTTCCAGGTTGACAAGCATTGCTGATCTATGTCTCTGCGAATATACCGATCACGGTCATTGCGGTTTGATGGTAAACGGCAAGGTAGATAATGACTCGACACTGGAAGTATATGGTAAGATAGCAATCTCTTATGCAGAGGCAGGGGCAGACATCGTTGCGCCTAGCGGTATGATGGATGGCCAGGTTTCAGCAATCAGGTCTGCACTGGATACAGGTAACTTCAGGGAAACATTAATAATGTCATATTCCTCAAAGTTTGCTTCGACTTTATATGGCCCTTTCAGGGATGCTGCCAGTTCCTCACCGAAGTTTGGCGATAGGAGAGGATACCAGATGGATTATAGAAATTACAGGCAATCTCTTAAAGAGATAGAACTAGACGAACAGGAGGGGGCAGACATATTGATGGTAAAACCATCGCTGTTTTATCTGGATATAGTTGCAAAAGTTAGGGAGAGAACAAACCTGCCGCTTGCCGTATACAGCGTAAGTGCCGAATATACCATGATAAAGAATGCAGTGGACATGGGCCTTGTTCAGAAGGAAATAATAGAGGAGTCTCTGGTGGCACCATTCCGGGCAGGAGCAGATCTTCTTATTACATATTTTGCGGAATCATATGCAAATGAATTTTGAGTGCTTATTTCAATAACCGAGGGAATTTTCAATCGCATTATGGACCCGATAAACCCAATACTGCGTATTTCAAAATAATTATCTATTCGATACGTATATTGAAAATAGTGATTTAAAATGCCAGTATATCTTGGAATGAAAGCACCAGACTTTACGGTGAACACAACTAAAGGGCCACTCGTTTTTTCCTCCTTAAAAGGGAAATGGGTACTTCTATTCTCACATCCAGCGGATTTTACTCCTGTCTGCACAACTGAGTTTTTGGCTTTTACCGAAAGATATGAAGATTTTAAAAAATTAGGAGTTGAACTTATTGGACTTAGCGTTGACAGCATATACAGCCATATAGCGTGGCTCAGAGATATAAATGAACATTATGGTGTCAATGTCCCGTTCCCGGTAATCGCTGATATCGAAAAAGAAGTCGCAAAGGCTTATAACCTATATGACGAGAAGTCAGGTGTAACTGTCAGGGGCGTATTCATAATTGATCCAAATCAGGTTGTAAGATGGATGATTTATTATCCCGCAGAAACCGGCAGAAATATGGATGAAATACTTAGGGTTGTAAAAGCACTTCAGTTCAACTGGGATAAAAAACTCGCGACGCCAGCGAACTGGAAACCGGGAGATGCAGGGATCGCAGGTGCACCTCTTACCCTTGAAGATAGTCTTCAGAGGGACAAGGAAGGGGCGGAGCGCTGGTACCTGAAAAGGGTCAAACAATAAAGGCACTCTAATGACAGAGTGCATAATGTACAATATAGTACTTGGGGAATTTCATCCCTCGACTATCTGCGTTGAAAGATCAAAATTTAATGATTCGCTGAAGGACATCATATCTCTAACTGACGTCGAAACCTCAACAGAAAGTCTCCAGGAGTATATATCAAATTATGCAAGGACTGATGAGATTAAGCCGGACGATAAGACAATTGGATTTGTGGTTTTCAATTTACAGAAGAAAGTTCTCTCGATCTCCCTCGCTTCCCTCGATTTGGAGATGAGCGCGGTTATTTCCTCCTTAAAAGACCAGATTCAGAGGCTTGGATTCAAGGTAGAACTTGATCTGCCCGAATAATTTATTGGAAGAATATATTCAGAAACCAAGGTAATTTAAGGGTTTACATCGTTATTTTTAAATATCATATTGCGAACACTTGGTTCCTCTTATCATTAATATTCTTTAGTAAAGACTTAAATAATGAGTCATTATGCGTATGTTGTGGATTGTGTGAAACACTTTCTTAAATCTTCACAAAAAAGTTTCCCAGTGCTTGTTGTCTTGATGTTTTTGTTTTCTGGGTTTTATATTGTTGCCGGTATAAACCAACCGGGCAATACTGGAAATCCATCACCAATAAACACTCCTTATGTGTCTACTTCAAACTACGAAGTAACTTTTACAGAGACGGGATTGCCCAGCGGGATGAACTGGGGAGTTCAGGTTGGTTCTTTCTATGTAAGCGGAAACACTTCATCCTTGTCAATTCAACTTCCAGACGGATCGTATAACTATTACGTCTTTGAGTCCGGGATTTCAGATTACCTTTATTCCGGGTTTATATCAGTTTCCGGGAATTCATTAAGCCTGAATTTTAATTTTTACAAGGTCAGCCTGCAAACCGATGTTGGCCCCGGCTCAGAGTTATATATCGAAATTACAAATTCAACAGGTCTATCTATAATCACTATCATTACAAACGGTGAGAACCTCTACTTACCAGATGGAAACTTCTCTTATTCCCTCGGAATTTACAACCTTACTGATAACAATTGTTATCGAACTGGTGGCGGGTATTTTTTAGTCAATAACTCCGGTGTAACGAAGACTTTTGCTTTTGACAGAATTTTATTTTCAACCTCCGGTCTCCCTGCGGGAGTTAACGCTTCTTGGGAAGTCAGCGTCTACAATGCTAAAAGTGGAATAAGTGCATCTTTGGTTACATATAACTCGTCTCTTTCATTTTACCTGCCGTCCGGAAATTATTCATACAGTGCGAGCGTTGATGAAGCGGAATTCTATACTCCAGGTTATTCTTACTTTGCCAGGGGTTATATTAATACCTCTATTAGTTCAGTTGTTCCAACTTTTATCTTTAAAAATGTTGTGTTCACTTCCACTGACTTGCCATATGGTTCGTACTGGGGCATTAGTTTATACAATTTTTCTATTGGGTCGTATTTTACTTTTCAGGTCAATTCATCACTTTCAAAAATATCGGCATATCTTCCGTCCGGTTCATATCAGTATGAGAGCGCGTTATTTTCTCCTTCAGATCTAAATTATCCGTCCTATCAGAATTTTAGCTCCGTTGACCTCAATGTATCTGAAAATACAGTTAAGATGGTTTCCTTCCATGGAGTTTATAATTTAACATTCAACGCAAGTGGTTTACCTGGCGGAAATACCTATAAAATAATTCTGAATCAACTTCCGTCTTTAGATCTGTCGTCCTCTCACTCAATAAGTGTATTTATTCCGAATGGATACTATACCTATACAGTAAGTAATAACCAGGCGTCATTTTCCACTACATATAGGGTTGAGATAAATAACCAGTCAGCAGTTGTTAATCTTGACTTCTACCCGCTTGAATTCAAGGTTAGCGGACCGCCTTCCTATTTCTGCTGGGAGTCTGAACTGTTCAATACTTCAAATTCTGCTTTCATTGGTTCTTCTCTGACGGTGTTCAATAATTACACATATTACCTCCTTCCGGGGAATTATTCGTATACTTTTCATACCTCAATTGACCAATCCTCTAATTATCCGGCTAATGACGTTGGAAATGCAACCACTCCTGGAAAAGTATCAATTACTGATGGTCCCTTCATACAGGATGTTTCATTTAACCTGGTGCCGGGATATTATTATCTTGTTTTGGACCTAAAGTTTTCAAGCTCTGCGTTCATTTATTCTCTTTCACTGACCAATAAAAGTGGTTATTTTGATTATCATTATGATTTTTATATTTATTCGTCTGTAAATACAATGACTTTCATAGTACAAAATGGAACCTATAGTTACTATTTGTATGTTGACTACAGTTATCGCTCGACAACTTTTTCAGGAAATATACGCATAAATGGTACTACAATCATTAAAGCAATTGACTTAACCGGTCTAAACAGTGCATTTAATGTTCATTTCCTGGAAACTGGCTTGCCATCTGGTGACAGGTGGAGTGTCACTATCGACAATATATCACACAATTCCACATCTGATTCGATAAATTTCGCCTTCATCTATCCGCTTCCGCTTTCCCAAACTTATCTTTCTTTCGTTGTCGTCGGGCCTTCTGGTTTTTCGCCTTCTCCAGAACATGGATGCATAAATGTCAATTATGGATCAAGGATTAATCTGAATGTATCATTCTCGAATTCCATAAATCCCCTGGGACATGTAAGTTCCACTATACTCAGCAATACAAACAGTGTCATGAATGGTATCTTTTATACTGACTGTAATTTTTATTGCAATCCGAACACCGGTGGAGTATACGTCATGACTACTGATCCAAGTAATAATCTGGTATACTTTGTATCCTATCATAATAGGAATGAAATTTCATCGCTTAATATATCATCTGAAGTTGTTAGACCAGTAGAACAGGTAAGTTGTTGTCTTAATTCATTGGCGTATGATTCACAGAATGGCATGCTATATTTCGACGCTGGTTACATTATTGGTGAAATATCCACGTCCAGCAATAATCTCATTCTTCAGCAATCAACTTTATCATTCTATACAAATGATCTCTTATACAACCCGTTAACTAATTTGCTGTATACGTATTCACCAGCCAACGGGAACATTAGCATATTCAACGCCACGACATTAAAGATTACTGATTCTTTGAAAGCTTCAACAACTCCAAACACTGGTGTCGTAGAAAGCATGACGTATAATCCTGTGTCCGGTGACGTAATAATCAAATATTTGCAATCCTGCAGTTTAGGTGTTCTAGACATTAATAATAATTCTCTGTCCGCAGTCAAACTTAATTTCTACCCTACTTCTATAACCTATGACACATCAACTAATACTGTAGATGTTTTTGGCGTCAATTGTTCCGGGTATTCATTCACCGGTGTTTTTGAGTCCCTCAATGACAGAAATTATTCAGTGGTAAAATTAAAGAATATATCAGAAATAGTCACCTCGTCCTATTTCAATCCAAACAACGGGTACTTTTACCTGGTCGTATATAATTCCACTAGTTATCTATACGATTACGGAAACGTGTTGGTGTTGAATGGACAGAACTGTTCTTTATTGGGCACAATCACCGTTGCTTCAGATCCTACTGACCTCATCTATGTTCCAGGCTATAATGTTCTTGTTGTGTCTTCAGGATTATTTGGAATATTATCTATTGTTGAATTACCTGGGCACCCATCGAGCAATATTGCTTTCATAATTATTCTGGGATCGATTGTTGCTGCGATTGTCATTGTTGGTTCTGTGACCGCTCTCATAATTTCAAGACGATCAAAACTGAAATCCGCGAAATGATAGTATTATGAATAAAATGCAAGGTGAAAGTATTTTTATTTTCTATAAATTACTTTATTCATAGCGCAAAATGAGCATTATTTATCCTAAATTAAATGCCGCCTTTAAAACTTAAATACTACTGTTTGATTAGTTAAACATGTTTGATTCACCAATCGAGTGGGCAATAATTGTCCTTGTGATTCTGGTCCTTTTTGGTACGAAAAAACTGCCGGAATTTGCCAGAAACATCGGAAGGGCCACAGGCGAGTTCACCCGGGGGAAAATGGACGTAGAGCGTGAGCTTAGAGCCTCAGCCTCTGCCTCGGCATCATCATCAAATAAAAACGTTGCTGATGCAGCGAAGGCGCTTGGTATAGACACAGCAAATAAGGATGACGCTACGCTTAAAAATGAAATAGCAGAAAAACTCAAGACATCTTAATGGAATATGAAGGTTACCTTAACCTCTTTCTCTCACATCTCGACGAGCTCAGACTGAGGTTATTGAGGATTCTCAAGGTTTTTTTTATTTTTTTTGCAATTTTCCTGATTTTTGACCTGCGGACGGTATCTTTCCTTGGTTTTAATTTTCCATTCTTATATCCCGACTTTTTCCACAATATTGGAGCTCAATTCTTCACTTCTATCGAACATCACGTTCTAACCAAAGGGTATGTTACCATAACGCTGAATCCAACTGATGGTGTTGTGGCAGATTTTTACAGTGCCATGTTTCTGGGTTTTGCCATGACATTACCGTTAACAATTGACCAGATAGGGAAATTTGTCTCTCCGGGATTGAAAGCAAATGAGTCGCAGGCACTGAGATCTGTTGTAGTACCTGGTTCACTGCTCTTCATCTTGGGTTCATTTGTAGGGATATATTTCTTCTTGCCAGATCTTTTCAGGATTTTCTATCTTTATGATGTGGGACTTGGAGCGGTGCCGGATCTAAGTATCAGTAAGCTTGTCTCGTTTATTTTTATCTACACGCTTATTTTTGGTCTTTCATTCGAGGTCCCAGTCTTCATGGTGATGCTGAGCAGGTTCGGAGTCATTTCAGCATCATACTGGAAAGAAAAATGGCGATATGCCGTAGTTGGCGCATTGCTTTTCGGACTGATCCTGTCACCCGGTGTGACCGGCTTCACTATGATGGCAATGGCAATACCCATGATACTCCTGTATTTCGCCGGCATCTATTTTGCCAGAAAAGCAGAATTAAAATATAGCACGGAACAAGAAACTGTCGTGGATGCCTGATCAATACATTGTAAGGTTAAATTTCTCGTCCGCTTCTTCGTATGTTTTTCTGTCCCGAATGTTTAGAAGCCTAGAGATTCTTTCCATATGATCAGCATCAGATCTGTCATATAGTTCTCTTCCCAGGGCAAGCCTGGATAAGGTCTCATCAAAATATACCCATTCTCCGTGTTTTCTCAGACAGTGAACGCACTCTGCGGCTTCATCTTCATCTTTATCCGCGTGAATAAAGCATTCCTTGTAACTCATAGATCTGAGCACCTCTTTGCATTGAAATCAGGAAATTTTACGCTGTACCGATCTATCATAATTCTAAGATAGTAGACGAGGTTTTCCAGATATTCAGATGCTTCGTCCGGGCCAACCTGAGGAAAGCCCGCTTTTCCGATCTGGTCGGCAAATTCGAGGATCGAGTCGCATTTCTCTTTGCCCTTGAGGATATCATCAATTCTGCGGAGCAGGTTAAGAGCTGCTTCGTATTTCTGCTTCTTTGTAATGGCGAAAGCGGTCGAATAGGAGAGGATCTTTCTACCTATCCTTGATTCTGCATCATCGATTTCACCAAACATCAATGCGCTCCTTACAATTTCCAAATCTGTGATCACATTCATTTTAACCACCAAACAGTCCGCCTGCCATTGGCAGAAGTGACTGGAAAATGCTGAAATAGAAGAAAATGGCCACCACTATGACAGCTGAAAAGTAAACCGGAATCTTGACGCTGGCCGGTGTCTGGAATTTATTATCATCCGGGCTGCCTGAGTACATTATTATCATCACGCGGAAATAGTAGAAAACGGAAATTGCACTGTTCAGTATTGCAACTACGGCGAGCCACCATAATCCTCCCTGCACCAGGGAAAGAAACAGGTAGAATTTGGCAAAAAATCCTCCAGTAAGAGGTATTCCAGCCAGTGCCAGAAGCAGGATTGAGAAGGAGAGGGCAATACCTGGTGATTTCTTCGACATACCAGATAGATCGTCTATCTTGGGAGATGTCATCTTAAGAGAATTCATGGTCAGGAATGCCCCTCCCTTCATGAAAATATATACAAGAGAATACAGCATTCCGGCAGCAACTGCATAGTTCGTTGCAGGGCCATTGGACGTATAACCCGCAACAGCGAATACAAGTATAAGGTATCCTGCCTGTGCAACGCTTGAATATGCAAGCAACTTCTTGAGATTGGTCTGGGATAATGCCGATATATTCGCATACGTCATCGTTGCAACTGCAAGTATGGCGAAAAATCCGTAAACATAGCCACTCATTCCGGAGAAACCGACAATGAAAACCTTTAACATGATCATAAAAGCAACCAGTTTGCTTCCTGTGGACAGAAAAGCAGAGACAGAGTTTTCAGTCCCGTCATATGTGTCGATTGCCCATTGATGCATCGGAAATATTGCAAGCTTGAATCCAAAACCTATAATAAGGAGGCCCAGTGCAATAAGCATGTCTGGTGAGGAAGAAATGTGTTCGAGAGATGAAAGGTCAAATGTGCCCGTTGAAAGAAAGAAGTAGGACAACCCGAGGATGATGAAAGCTGTTGCCACAGTTCCTGTGAAGAAATATTTTGTGGCTGATTCAAGAGTGCGTTTCGTCTTGTGATAACCAGCTATTACGTATGTTCCAATGCTCACGGCCTCAAAGCTTATGAAAAGTGTAATGAGGTTATAGCTGAATGCAGCAACAACCATTCCAACGGTCACAAAAAGCAGCATGGCATAGAATATCTCACTTCTGTTTCCAATATTCCTAAGTGCAGGATAGGTTATGAAAGCAGATGATACCACAAATAGAAGGGCGAAATATACAGTAAAATCGTTGAACACAAAATAATCTGATAGATCAACATTATGCGGCAGATAAAGTATCAGAAAGAATGAGAGAATAAATGCGGCGAATGCTACAGAAGCATAGACCACGGATTTAGCTCTTAAAATGCCAAGGGCCAATATTATAAAACCAGCAGCGCCAAGCACGAATAATGGATAATAAGTTTCAAGTGAATACAGTGTTATCATAGAATTCCTCCGGCATAAGCCTCAATCGGACCATAGAATAAAGTAGGGAATATCCCCAGTATGAGTATAATTATGAATATGATTAGTAGAATTGCGAGTGCAGGACCACTTATGTCAGATATCTTTCCAAGTCTTTCATTGTATGGTCCGTAAAGTGCTCTCTGCGCAGCCCATATGTGATATGATGCGGTAATAAGCATTCCGAATACGAGCAAAAATATCCAGTATCCAATTGTCTGGAATGATCCCACCAAGATGGAGAATTCACCAACGAAACCTGCGAGGCCCGGAAGGCCAAGTGATGCAAGGAGGCCCCCCAGCATAAGTGTTGAGAGGAACGGTGCTTCTCTGTAAATTCCTCCAAGGGAGGGTATCCTCTCGCTTCCTGTCTTCTGGTAAATGAAATAGATTGATGCAAATAATAGAAGCATGATTATCCCATGGGTGGCAACCTGGAACATGCCCCCGGAAGCTGAAATTAGGGCATTCTGGAAACCTGGATCTATAAGGGATGCACCGAATGCGATTGTGACAAACCCCATGGAAGCAGCACTCGCATATGCCATCATTCTTTTGAGGGATTGCTGAAACATGGCTGTGAGTGCAAAATATGATATGCTGATCAGCCCCAGTGCAATTATAATGGCAAGCCCTGTGTATCCTATCAGATTTGCAAACGGGAAAATTATACCAAAAAGGCCGTATCCACCCATCGCTGAAAGAGCACCTGCAAGTATAATCGTAGTCGGGTATGGGGCCACCTCGTAACTATCTGCGACCCAGGCGTGGACAGGAAAAGATGGAAGTTTTACAAGGAATGAAATAACAAAACCGAACAGGATAAAGAACCTTGATATCGAAGGTAAGAAAGATACAAACTTAGCTGAAGTCATAGCAGCAAGGAGCGGTGTCATCTGCAGGGTAAGCACATGATAGTAGAGATCGTAATATGAATAAAGCGCAAATATAGAAAGCAGCATGAAGATTGATCCTATGTGCGTGTAAACAAAGAATTTCAGTGAAACAGGCTCCTTCCGGTTCCCACCAAACCTGCCTATCATGAAATATACTGGAACAAGAACAAGTTCCCAGAAGATGTAGAAAAAGATGAAATTCCTGGAGATGAGGAGGCCAATCATACCTGATTCTGTCAGGAGGATAAGCATCATCATATTTTTGCCAAATTTCTCCTCATCGGTCAGGAATGAAGCAGCAGCAAAAATTATTCCCGTAAGTATCAACAGCGTGTCAGAAAATCCAGAAACACCTATGGAGAAATATATTCCAGCAGATTTCGATAATGCGATGTTTGATACTGAGAGAAAACCGCCAGTATAACCGGAAGCAAACCTGAAAATGCTGTAAAGCCCGATTGCAATTGCTGTTACGGATGTTGAGATCTTAGTAAAATAGCCGCTTCCCTTTTTTAATAGGAACGCTATCAGCGAGGAGAGCAGGACCCATAGAAAGATGTAAAGAACTATCATATCGCACCGCCGATTATTTCAACGATCAGAAACACAATCGCAGCGACTATTATCATGAGAATGAAGTAGTTTTCAACCACTCCAGACTGTATTTTTCTCAAAATTGAACCAAACCTTGAAATGCCGGATCCAGCCTTCTCGTTTGCTGTGTTATATCTTGCCTCAAAACCGGAGAAAGAAGCTGAAAGCGGCAGTATAGCACGGACCGCAATCAGGTTTGTAAACAATTTGTCAAGGTAGTATTTCTCTTTAATCACATGATATGCACGGCTCTTGCTCATGTCAAGGTATTTCCATCTGTCCCCAGTGCCAACATAAATGCCTAACAGGACACCTATTGCTATCAAAACATAGACGAGGGATTCCTGTGCTAAAGGTGCGGTGAAAGACGTGTAGCCAGGATATATGTAGGAATAGAAATCACCCTGGAATATTCCAAAGATCAATGCTAGTATGGCAAGCGGTATCAAAGGTAGAATAGCCCACAATGGTGGATCTTTTGCATGTTCCGCCAGATAAGACCTTGGTTTTCCTAATGCCACCATTGAAAACATCCTGAATGTGTAAAAGGCAGTGAAGAATTCGCCAAATGCAAGGAAAATCCATGGAAATATATCCTGGATTTTATAACCCGACAGGACATAATAATTCCATGAAGCGTCAACTATCTCACCCTTGGAGAAAAACGCGGCAGTTGGAGGAATTCCGGCAAGTGTGATTGCACCTATGAACATCAATGTCACAGCCCACGGCATCCTTCTCCACAAACCACCCATTTTCCTTATATCCCTCAGGTCAAGAAGGGCTATTAGAATGGCACCTGCCGACAGGAACAGAAGGGCCTTGAAAAATGCATGCACAACAAGCTGGTATATGCCAAATGGAACTCCTGAATAACCGATTATGCCTGCTATTCCAATTGCTGCCATCATGTAACCGATCTGACTTATCGTGGAATATGCAAGAACCCTCTTGATGTCATTCATCACCCAGGCAAGCGTCCCGGAATAAATTGCAGTGAATGCTCCAATGATTGCAACTATGTAGAGCGAATAATATGCAGAGAATTCGAATAGCGGAAAAACCCTTGCCACAAGGTAAACACCAGCTGTTACCATGGTTGCTGCATGTATCAGGGCCGAAACCGTCGTCGGACCTTCCATAGCATCTGGAATCCATACATGCAGGGGGAACTGGGCAGACTTTCCAACTGCCCCTCCAAAAATAAGTATTGTAATGAGAGCAAGTTTGCCTGACCCTATGTAAGTTGCAACAGCAGATGCATTCTGTATCAGGTAAGGTATACTGAGGGGATCCCTTCCAGGCAAAGCTCCAGAAAGAGATGTGTAAAGAATTGCCAGGCCTATTAGCAAAGACATGTCCCCGACCCGTGTAACTATGAATGCCTTCTTCGCTGCAGATGCAGCATTGGGCTTGAAGTACCAGAAGCCGATAAGCAGGTAGGAACAGAGACCAACCAGCTCCCAGAACAGGAAAAGAATAACCAGATTGGATGCGAGTATCAGCCCGAGCATTCCGCTTGTGAAAAGAGCGGTTTCAGCAAAATATACGTGTTTATTGGGATCTTTTCCCATGTAATAGGTTGCAAACAAGTGAATCATTAGGGAAACAAATGAGACCATTATGACCATTACAAGGGCCAGATGATCAATATAGATACCATATCTCAGGTTTGCGAACCATGAATATGACTGGTATATTGTTCCATTTCCAATCGTGAAATAAACATAAGCTGACAGGGCAAGTGAAATCGCTATCGAAGTCGAAGCAACCGCCCCCGCCAGCACCTTCCTGCTTCTGCCCGCAGCTAATGCTATTGGAGATGCAATCAGTGGTGCCAGAAATATAAACCAACCTGCGAAATACATGATGTTAACCCTTTATCTCACTCAATAGTGGAATATCTACCTTGCCGAATTTCCTGTAAATTGCGACCAGCAGGCTGAATCCAACAACAGATTCAACTGCAGCAATTGCTATTACAAACAGTGCCAGTACCAGTGGATCAGAAGAAGCACCTGCAACTGATATCAGGTTCAGAACAGCGGAATTTATCATAATTTCAAGTGAGATCAGCATCTTTATCCCGACTTTGGATGTCATTACACCGTAAAGACCAACGCAGAAAAGAATAAGCGATACCGTTTCAGGTATGGCAAGTAGCATTCAATCTTCCTCCCTTGATGTTATGTAAAACATTCCAATTATCCCACCAACAAGGATGAGCGAAAGCAGCTCAAAGGCAACTACATAGGTTGAATAAAAATCTGTAGCTATCCCCGTCACGTTCTGGACAACCTCCGAGAAGTTTGTTATGCTCCTCAGCAGTGTGCCAAAAATAACAAGGAAAAATACCGCAACAGCGGCGAAGGCCTTCTTATTCAAACTCTTTGCCTCCTGTAAGCATAAGTGTGAAGACCAATACAGTAACAATAGCACCGACGTACACAAGAAGCTCTATTGACGCAATCAGCGATGCGCCAAGGAAGACAAATACTCCAGCCATTGAAAAAAGGAAAAACATCAGCCAGGTTGCTGAGTGTACAATGTTCTTGTCATGGACTGCCTTGATTGATGTAAAGATCAGGAGGATCGCAAATATAAGAAAGATGATTGTGAAAATCATTTCTTAACGTCCTCCTCTTTCATTGTCAGTTCAGTAGGAGAATACAGGAAGCTGTTTCTGGTCCTCGATGTTTCAAATTCATGTGTAAGATAAATTGCAGTGGTAGGACAAATTTCCTCGCAGTTCCGGCATACAGTGCAGGTACCGAAGTTGACATCAGGATAAATTTTCCTTTTGTTCCTTGGATTCTCCCTGTTAAGGCTTTCCATCTTGATGCTCCCGTTTGGACATACCTGTTCGCATAGAGTGCATCCGACGCAGTCGTCAAGCTTCAGCGATATCCGGAATCTGAATCTTTCTGGAGTATATGGCTTCTGTTCAGGATATTGAACAGTGATGGGTTTCTTCAAACCATGAGATGCAACGCTAATCATTCCTGAAATAATTCCGATGAGCGGAAATTTTCTTTTAGGTTCCTTGACTTCCATGTTACCACCCGAATCCCAGTGTCAAAACACCTGCAAGCACAAGATTTATGAAAGAAATTGGAAGCAGATACTTCCAGCCTGAGTTGACCAGCTTATCAATTCTTATCCTGGGCATTGTGAGCCAGACAGTGAAAGATATTATGACTAGGATAGTTGCCTTAATCATAAGCCATATGAATCCTACATATCCTGAATATGGTCCATTGAAACCGCCGAGATAGAGTAATGAGACGATAATTGATCCCAGGAAAATGGAACCGAAAAGACCCATATAGAAAATGCCGAATCTCATACCTGTATATTCAGTTGAATAACCGGACACGAGCTCACTGTCGCTTTCCCCCATATCAAATGGAGAATATGACGCCCTTGCCACCATTGCAATGAAAAATACTATTAGGCCAAGTGGTTCGAGTATTCCGTATGGCAGAATCTCTGTGGCCACTACAGATTGAAAATTCAATGCTGTTGGGGTACGCGCGGATGCCATCATGATTATAGCAATGACAGAAAGCATCATCGGAATCTCAAAAGATATATCTTTTGCAACCGCTCTGAGTGAACCCATCAATGCATATTTGTTTCTTGAACTTATTCCGGCAAGAACCTCGCCAATCGGCATTATTGCAATTATCGCAAATATGAAAATTATGCTGACGCTTGAATATGTGATGGTGAGGTTTCCAAACCATGCCAGATCTCCATAAGGAATAAATGCAAATGAGAGCACCAGCCCGAAAAACACAAGGAAAGGGGCGACCTTGTATGGGAGATCATCCCGTTCCTTCGGGAAAATTACCTCTTTGCCGGCAAGCTTCAGTGCGTCAGCAATCAACTGCAGCGAACCGAACCTTCCAACCCTGTTTGGTCCGATTCGCATCTGGACCCTTGCCATATACTTCCTGAAGGAATATATCATAATAATAAGGGATATGCTTACAAACAGGATCAGGATAATACTTTCTATGATGTATGATAGAGCATAACCCAGATCATGACCGAGAAACCTAAGTATAAGGAATAACCTGTAAAGGAGATTCATCTGTCTATCTCCCCAAAAACCAGGTCTATAGAACCACTTATTGCTATCATATCAGCTACCATGTTGTCTTTTGCAAGAACTGGAAGAACTGAAAGGTTTTTGAATGTCGGGCTACGTATTCTTACACGGTAAGGCTTCACACTGCCATCGCCGACCAGGTACACTCCAAGCTCCCCCTTGGATGACTCAGTTCTCGCATAGACTTCGCCATCTCCGCGAAGCCTGATCATCATTGATTTCTTTGATTTCGGATTGAAATACGGACCGGCAGGTATCTTTGGCAGCGCCTGTTCAATTATTCTTACAGACTGTCTCATCTCTTCGAATCTCACTAGGAAACGCGCAAGTGTGTCACCCTTCTTCGATATTGGAATTTCAAAATTCAATTTATCATAGACAAGGTAAGGTTCAGCTTTTCTGACATCATATTCGACGCCGGATGCCCGCAGCATCGGGCCGGTCACTCCATAGTTTATGGCAGTTTCCTTGCTGAGGATCCCGATGCCTTTCGTTCTGGATAGAAAAACATCATTCTTCGCAAAAAGATTGTATATTATCTCCAGCTGCTTTGGGAAACCCTTGATGAATTCCTTTATTTCCTCAATTATCTTGTCATTAAAATCCTGGTAAACACCGCCGATACTCATATAATTTGTTTCCTGTCTGGATCCACAGGCTTCAGTGAATATCGTAAGTATCTTTTCCCTTTCGGCGAAGCAATAGAAGAATGGTGTGAGCATACCGAGATCAAGACCAAATGCACCTGCCCAGACAAGATGAGAAGCTATCCTGCTCAATTCCGCCATTACCACTCTTATCCAGAGAACCCTTTCAGGCGGCGGGATCCCAAGTATCTTTTCGGCTGCCTCCAGATACCCGACTTCCATATTCATTGCAGCAACGTAGTCAAGTCGGTCAAAATATATCAAATTATCACAATAAAAACCCATTTCGCAAAGTTTTTCAGCATTTCTATGCAGATATCCAATGATTGGTTCAACTTCTCGTACAATCTCGCCGTCAAGCTTGACCTTTAACCTTAGTACGCCATGGGTCGAGGGATGCTGAGGTCCAATATTCAGTTCGACCCATTCGTTGTTCACCAGCCATCACCCGCATCAAATGTTGCATAATCTTCACCATCATCATCCATGTTGATATATTGCACTTTGCTGAGATCATAATCCTTCCTGAGGGGATGGCCAACCCAGTTTTCTGGCAGGAACATTCTCTTAAGGTTGGGATGCCCCTGAAATTTTATGCCCATTAAATCGTACTGTTCCCTCTCGTCCCAATTCGCACTTGCCCATATATTCGCAACACTTGGCATCATGTTGTCTTTCGTGTTGACCTTAACTACAAGATACTCATTTCTCTCAACTGAATGAAGGTGGTAGACAAGATCAGTTGAGTCTCTCCTGTCCACTGCTGTAACCAGAGAAAGATGATCGAAACCCTGCTCCTTCTTCTCTTTCATAAACGACAGGAAATTCTCCTTTGACACCTGAACTATTTTTCGGCCATCTTTGCCGACAGATTCAGAAATGATTTCTACCATAGAATCACCTGTCTGTTTCCCCCCTTATCTTCTTCTGGAGTGTTATGATTCCATGTGTGAGTGCCTCAGGGGTTGGAGGGCAGCCTGGGACGTAGACATCAACTGGCACCACCCTGTCGACTCCTAGAACAACAGAATATCCCCTTGCATAAGGTCCGCCCTGTATCACGCATACGCCCATGGCTATGACATACTTCGGATATGGCATCTCGTCGTAGATCCTCCTCAGTCTTGGGGCCATTTTCTTCGTTACGGTGCCTGCTACGATCATCAGGTCTGACTGTCGAGGTGAATTCCTGAAAATTTCACTGCCAAATCTCGAAATATCAAGGTTAGATGCCTGAACTGCCATCATCTCAATAGCACAGCATGCAAGCCCAAATGTGAGTGGCCAGAGAGAATTGCTTCTGCCCCAGGTGAGTGCCTTTTCGAGCGTTGTCGTTAAATACCCAGCATCACCGGTCTTCATTTAATCCACCTCATATGTCCCTCTTTGAAAGCATAGTAGACCACAAATAAAGGCATTAAAAGAAATATAACTGTTTCAATGAATGGCAAAAGTCCAAGTTTGTAAAAATCAAATGCCCATGGGAAAAGTAAAACCATGTCTACATCAAAAACGACGAAAAGTAAAAGGATTACATAGTACTGAATGTTGATGAAAGAACCAAAGGATCCCCTTGATATTTCACCTGATTCATACGGCTCCATATATGATGAATCTGAAACTTTTGGCGAACTGGCGTTCCCTGCGGTTTCAAGAATGTCTTTAGGCTTCAGGCTTATACCTTTACCCTTCTTGTATCTGCCCTCACTTATACTCGGTAATACCATAAAGGTAGCGAACATAGCCAGAATCAGCAGAATGAGTATTATGGCTATGGGCAGGTAGCCGTAAAGCATGTTTTCTGCATTACAAGAAGATATTTAAGAATTTACAGGTTATTAGATTCTGATGATTAGTACCTGACATTAGATTAAGTCTCGCCGAGATAATCCATGTTGTTATCTGAGGCAGATCATTTCAATTTTGTTTTCCTTTGTATTTTATGTTTGGTTATTCCCTATTTGCTTTCAAGATTTTAGCTGTGATATTCATAGATCAGCAATTGAGATCACTGTCTTGGGGTCAAATGGCCTTCTGGTCTTCTTTCGGATTTCATTCATCAAACTCCCCTGCCTGATACCGGGATTATTCTTCTTTATATTACTGATCAGATCTCTTAATTCATTCTGGCTAAGCGGTACTATCTCGCTTGATTCAGGTATGCTCTCCATATCAGATCCAGAGGAGAGAATTTCAAACCCAGCTTCCACAGAAGTTACATCCAGTCCACGTTTTACAATGCTCTGAACAAACCATATTATTTTTTCATCCTCAACCGGTTTACCTATCTTCCTCTCAACTTCCGGTATTTTCTGAAGTATTAACCTGGAAGCTGATCTGAATGGGATGAACTCTCCCAGTGCAAGGAAAATCGGCAGTCTCATGTTTGTAACAATAGTATTGGCATCCTGTCTTGATATTCCATAATCCTTGCTTATTTTATCTATCCTCTCCTCTGCAGAAAGTCTGCCGAAATCCATCGCCTCATTTAGATCCTCTTTTGTAACGTGAAAAGGCTTGACATCGGTTTCTGGGTACATCCGCTCGGCACCGGGCAAAGGCCTCAGATAAGCCGTCCTGCCTTTGTCAGAATAGAACCTGGTTTCCTGAAGATCGAGTTTGATGAGTTTCGTGATTCTGGAAGCAATTTCTCTTGAAAGAATGTCAGCAGTACGTTTTGTTGTAATTACTAGCAGGATGCCATCGTTCATGCCGCGTCCAGTTTTCTTTGAAACAGTTTTTACTGTTGATTCATCAATCCCGTACCCGGGTAATTCATCCGAATGAAGCACACCACCCACAGAAAAGGCTCTTGCAATATCTGCAATCTCCTGACCCATCCTTACGTCGTCCTGCTTCAGTGTTTCGTTCATGTTCTCAAGACGGGTAGCAAATACTCTCTTCCCCTCAGATAGACCTTTTTTGACCAGAACGCTTTCTGTGCTTTCAAAAAGATCGGAGACGTCTATAAATTCAAGATATGATCTGTTGAAACCACCTCTTTTCTTAATGATCTCAGAGGCTCTTGCAATTGACTGCTGTCTTGAAACCTCGCTTTCAATGGCCTCCTTTATTTGAGAAAGTCTGGATATCCCCTTGATTTCGACCCTGCCATACCCCATGGAAAGATTGACATCCTGCCTTATGGAATCTGAATTCTTTGTGATAAGACCTGTTATCATTGCCGAGAGTCCAATTAAACGTGCAACCTCGATTGCATGATCTGCACTCTTTATGTCAGGTTCCGTCGTGATCTCAACCAGTGGAATCCCAAGACGCCCAAGTGAGTATTTTACCATCTGATCCTCTTCAGCTATCTTTCGCGCAGAATCTTCCTCCAGGCAAACAGAACTGATTCTTACTTTTCCATGTTCTGTATCAAGAGAACCGTTCATGGCAATGAGAGAAGTTCGCTGGAATCCGGAGGTGTTTGAACCGTCAATCACAATTTTCCTCATGCATTCAATATCCTCAAGAATTGAGCATTTTAGTGTTGCAGCTATCTTGAGTGCAGTTGATAGTGCATGCGGGTTCATTGGTCTGGGGGGCTCTTCATCTATTTCAACAAGACAGGTGTTGTCTGTGAGAACATAATCGAAAGCCCTGCTCCTCTCTTCCTCATAAATGGCTGCCCTGTCAACCAGCCCGGATTCACCAGATGTTGGCTTCAACCTGCGACTGATCTTTCCTGTTAACTGATCAGTGCCGCTGACTGGACACCTGCAGAACAGTTTCCCTGTATTAAGCTGCAGGTGGACCTCGAGTCCTATTACTAGATCCTTATTCATCTTATTTCCACCGTTTCAGATCGCAAAGTGATCTCACCTCTCAAATCGGACTGCATTAATTTCGCAAAATTATCCGGGTCTTTCTTCAGGGCATACATGGATTTTACCATTGCAGTTTCAGGTAGCATATCCTCTACAGGTATAGCCCCGGAGGCTGAAAGGTTCCTGCCGCTGGCATATACGTCAAGGTCCACCCTCCCGTTCAGGCACTGTGATGTTATAACAATATGGACCCCGGAATCAGAGAGATCGCGTATTTTTTTCAGTAATGCTTCAGCAACGTGCCCCAGGCCTGTCGCCATGATGACCACCGCCTTTTTCCCCCTGGAGAAATTCTCAAGTTCCTCTTCGGAAGATGCCGGTGTGAAATAAAATATCCCGCATCTACTGTCAAGCTGATCAAAAAGTTCGATTGAGCTGTCTGTTTTCTTTCTGATATTTTTGATATAGGTTCTGCGGTCGTTTATTCTTCCCATTTCCCCGTCCCCCATTGGCTTGAATGCATCCCTGCGGGATGTATGCATCTTTCTCGCCCTGACGCCCCTAATAAGGATGGCGGAACCATCTGAACTGTTTGCATGCATGCAGATACCGACTTCGCCTATGTTCTCCAGAGAGAACCTTATGGATGATTCGATATTTTCAAACGCATCGCTGCTTGGTCGATCCGAGCTTCTCTGAGAACCTGTCATGATCACGGGTGCAGTCTGCTTCTCGAACATGAAAGACAGGGCCGAAGCAGTATAGCTCATAGTATCGGTTCCATGGAGCAAAACAACAGCTTCGCTAGATTCCATCGCTTTCTTGATATCATGAGATATCTTGATCCAGTGAGAGGGGGTCATGTTCTCACTCAGTATGCTATCTATTATCTCTGTCCTGAGATTGATCCTATCCTCCAGATCGCTGATTGCCTCCCTGATGAATGAAAGATCCTTTGTCGGCCTGACGGCACCGGTTGTATAGTCTACCCTGCTTGATATCGTCCCACCGGTGGACAGGAGACTTAT
The DNA here is from genome assembly GCA_021850505.1 of Thermoplasmata archaeon. Next base: position 64,550 of record JAJZLW010000122.1, read on the forward strand.
CCTGTGAGCCCCCCGACCTATATTAGTCTCTTCCTTGATCGTTTTTCTATGATCTTGTGAGATATCATAGATTTTGATGATCTTCACATCCGCCAATGGAAAACGGAGGTTATAACCACTGGCTAACTTGAAAACACCATACCCTGAATCCTCCTTTATGAATGTAACATACAATTCCTGACCATCGTGCTCTATCTGCAATTTCGAGCCAGAAGGTGGTAATGACTGACCTGACATTTTAGCACCCTTGCTTTACCGTATCACGTTCGTATAATTTATTCCATTGCCTCTTTATTTAAAAGAAAAAAGACCAGATGAACCTTGTGATTTGTCTCCATTCAGATTTTCAATCAGGGATATCGCATTTCTCGGTGCGTTGCCATCTGGATGATTGTTGAAATAGATGTATAGGTCTGTGTAGCTGTCTTGCATTTGTTGCACATGTTCGGATATCCGAGTAATTTCCTTTCCGTAATCATACCTGTATTTTTCCATGGCATAGTCGTTAATACTGTTCCACGCAGCAACGTTTCTTCCGTGGAGGCGAATATATGCAAAATCAGTCTTTGAAGCAAGGGAACCCATGCCAAGATCCGGGCTGTCTATGTCCACGAGGGCGATATTCAGGTCTGATAATCTCCTGGATAAAGATGGATCAATAAATAATTCCCTGTTCCTGATTTCAACTGCATACCTGTATCTACCGGTGTCAAGGTTTGAAAGTATTCGATAGAGGGACTCGAGCCTGTCTGCCCCAAGAAAAGGTGGAAGCTGGAATAATACTGCGCCAAGCCTTTCCTTTTTAAAAAATTCCTCAATAAATAAACGTTCGTAAGCTGTCAGATATGAAACCGCACCTTTTTCGTTGTGTAGTATAAGATCATGGGTTAATTCCTTTGGAAGCTTTATCGTGAATCTGAAGTTTGGTTTGCTCTGAACTGTCCTGATCCATGAGGAAACTGCGCCAATAGACGGTGTATTGTAAAAGGTGCTGTTAATTTCGACAGAATTGAAAACGTTTGAATAGAAAGCAAGTTTATCCTTCGTGCCAGATGGATAGAAAACCTTCTCCCAATCCCGGTATGACCAGCCGGAACAGCCAATATAATTCATCTGATTGACTTGAGCATTTCCCTCGCTATAATAACTCTCTGTATCTGGTTTGTACCTTCATAGATCTGGGTTATCTTTGCATCCCTCATGTGTCTTTCAGCATCAAAATCTGTCGTAAAACCATATCCGCCAAAAAGCTGGACGCAATTCGTAGTGATCTCCATTGCCGCATCTGATGCAAACATTTTGGCCATAGAGGATTCCATTATGCAGGGCTTATGGCTGTCCCATATCGATGCCGCCTTGTATGTTAGGAGGCGGGCTGCCTCTAGTTTGGTTCCCATGTCAGCTATCATAAACTGTATCCCCTCAAAATCTGATATCGCCTTACCAAACTGTTTCCTCTGTTTGATGTAGGATATGGCCTCCTCAAGGGCACCAGCTGCAATACCATTAGCCTGGGCTGCTATTCCTATTCTACCGGCATCCAGTGTTTCCATCACAACCCTGAAACCCTCGTTTACCTTTCCAACGACGTTTTCCTCAGGAATCTCGGCGTCGTCAAATACCATTTCAACGGTACTGGAACCCCTTATTCCCATCTTGTGTATGTCCCTGCTTACTTTTATCCCCTTATATTTGTTTTCAGCGACGAATGTCGTAATTCCCTTATTTCCCTTTGAAGGATCTGTCACCGCGTCGAATACAAAGAAATCTGAAATTCTACCATTTGTCACAAAAATCTTTGAACCGTTGATTCTGTATACATCACCATCCTTTTCGGCCTTGGTTCTTATTGATGCTGCATCACTGCCAGCTGATGGTTCTGTTATGGCCAGACCACCGACGCTGCCGGCAGCTATTTTTGGTAGGTACCGCCTCTTAAGATCCTCGGAGCCAAACATTAGCACTGGCTCAGCGAATAATGTAAGCGCACCATCCAGAACAAGTGCTGTGCTGGGGCAGGCTTTCGAGAGTTCTTCTATAACCTTGATGAGGAACGTAAAACTAAGGCCGTTTCCTCCGTAAGCTTCAGGGATATAGGATGAAAAAAGCCCCATTTTTGCCATTTCTTTAATAATTTCTTCTGGAACGGCACCATCCAAATCAATCCTGCGTGCAACCGGTTTTATCTTCTTTTCAGCAAAATCTCTCACGTAAGAAAGTATTTCCTCTTCCATGGAATTTTTTTCAGAAGTTTCCATAGAGGATGATATTGAGATCAAAAATAATGTTTATTGAAATTAATAGTTTTTTAATTCTGCCTTAAGTGTGGATAGAAGATCTTCTGGGATCCTGACGCTTTCGTTGAATTCCCTGTGTCTTGTTTCAATGAATGCGTTCCTGCATGACAGAAATTTATTCATTTCAGATTCATTGAAAGAAAATTTAAGATATTGGAGTGTTGATTCCAGTACGTCAGTGGATCTTCCCTCTTCAGGTGTCGCACGGATAGATATATCATCGAACGAAATGTATACAGTCTTTTCAATACCGGCAAGTCTTGGTATGTTCTTTATCATTGTTTTTTCATCGGGGAATTCAATGAACATTGTCACGCTTAGCTCGTTTTTGCCAGGAAGGATTTCACTGTAGATTCTTATTAGATCCTCTATGTCTTCTGTATTCTTTATCTTCTCAAGATATATCATTTCATTTATCTGGTTTATGACTATTTTTGGCGCCTCAAAAAGAAAACTGAATGTCTTGGTCGATATTCTTCTGTTTTTCTCTAATTCTATGACAGTTCGATTCTCCTTGTCCCTGATCTTTTCATATTCTTCAGGGCTGAAGAGATCTTCCTGTTTTATTTTGTACATATCGACACCCTTGATTTATATCAATGTAGTTCTGCAAGTGTCTTTTCGTATTTTGCCGCATGGGACTTTTCTGCTTTGGCAAGCACCTCGAACCAGTGGGCTATTTCCTCGAATCCCTCATCTCTTGCTGTCTTTGCAAAACCAGGGTACATCTGGGTAAACTCATAGGTCTCGCCAGCAATGGCAGATTTCAGATTCTGTTCTGTTGTGCCTATTGGTTCTCCGGTTACCGGATCCCCAACCTGCTTGAGGTATTTCATGTGCCCGAAAGCATGCGATGTTTCACCATCTGCAGTCGACCTGAAGACAGACGCTACTTCCTGGTACCCTTCCTCGTCTGCTGCCAGGGCGAAATAAAGGTATCTTCTGTTTGCCTGGCTCTCTCCTGCAAATCCTGCTTTAAGATTTTCAAGCGTTTTACTGTTTCTCAATTCCATTCTGATCACACCAAAATTACATCTTTATATTTTAAATCTTACCAATAAATAGAAGGTAAAATGCCTATACGTAATTTGCAAACCTGCCTGCTACCGCAAAGATACCCACATACCTCGGCACCTTGCAATTGCCTGAAAGATCATATTCATGCTCTCCCATTTTTATTTTAAGCGGCCTGGTCAGAGTAATCTCATCCTGTCCATCCAGAAATATCTTTGGTATTGCTTCAATAAGGGGATCAAATGTTTCTAGCATATTGATTGGTATCTTGGTAACAGCAAGGCCCGTCTTGCCATGAAGACTCCCTGGGAACCTGATCAGGCGATGAAGATCAGTGGTGACAGGTTCATCGATTTCGCATTTCATTGAATCAATTTTGGATCTGGCAACAAAATCTGCCACCCTGAAGTCTCTTTCACTCATGATCCTGTATTTCTCTATACCAGCCCTGGAGAAAAGATCGATCTTTTTTATTGTTTGGGAAGGAAACCTGACAGGTTTTTCAAGGCTGTCCATATAATTCTGTAGAATCTCTTCCTTTTTGAAAATCTGTTTTAATATATCAGATTTTGTCCCGTCCAAAATGCCGGAGAATAAATCTGTAACCTCGGAATCAGCGATCTCGAACCATCCCCTCAATGTTTGCTTTGACCCTTCATTGACCTGTTTCAGATTTTCCAAAGTAACACCTTCCCCCCTTACAAGATTGGATATTTCCCTTCTTGCGTTTGAGTCAAGTGGGTAGATTTTATCTGCCTGCACATGAACATGGTAGCCACGCCCGCCGGAGAAAAATAGTTTGATGTTTTCATCGGGTATGCCCATGAGATCAATCAGGAATCTGTTAATCAATCTGAGCGTGTGCTTCTTCACCTCCTCCAAAATCTGCTCGTAGGTCATTTTTGATGCTCCCTCGATGTGATCTGCATCGAGGTCAAATATCAGCTCAGCTCCCTTCCATTTTTTTTCCTGCATTGATCGCTTAGTTGGAAACTCATAGTATGCAACGCTGTGATACAGGTGCCTCGGGGTGACATCAATCAGGAATCTTTTCAGGTCCTGCCTGCCATGGAAATCCCTGTGCCTCACCATGGAGCCATCAAAAGGTATAAAGCCAATTTCCCTGGATCTTAGGAGGTCTGGTACCTCAAGTTCCTCATTTATATAATAGGACTGAAACAGTCGTTTTAACTTAAGATCTGATTCTTGCAATTTTGGTTTGTTATTCATTAATCATATTAATTAGATTTGCATTTCGGGATGTGTGAAGAGGACATTTGCGGTTACTGTCATAATTTTATTCATGGCAACTTCATTTATCTCCATTGCAGCAGTCCAGCCTAACCCGCAGATTCATGGTCTTCAGGATTTTTCCGTCAATTCAGGTCCCCAGACCGGAGATATCCAACTCTATTCCAGTCATCCGGAAACAGTATTTCCAGAATTACTCAATTCGGTGTCAGGTTACATATTAAATTCGACCAGTTATGGATACGTTATGCAGATTGATTTTGACCTGAAATACCAGTCTCTGTTGAGCAGCATCATTAGCAAGTTTTCGGAAAGCATCGGATCTATTTCATATATTAATGGTTCTAACAGTAATAAATTCAACCCATGTCTCTCATATAGCACCGTGAGTGGACACCAAAGTTATTACACCCCCCAGAATATTTACCAGGCATATTCGTTTGGATCTGCGAACGCCTCTAATATAACAGGTAAGGGTACCACAATTGTAATCATTGACGCATTTGGAGACCCATTCATATCATATGACATATCAGTATTCGATAATGTAACCGGTATTCCCCCTATAAACCTCCAGATAAAATACATGAATAATACCCCGAATGCATACAATCAGAGCTGGGCGATAGAAACAGCACTTGATGTTGAATGGGCACACGCTTCTGCCCCATCTGCCAAGATTGTTTTACTGGTAACTCCTAACTGCCAGGGCTCACTCACTGATGCACTGAGCTATGCCATAAGTAAACACCTCGGCAACATTATCTCACTTAGCTGGGGTGAACCGGAGTCGGAATTGACAGATTCCCAGCTTAATTCTGAAAATTCACTTTTAATGGAAGCGGCTCTTGAGAACATAACCGTCTTGGCCGCAACGGGTGATCAGGGAGCTTATGACGGGACTTCATCACTGAGTGTCAATTTCCCTGCAAGTGATCCATATGTTCTGGCGGTTGGCGGTACCTCGCTGGACTGCAATAATGGTGTTTATACGCAAACAGCCTGGGGTGGATACAATGCACAGACATCTTACGGGAGCGGCGGAGGATTCAGCAGTTATTTTTCAGCTCCATACTGGCAGAAAAATGCAGTTAATTCGTCACAGAGGGGGGTTCCTGATGTTGCTGCGGATGCCAACAAAAATACAGGAGTTCTGCTCATTGCAAACGGACAGACATACATTGCTGGTGGCACCAGCCTTGCGACCCCAATCTGGGCTGGCGTGGTAAGCAGAATTGATCAATATCTTGGTTACCCAGTCGGACTCGTTAGTCCTGTTCTTTACCAGATATACAATTCTCCACTGTATACATCTGCCCTGACCCCGATTACTAAGGGAGGAAATGGATATTATAATGCTGGAACAGGCTGGAACCCTGTGACTGGACTGGGCACACCAGTATTATCCGGCCTGCTGGGGGCAATTAAAGAACTGAAGCAGCCATACGGCGCAGCTGCCATTATAAACGCGAGCTATGACTCCCCTTATGCATCAGCAGAAATAAGCATCAATAACATAACAAGCAATTATATGAATGGAACCTCATTCTATTACCTGTCTTATCTCTATAACACAAGCTCCTATGTCAAGGCTGGTATTGCGATTAATTCTTCAGGCATTTTCTCCAGATATTCTATTGTTTGTGGTTCGATAAGGTATACCTCCTCTAATTTTATTTCAAACTTAACTGGATCTATTTCAGATAGGATCTCAATTAAATATAACGGATCCTGCCTGATTGCAGAAATAGGTGGCTCGATTACCAGTCATATGCTGATGCTCTCACAGTTTGGCTCCATGAGGGTGGCATTTGGGGCAGAGGTAATTAATTCAAGCAGCAACCTTTCCCATATACCGGATGGTACATTCTCATCCATTGTGATAAAGAACATATCTGGAAATAATTTGCCGGTGAATGCCTGGGAAACACATTATTCTGGCCTCACTAATGTCACCAGTTACGCAACAATTAATATCCTGCACTCCGGGAACAATTTTCTCGCTGCTTCAGGCGAGTCATCCGGTAACGGCAGGCTTTCGGGAAATGCAAGTCTAAAACCATCAATAGTTTTCCAGACTATTTATACCGGAAGTATAACGGAAGTATTCAATCTGAGTAAGCCGGAATCCGGTATATTATGGTATGTAAATGGAAGCGAGCAGACTTCAAACTCAGTTGTGTTTTCTTCCTCCTCATACGGAGTTTTCAACATTTCAGCCAGGTATACAGGCGGAAATGTTTCTGAGCAGATATATGTCCCAAGACTGCAAAAAACAGGATTTAATGTTTCAAATGAGTTTCCATACTATCATCAACCCGGGGTCATGATTATAGACGAATCATATCAGTTAAGTTTTTCATATCCTTTAAAGACATTTTCTTCTTATCTTCCTGCAGGAGAAAATACACTAGAATTGATCATACCGGGGTTTTTTGATTTAAATTCAACTTTTTCAGCGGGTAAGACCGTCGATTTATCACCACTTGCGGAAAAAACATGCGTTGTATTGTTTGTATTCAATGCTGCGTCTACTGTTTCGATAGATAATACAACCGTGAACGGAACAAATGGGGTTTTCGTCGATCTAGTTACACCTGGAGATTTAAACGTCTCCATACAGGCTCCAGGGTTTATTGGATTGAACAGATCATATCTCGTCGATCCCGGTTCCTCTTATTATTACCAGTTCAGCCTCACGGCTGAGAACAGGTCGTTTATTCTTTCCGGGAGGATAACTGATGCGATATATAATGTTCAGATTGCTGGTGCATCCATTTCAAGCAACAATAGTACAATGGGCTATACCAACTCCTCAGGTGACTATATCCTTTACCTCTCACCCGGAACATATAACCTGACATATTCGGCGAACAACTATAACTCTTCTACGCTGACAATAACAATGTCACAGAACCAGACAAAAGATCTCTCTCTATTTCCACGTACGGTTAATGTTTCGGCGGCATTCAAGGTAGGCATCGACTTCTATTTTCCAATAGCATATCTTTCCCTTTATCTATCATGGAAATCTCCATCGAGCACCGGTGTCGCGAATTATCTCATCTATTATTCTGTAAATGCAAATATGTCTGGGGCAGGTCATGTGATGGTTTCAGGCACATCCACATATACAGTCATATTTCCTGTAACACCTTCAGCTCATTACTATGTACAGGTAATTTCCATGCTTGTTTCAGGTCAGAATGTACCTGGTAACATAAGGGAAGTGTCTGCACTGGCGCTGCCGGATCTTCTGATTAACTTTGCGATTTATGCAATGATCATAGGGTACATAATACTGGCCGCGGTAATGCTCAGGAAGGCATTTGGGAAGAAGAAACGCTACAATTATGAATAATCTTTTCTGATGTTCCGGACCGCTTCCGTCATGTTTGCAAGTTTGGTGTAACCTACTTCCCTGCTCCTTGTTCTTAAACCGCAGTCTGGATTCACCCGGATCTTTGCGGGATCTCCGATAGACTTAATCGCGTACTTTATCCTGTCTTCTATGAGTTTAACGGGTTCTATGAAATCTATGTGCACATCGGTAACCCCGATGCCTATGAATTTGCTTCCGTCTATTGACCACAGATCCGGCAGCTCCGCAAAAGCCTTTCTCTCAGATCTGCCCATACCAGGAACATTCGTATCCCTGTTTGCGAACTCCAGGTTGTACCCATGAAGCTTCAGGTCAGAACCTCTTTCAAAGAGAATCCTGTAATCTGTGCTGTAGCAAACATGGATGGAAAATTCGCATCCTGATATTCCTTCGACCGCCCTGTTGACAGAATCCACAACGATGTCCATTTCAGAAGGATGTGTTGTGGCGGCAGGTTCATCAATCTGGACTTCGAAAACATCATTGGTCCCGCTCTTCCATATTTCCTTCAGGTGACGGATTTCCTGGTTGAGTATGTCTGCAAACGTCATTGCAAGCTCCATCTTATCCCTGTAATGTTCGTTGAACGACCAGTCGGCCATTGTGTACGGGCCAGTAATGGGTAGTTTTATCTTCTTTTTAGTGTGCGTCATTATGAATTTCAATTCGTCCTCGTGAAAACTGTTCTTCCTCCTGATCGGAGATACAATGCTCCCCTTCCTGTAGTACCGATTGTCGAATGACCTGACAGGCCCGAAGAATTTTATTCCATCAAGAGAAGCTGCGACATGTTCATACATCTCCCATCTGTACATTTCACCAGCAACCCCTATATTGTCAAGTCCAGCTTTCTCAAAGAGCGATAATGTCTCCAGAGTGGCTTTCTCCTCAAGTGATTTCAATTTCTCTGGATCAGATTTTCGGAAAACTGAACTCAAATACTGCGGTTTTCTGAAACTTCCAATCTCCTGTGTTATAAGGATCTTATCCATAATTACTCACCCACCTCTCCTAATATTTTGACTTTTTTATCCGCTATGACCCTGGGCAGGAAATCAAGGTATTCCGTATGTGTCACAAGGAGGCTGTCGAGAGAATTTTCTTCCCTTATCCTTTCTGCCTTCTCCCTAATTCTATGCGGATCTTCAAGGTACGTATTCTGCGAATTCACAATTGCGACCCCTGGCAACCTGCTGTTGGTAACAAGGATGTTAACAAAAGAAAGTGGCGAATTAGAAACCAGCGCGTAGGGTTTACCGAAATTTGAATTTTTGAATGTTTCACTGTTTACATCGTATCTCACAAAATAAACCTCAGCGCCTTGGAAAATATCACCGTATCCAGAAAAAACAGTTCTATCTGGATAAGGATCAAAAAGGACAAGTCGCCTCATTCTATTTTTTTTCATGATCTCTTTATAGACTGTTATAAGGGATTCCAGTATTTTTTCACGTTTCAGTTCCTTTCTTACTATTGACATGTTAAGAAAAGATTCAGGCCCTGGTAAAAAATGAAGGTATGAATCAGAATTATCGTTACTGTAGATTTCACCAGGAAGAAATTTATCAGGATCGGCATCCTGTTCCCTGATGTCGTGATAGACGGGGTAATCGTCTATTTCAGGCTGCTTGTAGAAAGTGTTCGTCTCCCTGTACCTCCCAAGCTTTTCGAGCTGCCTGCTGCTTATTGTGTACGATACCATCCTTAAGATATCATGCCAGTTAACAAGCGGATCTGTGTAATGATCCAACCCGGACTGCTTGAATACAGAAAGCAAATTTTGTTTTTCTTTATTGATGATACCTGAAAGCTCAGATGTCGTTGTAGCACCTCTTTCCCATTTGCTTATTGCAATTCTGAGCTGCTCATCTCTTGGATATATTCCATACAGCATTGTTTCTATCTTACTCATTCAAATTTCACCCTTACACATATTTCAGTTCGTTTTTTCTGGTTCCTTGAAATTTTCCCCTTAAGATTTCAAACGCAGACTGCTTGAGATAGCCAGCGTGATGCAGCTAATTCAATCAGGCGGTTGAATCATACATGGTTCTACTTCAACCCCACATCAGAGAATGGTTAAAATGGGTTTTTTATTAAAAAATTATTCATAGTAATTTTATCGTTCATATCTCAAATTCAACTCCCTGAGAAAGTGGCAGTGTCCTGCCGTAGTTTATCGTGACTGTCTGTCGCCTCATATAGGACTTCCAGGCATCGCTCCCGCTCTCCCTTCCTCCGCCGGTCTCCTTTTCACCGCCAAATGCACCGCCTATTTCAGCACCGGCTGTTCCTGTGTTGACGTTAACTATTCCGCAATCAGATCCACGATGAGACAGGAAATATTCACTTTCCCTCAAATCGGTTGTAAATATTGATGAGGACAGACCCTGCGGCACTGAATTATGTATCTCAACTGCTTCCTCTATACCTGTGGATCTGAAAACGTACAGAATCGGTGCAAAAGTTTCTTTTTTGCATATTTCCATATCCGGTCTCGCCTCAATCAGTGCGGGCCTGACATAGAAACCATCCTTCATTTCATCGTAGACAGACCCGCCTGCCAGTAATTTTCCACCCTGTTTCTTTGCTTCTGAAATGGCTGTGAGAAAATTTGATACTGCAGATTTGTCAATCAGCGGGCCAACAAGAACGTCTTTTTTTACTGGATTTCCAATTGATACAGAATCGAAGACAGACTTTAATTTAGAAACAAATTTGCTGTAAATCCTGTTGTCAACTATTACCCTTCTTGTTGAGGTACATCTTTGACCAGCAGTAGCAAGAGCACCGAATGCGACTCCCTTCACAGCGAGGTCAATGTCCGCTTTTGCGGTTACAACAGCAGCGTTATTTCCTCCCAGTTCCAGAATCATCTTGCCAAACCTGTTTGCAACCTTGTTGGAAACAATCTTTCCTGACCTTACGGATCCTGTGAAAGAGATCAACTTTATCCTCGGATCTTCTGCCATCATTGATCCAATAGTTTCACCACTTCCAGTTACAAGAGAAAATATCTGAGGTACTGAATTTTCTTCAAGGACTTTTGATACAATTTTCATAATTGCTATTGCTGTAAGTGGCGTTTTAGATGATGGTTTCCATATCGATGTGTCACCGCATACTGCAGCTATGAATGAATTCCATGACCATACAGAACTCGGGAAATTGAATGATGTTATTAGGCCAATCGGTCCAAGTGGTAGATACTGCTCCAGCATTCTGTGATCCGGCCTCTCACTAGCAATTACAAGACCATATAGCTGTCTGGAAAGGCCAACAGCTAAATCTGAAATGTCAATCATCTCCTGTATTTCGCCCTCACCCTCGGTTTTAGTCTTCCCTGCCTCTATTGTGACAAGTCTGCCAAGGTTAACCTTGTTCTTTCTGAGAGCATCGCCTATCTTCATTATTATAGATCCGCGTTTTGGAGCGGGAATATCTGCCCATTCCTCAAATGTCCTAGTTGAATACTTTATAACTTTCTCATAATCCTCAGATGAAGTTGTTATAACATTTGCTATCGGTTTCCCATCAAGGGGTGAAATTGAGCTTATTTTTTCATTTTTAGATGGTGATAACCACTTTCCCGCGAATGTTCCGGGATTATTATCTTCAATGCCAAGCGAACCGAGAAAAGATTGCGTTTTCTTATCAACTGCCTCTGCTGCCATACTTTCAGAATACATTAAAAGTATTCTATCTTAACTCAACCTATCTTCCGCATGAATTATAAGATCAAGGTGAAGGCATCATCCAGATAAATTTACCTTTGAGAATAGAGAAAAACGATTATGCAAGATCTCCAATTCTGTCTATAATGATCATTGCAAGATCCATCAGCAGGTTTATGTTCTGTGACTTTCCGCTCTTATTAAGTGCTTTCACCGATTCCTCCACGTAATATTTTGCCCTGTTGAATGCATAATCTAGCGATCCTGTTCTGGTAAGTATGTGTTTCAGCTCATCCCTGTTGCTGGGATCATCTGTCGGGAATTTTATTATTTCAATAAGACGCTCTTTCATTGAGTCTGCATTCTTTAAAGCGTGGATTATAGGAAGTGTGATTGCATTGTGCTTAATATCAGCAAACACAGCTTTTCCAAGTTTTGCTTCCTCTCCGACTATGTCCAGAATATCATCTGTAATCTGGAACGCAATTCCAAGATTATATGCAAAATCTGAAAGGCTTTTCTTAACTTCAGGAGGAGAGCCGGCAGCTGTCGTTGCTGCCAGAGTGCAGACGGAAAAGAAATAGGCGGTCTTCCTTGCAATTATGTCTATATACTTCTCTTCAGAAAGATCAAGCTTGCCGAGATTCATGTATTCCAGTATCTGCCCCTCAGCGAGCATTGATGCGCAGTCTGACATTATCTTTGATACTTCATAACCATACCTTGCACCAAGCTCATAGGCTTTGGCAAACAGGTAATCGCCAACCACAATCGCGTTATCCAGTCCATAAAGGGAATTGAGTGTCTTCTTTCCCCGTCTTGTGGGTGCATTGTCTATGATGTCGTCATGAATGAGGCTGGCGGTGTGTATGAGTTCACATGATGATGCAAGATCAAGAATCTTTTCATATGGACCGCCGGTCGCTATTTCGTATGCAATTATTGTAAGAAGAGGCCTGAAACGTTTTCCACCTGCTTCTATTATATAACGAGACATCTGGTAAAGTTCCTTCTGGTCTGTATGAATTGCAGAAACTAGCGACTGATTAATTTTTGATATTTTTTCAGAAAGTGTGCTTT
>JAJZLW010000139.1 GCA_021850505.1 Thermoplasmata archaeon
ATCCGAAAAACAGGATAAATGATGAGGTGCAGCTTCCCAGTGGAAGGGGCAAGCCAATATCAATCGCTGTAATAGGATCAGAAGAACTGAAGTCCAAGGTCAAAGACAAGTCGGACAGGGTTTATGGAGCGGAAGATCTTAGTACATTTGCAGAAAAGAAAAAGGATTTTAAGAAGATAGCTGAGCAGACAGATTTTATGGTTGCTGAAGTAACACTTATGGCAACAGTCGGTAAATCACTCGGTCAGGTACTCGGTCCTAGAGGCAAAATGCCCAAGCCAGTTCCACCAGGGCAGGATCCGACAACATTGATTAACAATCTGAGAAGAACTGTTAGGATTCGAACCAGGGACAAGAAGACATTTCATGTCCCAGTTGGTACTAAAGATATGAAAGATGAGGACATAGCTGCAAATATTTCGGCTGTAATTAAAAGGATAATAGGAAAACTCGACAAGGGAAGCTCAAACATAGCTTCTGTCTATCTCAAGACAACCATGGGGAAACCCGTAAAGGTTAACGTTGGTGATGTGGAATGAGAAAGCCAGCACAGTGGAAGGTTGAGCTTGTAAAGCAGGTATCAAAGAGAATTGATAATCACAATACTGTTGCGATAGTGGACATTCATGGCCTCAGGAACAATCAGTTCCAGAGCATTAGGCGGGATGTGCGCCAGAGTGCAGAAATAAGGGTAATGCGTGTTACTTTATTGAAAAAGGCGATTGAGAATTCAAAAAAGGAGAACATAAATCTTCTTATGCCCTCCGTTCAAGGGCAGGTTGCTCTCTTAACTACAAACGATGATCCTGTGAATGTGAACGATCTCCTGAGCAAGAAGAGACAGATGATGTCTCCCAGGGGCGGCGAGGTTGCATCTTCGGACATAATAATACCGGAGGGAGAGACAAGTTTTCCTCCAGGACCCATGATAAGTGAATTTCAAAAAGCAGGTCTCCAGACTGCAATAGAAAAGGGCAAAATTGTAATCAAGAAGGACTCTGTTGTGGTCAAGAAGGGAGAGGTGATTTCCAAGGAGAGGGCCGCACTCCTTCAGAAGCTGGATATAAGGCCTATAGAAGTCGGTCTTAACCTTGTTGCAGCTTTTTCATCTGGAATTGTCTATTCAAAAGATGTTCTGGCGATAACACCCGAGGCAGTCTCCATGGATATTTTCAGATCATTCATGAGTGCAAAGGCGCTTGCGCTTGATACTGGATTCATTGTGCCTGAAATATTGCCTGATCTGATAGTAAGGGCGAGGCTGACTGCCGAGTCGCTTGCGGTAACTGCAGGCATAGTGGACGATGCAAACATCGAGCTGTTCATTCTCAAGGCAATGCAGGAAGCCTCTGCACTGCAGAACGCAGCTGAGGGAAAAGAGAGCAAGGAAGAGAAGAAAGAGGAAAAGTCTGGAAAGGACGAAAAACCTGGATCAGACGAGGACGTTTCAGCAGGGCTCAGTGCCCTGTTTGGATAAGAGTAAGGAGGTAAAAAGGAATGGAATATGTATATGGTGCGCTGTTGCTTCATGCAGCAGGCAGTGAAGTGGATGAGGACAAGCTGAAGAAGGTGCTGGAAGGCGCCGGTGTAACTCCGGATGAATCAAGGTTAAAGGCTCTTGTTTCAAGCCTGAAGAAAGTCAACATAGAGGAAGTCGTCAAGAATGCAGCCTCTATGCATGCTGCGCCTGCACCTGCAGCTGAAGCAAAGCACGAGGAAAAGAAGGACTCAAAGAAGAAGGAAGAGAAGAAGGATGAGAAAGAGGCAGCCGCTTCCGAAGAGGATGCACTCGCTGGTCTCAGTTCGCTGTTCGGGTAATCTTTCTTGTTTGATTACTACAAATTTGTCTGGGGAGTAATTAAATTTGTTCTCCCAATTATACTTTTTATAATTTCTATTTTTATTGCACCTGACGTTCTTCTGCTGATAGTATCAGTTCTCTGGATATTCTCATCGGTAATAGAGACAATACTTACAATGCCCGATGAAAAGGGTAAGAACATCGAGCAGAGATATTAAATCTCAGTTTCTTATTAGAAATCAAAAATTTATAGTGAATTTATTCACGAGAGGATCATCCCTGATTACCCTGTAATTGTGGGTGCCAAATACGTCCTGATGAAAATTCCCAACAGTTTTATTACGGTTCATGGTAAAAGTAAATCAATACAATGATGTTTTCTAACGGGTATTTTATGGTGCAGGCAGGTTATACCTGAATGCAAACATTCTGCCTGCTTCGACGCTGATTATGTATAGTGTCATTCTCACGACAGTCCATAATTCAGCGTTTCTAGTTGATCGAAAATCCAGGACCTTCTCTGCAGATAAATTCTATTACCAAATCCATCAGCAGATATTCTTTATTTAATCATAATCAAAGTGAGTTATTGAGTATATGGCAATCCATTTTACTGTTTCATTTGGGTTCAGTGCCGCCCGATTACTGGCTTTGATCGATGGAATACCTTGTCCTTTCTCTGGGGAGATTCTGTGACCGAGCAGGATTCATATGGCTTGTCAAAGAGAAGTCTAGCCTGACCTGCAAGCCCCCACAGTTGCCTTGGGAACAGTCTGTATGTATAGGAATACCCGCGAACGCAAGTTCTGACGCACTTATTGCATGTTTCAGCAGAGGCAACGTATGAACGAAACCCATCGCTTCTCAGATACTGCTCCAGCGATCCCTTCTTTAGGTCATATGCGTATGTATAGTCACAGTTATAGACCTGTTTATTTGGAGTGACATAAAGGAACATTTTCGGGAAATGGCACGTCCATGGCTTGCTGTTAACAAAGTCCTCAAGGACCTCCTCTGTCTCAAGCAACGGATAGCCCTCCCTCTTTAGATCCAGGAGGGTACTGTAAAATTCCTTCAGCTGCTCTGGATTCAGGCCGACATCAAAGTTAGGTGTGGTTTCTGAGGTGGTCTGTCCAAAATCTAGCGACTGCTCGACAGAATTGAATGAGATTCCTACACCCATCTCTGATGCCAGTTCTGCCATTTTTCTCATTGCATTCCAGTTCATGCTGCTGATTGTCGTAACAAATGCTACCTTGGTTCTCCCAATTTTCTTAAGTTCATAAACCCCGCGGATTACCTCACCAAATGTGTTTGGCCTGCCCCTTATCACGTCATCGTAGTCATTGTAATAATCAAGCGATACAAACGCAAAGTCAAGGTTCTTCAACTTTTTTCCCTTCTCTTCCAGCAGTGATCCATTTGTGTTCATGACTGTTATAAAACCTTTATTCTTTGCGTAATCTGTTATCTTGTCAATATCCGGTCTGATAAGCGGCTCTCCCCCGAACATGTAGTATCCTCTCATGCCCGCGTCATATGCCTCATCGAGTAACTGGTAAACTTCCTCAGTTTTCATATCTTCTTTCATTCTGTAGATATTTTTCCAGTAAGTGCATGTTTTACACCTTGAGTTACAACCGAATGTCATTGCATGTGCCAGAAAAAATGGCCTCTGAGTGAACATTCTTGATTTTAGCATCGAGCCGAGGGCTCCAAGGTATCTCTTCCAGTCGTTCAATTCATTAAATTTTTCCTGTTGTTCGATTAAAACATTTTGAGTTTGAGAATTTCCAGTCATAAATTTAGAGTGAATACTT
>JAJZLW010000141.1 GCA_021850505.1 Thermoplasmata archaeon
ATCAGAATGATGCAGAGCTCTGGAGAAAGTACTCCTTGCCCACACGCATGGTTGTGGATGAAAGCGGCAGGATGTTGGGTGATAATTTCATCAAGAAAGGATCCGTTTCATGGGAATCAAGGAAAGATATTGTTTCCTCCCTGCGAGAACTTGGACTTATACTGAAATCTGAGAGAAAGAAACAAACAATAAATGTGCACGAAAGATGCGATTCTCCGCTTGAGATAAGCATACTCACACAGTGGTTTGTCCGTTATATGGATTTAAAGGAAAAGCTCCTTGAGCAGGGAAACAAGATAAACTGGTTTCCTGATCACATGAAGGTCAGGTATAACAACTGGGTCACTGGATTGAAATCTGACTGGTGTATATCCAGGCAGCGCATATATGGAATACCATTTCCGGTATGGTACTGCAGTAATTGTGGAGAGCCGGTTTATGCAGATCTGAAGGAACTGCCTGTGGATCCAAGATTCCAGAAATGTCGGGAAAAATGTAAAAAATGTAATTCGGATTCATTCATTCCAGACACAGATGTAATGGATACATGGGCAACCTCCTCATTGTCGCCAAGGCTTGCCACTGAGCCTTATAGTTTGAGAAGGAAAATCAAAAAAATGGACGTTAGATTTCAGGGTCATGACATAATAACAACATGGGCCTTTACGACCATTGTCAGATCTCTTTTACATGATGATCAGGTTCCATGGAATGATATAAGCATCAGTGGAAATGTGATGATTGCGCCAGGAGCCAAAATGAGCAAGAGCAAAGGAGTACAGTATTCACCAGAGGATTTCATAAAAAGATATGGCGTTGATGCTGTAAGGCACTGGACTTCAGTTGCAGGGAACGGTGAAGACATAAGGATAGACGAAAAGGATTTCCTGCGCGGGAGGAGGGTAGTAATAAAATTGCTGAATGCGGCAAATCTTGTCCAGATGCTTTCCGGGGAGTCAGTGGAGACTGATTCTGGTGTATTAGATGGAGCGGACAAATGGATAATGAGCAAGCTGACCGGGCTTGAAAAGACCGTAACAAAACTGCTTGACTCATATAATATATCAAGAGCAAGGATCGCGATAGACGACTTTTTCTGGAATACTTTCTGTGATTCATATCTTGAAATGTGTAAGGTCAGGTTACGTGATCCTGAATTAACTGGGTACGAGAAAGGAAAAACGGTAAAAACCCTGAGGAAAGCTTTCCGTTCGATCTTACTCCTCTATGCCCCGTATCTAGCCTTCACAACTGAAGAAGTGTTTAATTCTGTCTTCGACGAAAATGCTTCTGTTCACAGACAGATGTGGCCTGATGATGACATCCTGGAGGATGATGAAACAAAAGAGATCGAATATGTTATTAGGATTGTGTCAATGGCGAGATCGGAATCAGCGAAGACAGGTAAATCAAGTGGAAGAGAATTATCTGTGGCAGGAAATAAGAAACTTATTGATAAAAATAGGAAAATTATTGAGGGTCTTTTGAGATCGTCAATCGTTGATGTTTCTGAATCAGATCATTTAGAGGTTAAAATTCAGAAATAATTAACTAATGCTGGCTATTATGCCATGAAGGGGCACAGGATTGCTGAGAGACTACAGAAAGATTGCAAGGATCGCATACATACTGATAGTTGTTTCAATAGTACTTTTTGCAGTTTCAGGTGTCATTTTGACCACAAATAGTGAGATGCACAGAACAGAAATCATTTCAGCAAATGGATCAGTTAGCATGAATTACAATGCGTCGATTCAGGTTGGAGATCTGATCTTTTACACTTTATCCTCGAATCAGTCTTCTGCAAACTTTACATCATATATTTTGCAATCACACAGTCTCCGTACTGGATACGCAAATTTAACCGGGTCTGGATCGGTAACCAGGGAATATGTTTCAGGGTCTTCGGGCAATATTTCACTTGTAGTCGTCAACAATTCGAATGAATCCTCGAATGCGTCTGTTTCAATTGAAAGGATCAGTTATACAGTAATATACACAATCGTTTTTGGCCTCGCGTTTCTTCCTTCCGGGCTTATTCTGCTTGTGGCAGCGTTCAGGATACGCAACAGGGAAAGGCCGATTTCAAACAGACAGAGAGATTTCGATTGATCAGTAATTATACCTGCTTTCTGAAGTCCTCAGATTCTGTTTAAAGGAATCTGTCAGTCTACTTGCGCACCTTATCACGCCTATATGAGATAATGCCTGAGGAAAATTACCAATAAGGTCACCAGTGCTAAAATCAATTTCTTCAGAAAAAAGGTTAAGGTGGTTGGATCTCTGAAGAAGGCTTTCAAAAACCTCTCTTGCCTTTTTCAATTTACCCATTTCTATCAGATCTTCAACATACCAGAAAGAGAGCATCAAAAATGCATTGTCGTCGCCTTTAAGGCCATCGTCATTCAGGTACCTTCTGAATATATATCCATCATGCATGAGTTCCTTCTCAATCTTTGCAACTGTTCCGGTTATGAGAGGATCTGACGCAGGAAGAATGCCAAGAAGCGGAGCTCTGAGAAGAGCTGCGTCAATCTGATCGGAACCAAAAGATTGCGTTAGATATGAATGTGATGGATCTGTTCCGTTATCCAGGATTGTCTGTTTTATCTGGCCAGCTATTGCTTTCCAAGCCTCATAAGGAGCAGACATCTTCAGGATCCTCCCCATCTGTATTGCCTTGTCAAATGCTGCCCAGCATAAAAGCTTTGAATAAACGTAGTGCTTTCTCTCTGTTCTAAATTCCCAGATACTTGAATCAGGTTCTTTCCAAAGGGACTCGAGTTTCTTAAGAAAATCTATAACAAAATTCCACATATATGAATTGACTGTCCCGCCAATTCTTGAAAGATGATAGATTGAGTTGATTATCGAACCGTATTCATCAATCTGAAGCTGTCTTGAGGCTTTATTTCCGACACGGACCGGCTTTGAATGGAGGTACCCGTCAAAATCAACAGTGCGTTCATTAAGAGAGGAGGAGCCATCAATAGTATAAATTGTTCTCAATTTATCGTTATCCTTTGAAATGTTCTCCATCATATCATAAAGAAATTTAGTTGCCTCCTTCTTCAAACCAATCATGGATAGTGCTTCAACAACGTATGCAGTATCCCTTATCCACGCATACCGGTAATCCCAGTTTCTCTCCCCTCCGATGCATTCAGGCAGACTGGTTGTGGGCGCTGCAACCATAAGCCCGGACGGTTCGTAAAATAAGCCTTTAAGGGCGAGAGCTGACCTGAGGACATGCTGGCTGTAAATACCATGATATGTGCACTGTGAAATCCAGTTTTTCCAGTAATTTGTGGTTTCCTCAAGTCTTTCATATGATCTGTAATCAGTAATTCTTAAGGTATGCTTAACACCATTCAGGAGAACGAACCATCTTGAAGAGTGTTTCTTCAAAGTGAAAACACCGTGAACACCGCCTGCTGTTATTGCGAGAGGAACGTCACAGGCCAGTGCTACCGAATAATTTCCGCCGTTGAAAACGTAACCTGAAAGCGATTTTTCGACGCTGGGCCTGTTATTTCCATAATCAAAAATTGGATTGAAAGTTACAGAAACCTGAATATCTGACTCCGGGGCCTCAACATATCTGTGTATCT
>JAJZLW010000054.1 GCA_021850505.1 Thermoplasmata archaeon
GAGCTTATGGAAACAACATAATTTTTTGCATAATCAACAGGACTCCAGTATATTTTTGGTCTTGTCGAATTAAAATACGTTCCGTTAACAGGGTAAAGGCTGAAATTAGAAACATTTGATGGCACAACCGAGACATTGAATTCATAAAGATGCGAAATGCCTAAATCATCAACCATTACGATCCTTATGCTGTTATTTCCTGTTACATTTCCAAAATTTAATGGAACTGTCTGGTTTATTCCAGAAAGATCAAGCGTATGGTTTTCATAGCTAACGTTAAGGTACCTGATCCCTGTCCAGAATGTGAAATTCAATCTTAACCCAAAAACCTGGGAAACATAGGATCCATTTCCTATGTTCAAATTCAACTCCGGTTTGCCGGTGTCGACAAAAACAGTGAAATTGTAAACAGAGGAGAATCCGGAGAAGGCCTGCAGTTTTAGGGATGCATTATACATCCCATTCTTTAATACGGTCAAATTTACAACAAATGTTTCCCCCTCATTTACAGAGGAGAGATTTCCAATCCTGAGTTTTGCTATTAACGGATTATTCTGACCAATTTTGAAGTTCAGAAGGTTCTCGCCTGTCAGAATATAACTCGCATTTACAATCGCTGTTGGTACTGAACCAAAGAATTCGTTTTCGTCAGGGTTGTAATAATACGATAGAGAAGTCTGGTTGAAGCCTATGAACCCCTCGTTTCCCGCTGGCAGATAAAACCCGTAGGATGCAGAAGGATTGCTGTATTCAGATAGGCCACTTGAATTGGAGTAAAGAATTATGCCCGAAGAGTTAACCAGAAAGTCAGACGGGGATAATGAAGATATGCTAACTGGCGACGCTAAATCATCGCCCACTGGAATCAGGGAACCATCAGAAAAAAGAACCAGTCCTGAATTAAAGTTGTAGGATATAATTGATGAAATAACTCCGCTCGATGAAACCAGACGGATGCTGTCAATATAAGATGAATTGATATTAATCCGCAATGAGCTCTGAGTGCTAACAGCGCCCGTAGAGTCTGAAAAATTAATTGACAACAGTCTTTGATTCAGTAACCAGAACGATGCAGTCTGGTTGCCTGCTTGCGCTGCAGACAACAGAATTGCTCCCTGGATTGGTCCAAGCTCACCTTCGGTGATTGAGGATGAACCTCTTTTGATCAGGCCGAATGTTCCACCATCTCCGAGGATAATATAATCCCCGTTATTGGCGAGCATTCCGACAGGACTGTTTATGCTACCTGTTATCTTCATGGATGTTGTGGAAAAGTTGTCCAATTGAATGTTGACTATGCAGGATTCTGTGCCATTTTCAATATAATACGATAAATTAGAACTGCTATTCTCGTAAATAGCTGATATATTGCCATTCAGATTTGTCGGCCCGGTAAGGTTGAAATAGCTCTGGTTGTAAAGATTAAACACACTGACCACGTTTCCCGAGGCCAAACCAATAATTGAATTAGTCTGTCTGCTGTAAAACAAAGCACCGTAATGCGTTCCGAAGTCATTGCTATACCCTTCAATTCCCAGAGATTGCGGTCTGTGATCAATCTCTTGCGGGCGAAAGGATGAAACGGGCGAGATCGAAATCGAATAGAGCGCTATGTAAGAGACTTCGCCTCCGACGAGTACAGATAGATTGGATCCTGTATCGTTAATAGAAGGATAGAAAAAAGGAAATACCAGTCTTGAACCAGTGCTGGAAAACGAAATAAAACTCCCATTTAAAGCTGGATTAAAGCAAATGCTCATGTTACACAAATGGTTCATTTCCGGGTCTTCTGAAATTTTCTGCTTTTCGTTGTTATAGGAAAATACGTAATATCCAAGTTCAGGACCAAATGAGACATTCATTATTAGCATGTTTCCGTAGGATATCTCTATATCATTTTCAGCAAGTCCGCAGTTAATTGAATTATTCCATGAAAACGACATGTTGAACGTATAGTTTGGGTGATAATCTGGAGATTTTATGTCAACAAAACCTGGTGCGCTTAAATTACATGTAGTTATCCCCAGGCCATTTCCAAACTGCTGATTTCCAATATTTGCCGACACCGCTCTGATATTCCCGGACTCTGAAAAGAAAAATACGCTCGAATTTGCAGGAAAGGAACCGGGTTCCTGTGAACTGAACGAATAGCTTTGCGATTGACCAGCCTGGGCACCAGTCTGACCATATACCGTTATCGGGAATAGTGTAATAAGAAATATAATTACAATAATTACACTTATTCGCATTTTTCTTGAAATGTTATTGATCCTATAATTCTTCTGGAGTAATAATCGGTCGGATACTCATACAGGTAAATTATTCTGTGATGTCAGACAAAAGATCAAATTTTATAAAAACTTATAACATCCTCTTCAATATATACCACCTTAAAGTTATATGGAAGAAAAAGCAGATAAACAGGAACTTCCTGAGAACAGATTGCCAGAAGAAGGTGCCAGGAAAATCGAAAAATGGCGTCTGGCCTACATAGCAATGGCTATATTTCTGATAAATTTCTCCTTCCTGATTTGGTACCTCGCCGGCTATCTGAATATAGTTGCGCTTGTCTCAGTCTGGGCGCTTATTATAATGAGCGGGATACTCCTTCTCTACGCCCTCTCAATAAAAGAACAGGTAAAGCACTTCACCCTCATGGTAGATCTTGCTTTTATTCTGTCTATTATAGCATTAATAGCAATCTATCTTCAATATTTTCCGACATCCAATTCAGATGAGATACTGATAGATACCTATGCGGGCTATCTTTCCCTGCATGGCATAGATCCATACATAAACGCCAACATGCTTGGCGTGGTTCCGACCCTGCTCGCAAATAAGGTTTTCACCACTCCTCTTCTGTCTGGGGGGGTTGCCAATTATTTTGAATACCCGGCCCTTGCGGCCATTGTATTCATTCCAGCGATTCTTCTCGGGGTACCCTCTTATACCGTTGTACTGGCATTTGATGTTGCCACTTACTTTCTTTTATATGGAACATTCAGGAAATACAAGATTGAATCAAGGAATGCTGTTGTCTTAATAGTGTTTGCAACAATTTTTGAATATGCATTTTTCTCGGTCAACGGTGTGACTGGTATAATCTGGGTCTTCTTCTTGGGAATGTCATTTGCAATGAGAAAGAAACCCATGGTTTCAGGCTCCTTCTATGGGCTTGCACTTGCATTCAAGCAGATACCAGCATTGATATTGCCCTTCTACCTATATTTCCTCTACAGGGAAAGTGGAGGCAACAAGAAATACGTATCGTATTTCATGCTATTCGCGATCGTGCTGTTTTTAGGCGTAAATCTACCTTACATTTTAGTTAACGCACATGACTGGATTGTCAATGTATTATCAATACAGTTCCAGAGTGTTGTCGGTACCGGGATCGGCCCGTCAATCCTGGATTTCACCGGTATAATACATGTGAGCACGATATTCTTCTCGATAGCACTCGCGCTCCTCACAGTCATGTTTCTCGCAATATACATCATATACTATGATAACCTGAAATATGCGTTCTTTGCGTTTCCTGTTATAATATTCCTGCTTGAATTCAGGTCTCTGATAACCTATATAATTTACTGGCCCGTTCTAATTATTCTGGTTCTACCTGATTTCATCACATCAAGGCGGTCGTCAGGACTGACATCAGTGAAAAAACATGTATTTCTCAGTGCGAGCCGCTTTTTCAGTTATTTTTCCAGAAACAGGAAACTGGCCGCAACAGCTGTAGTTGCGATCGTCTTTGCTGGTATTGCTGTGTCAGCCGGGGTATATTCCTATTCACCCAATTCGCTACCTCTGAGGATTAACGGTATTGAGGCAGTGGGCAATCCTTTTGAGATAAAGGGAAATGTAACAATGATAAGGCTCAACATATCATATAATCCTGCAAATGGGGATCCCCAGACGGTTGAGATGAACTACAGGATTTTCGCTTCTGGTGAGTTACAGGTTTCAAGTTCCGGTGCAAACGGCTTTCCCTGGTATGCATCAGATCCATACATACATGCAGGATATAACAGCGTTAATATTTTCCCGGAAAACGTAACCTCACTCTTGCCCGCAACCTCGAAGACGATCACGATCCAGGCATACAACACTTTAGCCTGCACAGAATATTCCGTCAGGAACATTTCAACCAGTCGCTCTTTTCCACTTTACAATCCGGATCTGAGCTATCCTATTACGGATCAGAATTCAGTGCTGCAATTTCCAGACTGGAATTTCTATTCCTCACAACCAGGTGGATTGAAAATGCAATCGATAAGTGACGGGTTCATCTTTTCCAAATTAACAAATAGCGCGGTATTCGGTGCCCTGAACACATCCATTAATTTTGATATGCTTGTAAAGGACTCATTCACGCTTCATTACAATCTTTCCGTGCAGGGTGCAAAATTAAATTATAGCATGACCAACCCATCCAGCTCATTCTTTGGTCCTGTAATAGTTTTTGACAGCACATATTATTACTATTTTATCGATAATAGCTCGTTGCCACCAAACACGATCCTTGGCACATCATCGCAGACAACCTTTGTATATAATTCAAACACCAGTGGGATCAATTTCAGTTTATTTAACCAGAGCCTCGCAAAACAGATGTCAGCAGACCCGGCAATAAGCATAAACCCCAATTACGCAGTTTTCTCATACCTTTTATCTGCACATATTCCTTCTGTGTTCTCAGTCGAGGTAAACGGGATATCTCTGCAATCTGAATAAACACTGATTCACTTTCTAAAATTTATGGACATTAAATTTCCGCATGGTGTCCACATCGGTTTCATATTGATATAATGCAAGCGAGTATATTTTATATCATCACATGTGATCAAGACCCATGATTCATGTCGCCATAAATGGTTATGGAACTATTGGACGAAGGGTTGCTGATGCCGTAATGCTGCAGGAGGACATGAATGTGGTCGGAATATCAAAAACCAGGCCTGATTACGTTGCAAAGATTGCCTCAAGGAATTACAGGATATTTGTCCCTGACAGGAAGGCGATGGAAACATTTTCGGCCGCGGGAATCAGTGCTGCTGGAACAGTAGATGACATGATACAGGATTGTGACATCGTTGTAGATGCCACTCCGGAAGGAATGGGCGAAACAAACTTAAAAAAATACAAACAGGCGGGAGTTCGCGCAATTTTTCAGGGAGGGGAGGAGGCAGAAATTGCAGAGGCCAGTTTCAATGCTTATTCTAATTTTAATTCGTCTGTTGGAAAGAAATATGTCAGGGTGGTATCCTGCAATACAACAGGCCTCGCAAGAACATTATCCACAATCAGGGACAAGGCAGGAATAGAATCGGCATATGCCACTCTTATCAGAAGAGCAACGGATCAGAATGACAGCACCAAAGGGCCAATAAACGCACTTGAGCCAAGTCTATCATTTCCGTCGCATCACGGCCCGGATCTGGTGACAGTAATGCCCGGACTGAATGTGCAAACAGTTGCGGTTAAGGCGCCAACCACACTGATGCATGTTCATGTTGTCAACGCTGATCTTTCCAGGCCTGCTAAAGCAGAAGATATAATTGCAGCCCTTTCTGCAAAGAAAAGGATAATAGTTTCAACCGGAAAGGATGGAAAATCATCGACTGCTCAGGTAATGGATTATGCCCGTGAGATGGGGAGGAAGAGGGGTGACCTTTTCGAGATTTTCGTATGGAAGGAGAGCATCAAGGTCACCGGGACCAGGATCAACTTCATACAGGCAGTTCACCAGGAAAGTGACGTTGTTCCTGAAAACATAGATGCCATAAGGGCGATGTTCGATCTTTGTGACAGAGAAGATTCTATATCGAGAACAGATAGCGCTCTCAGAATTGGAGGAGAATGATTTGGCTAAGGATGACAAGACTGACAAGACAGAAAATACAGAGAAAAAAATAGAGATAGAGGATCTCCCCGGGGTAGGAGAGGCAACTGCCGAGAAGTTAAGGGAAACCGGGTATGACGATATAATGATGCTTGCTGTTGCTTCACCAAAAGATCTTTCAGAGGTGGCGGGTATTGGGGAAGGAGCCGCAATAAAGATCATAGCAGCTGCCAGAAAATTCGCAGATGTTGGCAACTTCGAAACTGGTGAAGAGATTATGAAGAGACGGGAGCAGGTCAAGAAACTTACAACCGGCTCGCACGGACTTGATCAGCTACTCGGAGGCGGTCTGGAAACGCAATCAATTACAGAATTTTTTGGCGAATTTGGATCTGGGAAGACACAGATAATGCAGCAGCTGGCTGTCAATGCAACAGCCCCGGAGGATATGAACGGCTTCAACTCTGATGTTTTGATCATAGACACAGAAAATACCTTCCGTCCGGAAAGAATAATTCAGATGGCCAAGGCACGCGGCCTGGACCCAGATGAAACACTCAGAAGAATACAGGTGGCCAGGGCCTATAATTCACACCACCAGATCCTTCTGGCAGAAAAGGCCCTTGATGAAGCTAAGGGCAAGAACATAAGGCTGTTGATAGTTGATTCACTGACATCCCATTTCAGGGCTGAATATATGGGAAGGGGGTCGCTCGCTGAAAGACAGCAGCTTCTCAACAGGCACATGCATGATCTCCTTAAATTCGGTCTTCTCAACAACGCTGTTATCGCTGTCACAAACCAGGTTTCCGCCAGACCGGATGTATTCTTTGGTGACCCGACGGCCCCAATAGGCGGTAATATCGTTGGTCATACAGCAACTTTCAGGATATACCTGAGAAAGTCGAAAGCGGGTAGAAGGATAGCGCGGCTTATTGACTCACCCAGCCTGCCAGAAGGTGAAGTGGTCATACAGGTATCAGAAGACGGTATAACAGATCCGCCATCATAGTCATCATGTGGCCTATACTTAAGGAAAAATTTAAGGGGCTTCCTTCTCAGCTGAAGGTAGCACAGACACTTCTCCAGCTCGGCCTCAGTATAAGGAAGGGACTGGACGGCGCCTATCAGATCCACTGCGGAGACATAGAGATGTCAGCCGGTCAGGTCTCCAGGGCAGTAAATGTTGACAGGAGAGTTGTGATAGGTGCTGTCAACCATATAGCAGGGGACCCACAGCTTCTTGCTTTTTTTTCCGATCTTGTGCCGGTGGCAAACCTTGGCGTATCATCATCCAAAATGGGCCTTGGGGTAATACAGATTATACCTGAACTCCAGGATCGCCCCGGCATCATTGCATCTGCACTCTCCATAGTTGCGATGAGAGGCATTAACGTAAGACAGGTCATTGCCGATGATCCTGAGATGACCGATAAACCGACTGCCATCATAGTGACAGACAGGCCTATACCGGCCGAGCTCCTGCCGGAGATGAGGAAGATAAATGGTGTCGCGGCCGTCCAGCTGATGTAAGATCTATTTTGCAAGAAGGATATCAAGATATTTTGCAGCCTCCGGCGATGGTTTCTTGTCTTCCTGCATCTCGTAGCTGTCATTGGGCGGTGATGTTGTCTTAATACTAACAGACAAAAGCGAGTTTCTCCTGAATAAGATCACATCAACTAAAGATCCGGGGTTGACAATCAGCGCGTCATACAGTAACGATGAATTTTTACCTGGAGCTTTTGTGTTTGCATCTGTGAATCTTTTACCGTTAACAGCAACGATCTCATCACCGGCATTGATTCCGCTTTCATAAGACGGCCAGCCCCTGAGAACTGAATATACACGGAAAGCACCATTTTCCTTTTTTATGAGCATGCCTGTAGTGGACAAATCGGAACCTGATTTGTTCCATGTTGACTTTCTGGTGATTGAGAGACCAACCTTGGATAATTCACTGTCAAAGTCGACCTTGCCGGTTCCTCTAATATATTTCTGGAAGAAATCCCTGAAATCCGCAGATGTGAGATCATTTGCCACGTTTATTATGTCTTTTTCTGTGATGCCTTTTCCATCCCTTCGAAATCTATCATATAAAGCCTTCATAAGTGAGTCTATGGTTACTGACCCAGATGTCGATGCAATCATGTTTATATTCAGCAATAAGCCGGCAGCATTTCCCTTGAGATAATATGAGATATAACTGTTCAGATCATCCGGGGATGGCTTGTAGAGCCTGATCCATGTGTCAAAAGAAGAATCGGCCAGCGAAGTCTCAAGTGCTCCTGGAAGTGATTCTATGTCATGAATCATGTCAGATATGAGTTCAAAGTATCTTTTCCTGTCAATCAGGCCTGAACGATAAAGTATAAGGTTGCCGAAATACTCCGTAAATCCCTCAGAAAACCACAACAGGGTAGTGTAATTTTCCTCGCGGTAATTGAAAGGGCCCAGCTCAACCGGCCGTATTCGCTTTACGTTCCAGGCATGAAAATACTCGTGTGATACAACAGAAAGGAAACGATCATATTTTTCACCAGGTATTGCGTTATATATATCTGTTGATATGACACATGAATTGCTGTGCTCCAGGCCCCCTCCCTGTGCTCCCGGATAGGCATGTATGATGAATACATATCTTTTGAATGGTACATGCTCGAACACCTTTATGGCGCTCTCGGCAATCCTTTTCATATCCGTAACCTGTCTTTCAAAATTAATGCCCTTTAAACCGTAGAGAGCAATGACATGTTCTTTTCCATCGACCGTGAATGAGTAATCTTCATGGGTACCGGCCTCGATTGGTGAGTCCACAAGTATGTCGTAATTTGTCGCCCTGTATCTGTCATTTCCTATTTTATCAAGGGCGGTTGTTGCATGCCAGCCTTCAGGAAGATGAAGATCGACCTCAACGGTCTGATCCTTGTAGCCTTCCATGTACATGAAAAGGCTTGTACCTAGGATAAAGGCATGCGATGCATCCATGTGGGAAGTCCTCACACTGAGCTCGTCCGCGTAAACGCTGTATGATATGCGCAGCTCCGTTCTGCCTCCTGTGGAAACTTTCCAGCTGAGCTTATCCTTTTTCTTATTTTCCAGTGGCTCTCCATCCTTTCCATAGGCTGCAAATTTCCTGACGTTTTTGGAAAAGTCACGGATTAGATAACTGCCAGGGGTCCATGCCGGCAGGGTAAGTGTAATCTCACTTTCAGTTATCTCCTCAATCACCATTTCAACATGGAACATCTGCAGATGTGGTTTTTCGACCCTTACGAAATAAGTCATCTTCATTGCTTTGTCGAAAGAATAAAATACAGATCAATTTAAAACTTGTCTTCGTTTTCAGAATCTGCCGGAGGCAAGGACCGCAGTCAATCCAGAAGATATAAGAAGTGTGGTGAAGGCGAGTGAAACTCCAAAAGAACTCCCCGTCCCTGACGCACCGAAGCCAAACAGGTAGGCAATCGCGTTGATTGAACTGGTCTTGTATTCAGAAACTGGAAGACCCAAAAGTGCATCTGCCACCATGGCAACTGTTCCCAACGCTGAAAAAAAGCCAATGTATCTGGTCATAACATTTTTTCTCGTCAGGAGAAGAAGGGATAATAGAATAAGATCCAGGACCAGGTAGCCAATCAGTGCAACCCAGTGAATATAACCGAAAGACTTGAGAATTGAATCAAAAAATGTAAGGTATAGGCCTGCGGAGATCTGAATGGCAAGCATCAGGGTAAACACCCATAGTTTAAAGCGTCTCACAATCAGATATCGAAAGATTGAGAATAAACATTTTTAGGGAAAAGCAGAAAATTGTTCCTATATTATGATAATAGAAGCAAAAGGGTAATATGTCTGATTTGATAATTAAGTTAAATGTCAGATTCCAGTGAGCAATCAAGTGGCCGGATCCAGTCACCATACGATCTGAAACTATCCAAAATTAATTACGGCCTCGAGTTTCTTGACAGGCTCCGTCTCGACACGATCGTTTTTGCTGGAATCAGCGGGTCCGTCTCTTACCTGCCAAAGGAGAATGATGACGTAGATATTTTCCTCATTACTGAAGATGATGCCTTATGGAGTGTTATTGCACGTGCTTTCCTACTAAGACGATCACTTAGGATGCACGAGATATGTATCTCCCTATGTATGTCAAGGTCATATGCCATGCAGTATTTTTCAAATATAGAAGAAGAACTCATAATATCAGACGCCAATCATGTAATACCTGTCCACGGTCATGATTTTTACAGATATTTGCTTTCGATAATGGGAAAAAAGGAAAACGTTCTTAACGAAAGAAACCAGAAAAGCAGAATTAGCCTGCGCAGGGCAGTTCTTTTCTCGGCAATGTCATCATTTTTGCTCTTAAAGGGATATTTCGTGAATTTTGGGCTTAAAAGGAACGGCAAATCAGCGGAAGCATTCAAAACGCTCGCTGCGAAGGACTATTTTATACTCGACTCAGAAAAATACAGGAGGCTTAAGAGCAAGGCAGCGGGTGAGCCTTTATGATAGCAGAAGCGCTGGTCTTTTCATATGACGATGAGACTGGTCTCAGAAACCTTATGCCAGCGATTCTACGATCAGGCTTTGATCAGGTTGTGATATCATACGGTTCATCTGATCCAGGCTCCTACAGATTCCTTGAGCAGTATTCGGACAGGGTAACTCTGGTGAGGGAGAACAGGAGACTGGGAAAACCATCTGCTTTCAATGCAGCAAGGAATTTTTTGAAAGGGGACGTTTTATTCATGATGTCCTCAGATATCCAGGTATGCTCGTTCGAAGTTAAGAGAACGCTTTCACTCTTTAATGATAATGTGGGCGCGATCGTGCCACCTGTCGTTCCGGCTGAAAGGCCTGGCATCGTTAACAAAACGGGCGAGTTATTATGGCATATAAGAGACAGTTTCCTTCGCATCATCAGCAGGAAGGGAGACGGAGTTCATGGTGGCGAGCTGCTAATATTCAGGACTGATTTAATAAAACAAATTCCCAATGTTGTTAACGATGAGGAATACATATGCATGGAGATCAGGTATTCAGGATACAAGGTTGTTTTCAGCGAATATCCACTCGTGAGGAATCTAGTACCAGATAATGCCAGAGATTACATAATTCAAAGGGAACGGGTTATCTTCGGTCACCAGCAGATGAAAAGATTTGGGTTCAGCCCAAAAGTTCTTGACTTTATAGCGCTAGAAGAACCTGTCAATTTCTTCAGTTCAATCCTGACTGCGATGTTCTCAAAACCAAAACTTGCAATCTACATCTTCCCTCTGGTTTATCTTGAATTGATTTCCATCCTGCGATCAAAGGCATACAGTAAGAGGCCAAACCCGGTCATATGGAAATTTGCTGACTCGACCAAGCAAAGAGACTAGTAGCGCGATCAGACAACATCTATTACGATATAATCGATGGAGGCTCCATGGAATATAAGGAGTTTGGAAACACCGGATTTAAAGTATCGCCCTTTGGTCTGGGAACATATTATGATCCAGGCTGGATTGCAGCCGCAAAATTATTTGGCGTAAGGAGAGGAAGAGAACAGCATGTGAAGGCGATAAGGACCGGAATAGAAATGGGAATAAATCTGATTGACACGGCAGAGATATACGGCACAGAACAACTTGTCAGCGAAGCGATCAAAGCATCCGGAGCGAAGAGGGAAGATCTGTTTATTGCCACAAAAGTATGGAGATCCCATCTTCGCAGAGATGATCTAATCAAAGCCTGTCACAGGAGTTTGAGGGAACTGAATACTGACTATATTGACCTATACCAGATTCATTTTCCAAACAGTCGAATACAGATTACGGAAACAATGAGCGCGATGGAAGAGCTTCAACGCCAGGGAAAAATCAGGTATATTGGCATAAGTAACTTCAAGCTTAAGGGAATGATAGAAGCTGAAAACGCATTGAAGGACTCGACAGTTACTTCCACTCAGATGCATTACAATGTCGTCCACAGAGATATTGAAAAAGACATCATACCTCACTGCATTGAGAAAAAGATAGCAGTTCTGGCATACTATCCGCTTGCACATGGAAAGCTTGGAAGTGACACGGGATTGCCTGATAAAATTGGCAAAATCTCAAAATCGCATGATGGTAAAACGTTATCCCAGATCACACTTAACTGGTTCTATTCTAAATATGGCAATGTTTTCCCAATACCAAGGGCATCAAACCCGGAGCATGTCAAGGAAAACTGTAATTCTGTCGGCTGGACCCTTTCTGAGGAAGAGGTCAGATTATTCGAGGAATCTGCAAAAGAGATGTAGCTTGGGCATTCCAAAAAGAAATGGAACAAAAAGCAGAGATTATGGATTAATCTGACGTTAAGAAGAGAAAATTCATCAATATTTTACTACATTGATTTTTTCCCTATTCTTTGATCATCGCCTTTCTTAACCTCGAAATTAAATAAATTTATCCAATATTTCTAAAATCCGCACAGTCTTTTTTCTGTGATTTTCGATCGCAACCCTGTAGAACAAATTATAAAAAAAAAGAACTGAGGGGGCCCCTCAGTCCTGGTCGTACTCGTCGTTATTTGGGTTTAGCTGATCTGCGTGGTTATCCCTGTCATATTCTTCTTTCGTTTTTTCTGGATCACCATCTTTATGCGACATCTTCGAACTCACCCCCACCCTACCATTAAGGGAGGATCAACCAGATTATTTGATGTTTCCTCATATCTCGATGCCGTCGCTCCCGCGAAGTATGTGCTAAAACGACCTCCTATTAAAGTGCTTGAAGCCAATATTATACTCTGCTGTACAGTCGCTCTTCTCTGGTTATATGTCTTCATGATTGTTCTGTATATATATTTTACTAAAACGCGATGTTATATGGTGCTTAAGTCGACACAATAGTTAAAAAAAACATATATAAAAGAGCATTCCTTAAACACAAAGACTAACTTGGAATATTGGAAAAAATACAATACATTAGACATGATTCTTGATGACAATTATGATGGCTGAATGCGAAAAATAAAAATCCTACTTTATCTCCGCAAGTTACTTCAATGTCAATAAGTTAATCTTCAGGCTTTTCTGAATGCTTACTCTTGCAACTTCAACACATGCTCCTTTACCGAATGAAATAGCAACAATTATTCCCTTATTCTTATCGCGCCGTCCAATTGCCGTTCCAAAGTTGTCTATAAATTTCTCCCTACTTCTTTGCTTTGTTTAACTTTGGTTTGATTAAAGCAAAAAATATAGCCATCTATTCCCACAATCCAAGTTTTCTGGCAGTCATCCCACCAAAAATTTTACCAATCCTCCAATTCTGAAACTCAAATATCTGCATTGATCGTATTTTAACCTCTGACCTGTGAAGTCTGACTATGTCATTCACAGATACGTTTACACCCGATGACACCTTTTTTCTGACAATTAATTTATATTCGCTTCTAGAAACACTCCGCCAATCAACTTTCTTTTCATTTTTTGACCGATCATAATATCAGTTTCACAATAACAGAATGTGTAAAGGACTCGATTCCCTTCATTGCCGGAGGCTTTAATTATGGTCTCAAGTAGAATCTCTATTTTTGTGCATGATATTGCAATCGCTTTTTGACTTACCTGTTTAACTGCATTACGTTTCCCCAGAAATCATCGGGTATCTTTCCACATAAAACTTGATAATGAGATTTTTTCCTGTCCTCGGTCACTTTTTTCTTTGAACTAATTCACCATTAATATTAACCAATTTAGTGAGCAAATCTTTCATAGAGCCTTGACATTATTAATGTTAAAAATATAATTTTCAGACTTCGCGTAAAAGTACATATTAATATAAATTGATGATACATATTTTGTGGAAGGGGATAGAATTTACAGCATATGCATTACAAATTACAATTCTATCAATTCAATACGCCAATCTATAAACAGTATCTATCCTCTTCTTTTAGATGAAAGGTTTGAGTCGGTTGTAATAGACAATTATAGCAATGATGGCTCATACGAATACCTATCTGATTTATTTAAACAGAATATCATTACATCACTAATCAGGATAAAAAGTAACAGAGGCACCGGGAGAAACGAGGCATTCATGCACTCCACAGGTCGATACATAATTGCAAACATCGACATGGATGTAATCTATGATCACAGGAGAATCCTGAGGGCGATACACGAGTACCATTCAAGATTTGAAGGCAAAGTTCTCTCGGTATATGGTATGATGATTATGCCACGCAAGATCGCCAGCTTACTTGGTGGGTGGAAGAATCTTGATAGACATGAAGACAACGAGATTGCTTTAAACGCTTTTTCCCGTAATTTGCATGCCCAGGACCTGAGCATAAATGTAGTGATTGATCACCTGAACAGAAACAGGAATCATTTGTCAAGAGTTAAAGTTGGATACCTTCACTATAGAGATTTTATGAGAATCGGGTTCAAACCATCAGATGCTGGAATTAAGGAGATATTAACGCCTGAGTTCCTCATAGCACTGGTTTTATACAGGTTTAAACCAAACTTCAGATACCGTGAATTTTCCGAATACTTCAAAATCTGGAAAAGCCAGAAAGTATATGGTGAAATCATTAAAAACGCGGATAAAGTCGAAGAAAATGTTAATTAGTTGAAATGATCTATTTGTTTGTGCAACCCCCTGATTACGATAACTACGATTACGTAAATGAATGGAAAGACAGGGATATACTCGACCTTGCGGAAAGGAAACTTATTAAGAAACTGGCTGGAAATCCTATTAAAACGCTCGAAATGGGTGGTGGTTTTGGAAGAATTACGTCCGTACTGGAGAAAATTAGCGGTGAGACTTATATGGTTGACTTCTCAAGCAGAAATCTAGGAGAGGCTAAAAAAAGGTTGACCCGTACACATCTGATTCAGTGCGATTTTATGAACCTTCCATTCAAGAACGGTATGTTTGATCTTATAGTAATGGTGAGAGTTATGCATCATATCAGCAATCCAGCTCATGTCTATAATGAAATAATAAGAGTTGGAAAGAGAGGTGGAACATTGATTCTTTCAGTGCCTTATGCGCCACTTTCTAAGATGAGGGAGAGAGGGGGAATAAGAGAAGTGACGACGGACCAGGGCATTCACAGAATATTTTATGGTCCGCTTGAATCATATTTCGACAACAGACTAAAGCTTGAGGGAATATTTGGAACCGGCCTATTCGATAACAGGATTGGTAAAAGATTGCATAGATTTGCCTTCCTTAGTTCTTTTGACACATCGACCGCGAAGTTATGGAAATTAAAAAATAATTTATTTCTTAAATTCAGATTTCCTGACTGACTCAAACAAACCAATTGCAAGATTTTCAATCAACTTTTTCCTGTTTTTCTCCCCAAGAAGGATATAAGTTAACAGATTTGGAAGAATGAACTTCATTGAATGAAGAAGTGCTTTCCAGACAAAAAACATTTCATTCGAATGCACTTCGCGCATATAGGAAAACCAGTTAGAGATCTCAAGCTTCACACGTTCCGGATCATTGCGGGCATGAACCGACCAGTAACCGAATTTTCCCGGTAAAGTGACATCATGATATATCTTTGCGTATGACGTTGCGATTACTCTGAAACCTGCCGATTTTAGTTTTAGTGCTAGGTCCCCGGAACTGTTTACCTTCAGATCAGTGCTAAAACCGTTTACACTTAACAGGGCTTTCCTTTCTATCATGCTTGAATTCGGGAGCGCGTCAACATCGTATAATCTGTTTTCCAGTTCAACATTTCTCATGTTATTTCTGCCTATCAGATCATGCTCCCATTTTCCCTTTTTGAACGGTGTCGCATATACCCAGACAAGTTCAGGGTTGGCAAGATACATAGCTGAAGGCATAACCGCTGCCACGTCATCCTGCGAAGAAAAGGCATCAATTACAGGCTGAAACGTTTCCGCACCAACTACATTATCATCGTCAATAAAGAAAAGGTAATCAGATGAAGCAAGCCTAGCTCCAATATTCTTTGCATGGGAAATGAATATCCTGAAAGAAATTTTCACATGAATAATTCTAATTCCCTCTATGGGTTTTATGCTGGAATGAACCTCAGAATCATCTATTATAATTATTTCTTTTAGCTTATCAACTCTGTGTTCTTCAATGCTTTTCAATAATGTGTTCAGTTTTGAATGCCTGTTGTGAGTGGGTATAATGATGCTGAAGGATTCTACCATATTATGATTCATTCTCTCTCCTCAACACTACAATGATATAATCGGCAAAATTCTTAATAAAAGGTATTGAGGATGCCAGTTTGTCCAATCTAAAAAGCATTTTTCTATTTGACAGTCTCTTCGCAACCCGTTTAAAATTGTATGGTGGAATAATTGTGCAGATTCCTGCCCTTTTTATAACCTTGAAACCTCTTATCTTAGAAAAAATAAGAGGGTTTTTAGGTCTCGTCGCTGTAGTAAATCTGGAAAAATCAGGCAGAACATTGCCTTTATTTTTCTGTTTTATATATTCGAATCTGCCAAGCAGCAGGGAGATCATTATATCCATGAAACCAAATCTGTTCCAGTAGGCTCCAATAAATACTCCACCTTCTTTCAGGTTCTCTCTTAAAGTTGCCTCAACAGTTTCAATCTTCTCTAAATCCAGATACCCAAAAGTGGTAAAAACAATATCATATTTCCTTCCGGTGCTAACAAAACCTGTCGATACCTTTAGCATTTCAACGTCAATATTGCTTAAAAGCTTTGAATTTTCTCTCGCCCTGCGGATCATTTCATCTGACAATTCAGCACACGTCAGGAATACTTTTGTTCCAATGGCCGCTGCCTCCATCAAAGTTCCACAACCAATTTCAAGAATCTTCATCCCATCCCTGGCGAAATGAGATAAAAGCATTGAGGTTCGAATCCTCATATATACCTCAACTGGATTCCCTTTGACGGATGACTCATAATCTTTTGACACCTCATCAAATTCATTCTCTAGGATTTTATATCTGCTCCTTACCGGTTCGTCAGATTTTTCAAGAAGGAAGGCAGTCCCGGAAGACAGATTATGTCGTTCAAGATGACCCGCCCCGTATTTTCTCTTAAAAGACTCTATCAGAGGGCCCACACTCTCCTCACTGGCAGAATATGTGTTTCCATGTATATATGCAAAGGAGCAGTTTTTCAGTTTTCTCTTCCACTCGCCGGTTATAATGATATGAAATCTATCTCCTTCAAGAATATAATTAACCAGAAAGGTGGAAAGATATGGATCTGGAAGCTGAACTTCCAAGTTGTATTCACCTTTTTCTGAAGACATAAATTACCTCATCCCCAAGAGATGAAAAAAAAGGAAGTGATGACAGCACTTTTTCTAAAAATGTCAGAAAACGTTTCGCAAAGTTTGAAGGAATCTTTTCCGCAAGATAAGGTGGAAAAATTATAGCAAGCCCCTTTTTTTGGATCAGTTTAAACCTTTCAAATATTGATAATATTTCACCTGGAGAATAGTACTGAGATTTAACCTTCTTTCCAACCACCTCGACGTAAGTTGTTTCTCCGGCACGATCTTTTATCCTTTCGTTTTTTCCCAAAATAGAGTAAAGAATAGACTCACCTAAACACCTCCTGTTTCTAATTGAAAATATCAAAACGCCGCCGTCTTTTAAAGAATGGTAAATACCATTCGCAGTTTCTCTGATTCTGGGTTCAGTGTTAAGTGCCCCGTTAAAGGAATATATCAAATCAAAGGAATCACCCACTAAGTCAATATCAGATGCAGGTCTCTTTACTGAAGTAAATTTATCAGCGATTCCCAACTTTTCCATTTTGTTTCTTGCAAAATTTATCATTCCGCTTGAAATTTCCAAGCAGGTGATTTCATTTCCAGTTTCAAGTACAAACCGGGCGGCCTCCTCCCCGGTCCCACATCCGATCTCAAGAACCTTCATACCCCTTTTGGAATGCTTCAAAAGAGTGCTCATTTCTAAAGATCTTATGTTGACGTTTATAAAATTAGAGAGTATTTTTTTATCGTAAATAATTGATGCTTCCGAGAAAATTCGATCCAGATTTTCATAGTATTCTTCCACTGTAAAGGTAAGACATATTAATCAATAACTATTTTTCTAATTCATGGAAGGATAGAACTCCAGATTGCTCAATATAGACGAAGCTCCGGTTTTAATATTTAGATCCGTTTTCGTAAATTGAGATCAATGAAACTGTCCCGATCAGAATTACTTGAGGTTGCTAATAGGATTGCAAAAAAATCGCCCTTAAAACCATTCCCTGAATTCTACCTGAAAACCAAAGGCATGGATCCTTTCAAGATACCTTATGGAGAGGAAGTAACAATGTTCAGAAAGGATGAATTCACGGTTGTGATGGTGGGCTCCGAGCCGTTCTACTTTATGTCCCACAATCTCGCTAAATTTATTTTTTTTGCTGCAAAGAGAGGGGAGCAGACCGTCATGATACCCGATATTGATAGCATTGCGACCTCTGTTAAATTATTTGAAAACGATTTAGATATAACACTATCAATAATAAACAAGGAATGCAGAGGTCTAGACGACAGCGAAATTGACACCGTCAAACACGAAACATCGTCTTTGCTGGGATACAGTGAAATTTTCTGATGGGTATTACAAATTACATCAGTTTGCAATTATATGCCGTGCCTATCCAACTTATTTAGGAAAGCCTTATTTCGCACATTTATTGGTAAAGTTTAATAGTGAATTATTTAATATCTAATAATGGCAAATAACGATTCTAAACCCTCCAGTCTCCATATGTTACAGGGTATATTTTTCCTGATCGCGTTTGTAGTCACTATCTTGATCATCTCTACCGACAAGAACCTTCAGACTGATTTCGGTCTTGTAAAGCCATACTTTTATCACTGGTATGGTCTTCTTGCTACCGGGATACTTTCACTCATAGGGGGTATCGTCTTAATAGTCAAACATGACAGGATGCTTGAAAAGGTCGGAGTTGCTGGATCAGCAATAATAGCTATTTTTCTGGTTGCGGATATCGCAACCTACAGTACAACGCACTGGTTTCCATCTGCAGGTGCTATGGCAAATTATCTATTCGGCGTGACATTTGACAAGGCGTATGCCAGCTCCGGTACCTACATACCAGGGTTATATGACTTACTGTTCGCGGTTTACATTTTAACGCTAATCATTGGTGTCTTTGCAGTTAGAAAAAAATGAATCCTCAATGAGAATTATTCAAGAACAGTCACAAATTCCACCTTCCTTCTTTTAAGAAAGTGAATGATTTCATACAAAAACAGAGCAGATGACATTGTACCGTAAATCACAAGAACGACAAAGTTCCCTGTAATCTTCTGCCGGAAAACATCTATTTCTCCCAAAGAAGATGCAATGTAATTCCATGATATATCTGGATTTAGAAAATAGGTGAAGCTGTAATCAAGTGCTATATACAAGGAACCAAGGAGCGAATAGATAAACAATTTCCTGCGGTCACCCATTTCGATCAAGAATGGCAACAACCAGATCAGATACTGTGGGTTGACATAATTATAAGTTACGAAAAATATCAGCATAACGATGACAAAATATTCCTCTATTTTCAATCCTTTCTTAATCGAATAAGCAGTAAAGATTATGTACAACGGTATAAAGGCATACAGGAACAACGAGGGGAAGCTGGATATGCCGAGATCAACCGGTATGATCTGCCAGGTTAAGCCCTGGGCAGAAAAAATATTTGCAAAATCAGGAGTTGATCGCCCGATGATTATCGTCTGCAGGTCAAGCAATGCATTCCCCGATACAGCATAACCAAGTATTACAGCAACAAGAACTAGTAAGACTGGGATCAGCGTTTTCACCTTATTTCTGCTTTTAAATAAGAGGTAGGGAATTACAAAAACCGGAAATATCTTTATTCCAGCCCCGATAGATGCAAAAAGTGATGCCTTGAAATCCTCCCCTTTCCTGTAATATACTATACCCTGCACCAGGAAAGCGAGTCCAAGTACGTCAAGCTGACCCCATGCGATGCCTACAACAACAGCCAGTGGGTTGAGCAGCCAGCTCTTCCATGGTGTGATTTTTGTTGTTTTCTCAAGATTTCTGGCAATCCAGAAAAAAGAGATGACAAATGGCAGTTTATCCAGAAGGTAAAGAACAAAGAGATTGGATCCTTCGAGCAGCCTCCACGATGAATATATGTTACCGAAGTTGAGAAGGTTAAAACTGCTCTCATTGTATGAGATCAGGGGCATTCCCAATATGTACCTATAAAACACGGCAGAAAGAGCACTGTAAAACACGTACAGTGGGGGATATTCCCACTGCAGACCCGGTGCAAGGCTTCTGGATATAATATATGGGTTTATGTGTTCTAGAAGATCCATCCCACTGGTAATCATGAAAAAATCATCGTATCTCTGGCCGAATAATACGCTTATGCCTAAATATGCAGGAATAAGGAAAAGGTAGTTTTTGTAATTGGTTCTGATCAGTGAAATCGAAAAGACAAGGATCAAAACGCCGGAAATTAATATGATTTCATATATAACTCCACTGTATCCTGTATTCAACTGAATAGCCAGATCCACATGCTGACCACCTGAAACACTTACATTCAATATCACCGGACTGGTATTTTCAGTCAGTAAAATGTAAGCAAGGGTATACGGGCGAGGGGTGAAATTCTCTTCATAGAGTACCTCATTGTTTACATTCAATATTCTGATAACCGAAAAATTTCTGTCATCCTGAACTGTTATTCTCAGGGTTACATAATCCGCAATCAATCCAGGTGTTGTTACATTCTCCGGAGTAACAGTAACAGAAAGACCATTAGAGTTCTTTTCTGCAACATTCTGATCGGGCGAACTGTAAGCGAATGAGATTGACAGAGCAATAAAGATCAATCCAGTTGTAAGCAATATTGCAATAATCTGTCTCCTTCTCTTGTCTGATAGGTTTTTAAAAATCATGAATCTACAGACTCCATAGAAATGGAGAAAACAAAACAAATAGTGCTAAATGTTGTAATGCCCATTCAGGAAGCATATTTATAACATTAAAAATAATCTTTTCCCGCCTTGAGTCTGTTCAACACGAAAAAAGATTTATCGCAATACTGATGCGATTATTATGAATTGCAATACACACACGCAAGATGAAGAGGAAATAGCCTGTATTACCCGCAGTCATATTTGATACAGATTACTAATATTATTGTCTCCGCTCACAAAATGTTTAATACGAATCTTAAATCTGCCCGCGATAATAAAATGGCTAGAAACATATCAGTAGAGCAACTTAACAAGGTTCCAACACACAAGAGTGACGTTGAAATAGTTGAAAGAAAGGGCATAGGGCATCCTGACAGCATCTGTGATGGAATTGCAGAAGCTGTAAGCAGGGAACTCAGCAAGTATTACCTGAAGGAATACGGGAAGGTCCTTCACCACAATACCGACCAACTTGAGGCGGTGGGTGGCCAGTCAAGGCCGAAGTATGGTGGAGGAAAGATAATCGAACCAAGTTATATCATATTGAGCGGAAGGGCAACTTCCCAGGTAAATGGTGAACAGATACCGGTAAAGTCAATATCGATATCCGCGACAAAGAAATTTCTTGCGCAAAATTTCAAGCATATTAACATCGATACAGATGTTATTATCGATTCAATGATAGGTCATGGTTCAGTTGATCTGACGGGCCTGTTTAACATCGGGAAACTCAAGGCGAATGACACATCTTTTGGTGTGGGTTTTGCACCCTTTTCTGATACCGAGAAACTCGTCCTCGCGACAGAAAAATACATAAATGGCGATCTTAAAAAAACCCTGCCTGCAGTGGGCTACGATGTAAAGGTCATGGGTTTCAGAGAAAAGAACACAATCAATCTTACCATCGCTGCCGCCTTTGTCGATAAATACGT